>JBJXFD010000459.1:0-8570 GCA_046153985.1 Saprospiraceae bacterium
ACCAATTTTGATCATTTAATAATCAAGCAAATTCATATACACCATGGTGGATGTCAAACCTGATGAGATATCAGCGATACTGAAGCAGCAACTTTCCGGCTTCAGTACTGCCACGCAACTCGAAGAATACGGAACCGTGCTCCAGGTAGGCGACGGTATTGCCCGCGTTTATGGCCTGAACAAGGCACAGGCAGGCGAACTTGTTGAATTTGAAACCGGCGTTCAAGCCATCGTACTTAACCTCGAAGAAGACAACGTGGGTGTGGTACTGATGGGCGCAAGCGATAATATTCGCGAAGGATCGCGCGTACACCGCACCGGTCGCATCGCTTCCATCCAGGTGGGCGAAGGCATGGTAGGCCGCGTAGTGAACACCCTCGGCCAACCCATTGACGGCAAAGGCGAAATCAAAGGCACGCGCTACGAAATGCCGCTGGAGCGCAAAGCTCCGGGCGTTATCTTCCGCCAGCCGGTAAGCGAGCCGCTGCAAACGGGCATCAAGGCCATTGACGCCATGATTCCGATTGGCCGCGGCCAGCGCGAGTTGATCATCGGCGACCGCCAAACGGGCAAAACGGCTATTGCCATTGACACCATCATCAACCAGCGCGAATTCCACGAGCGCGGCGAAACGGTTTATTGCATCTACGTGGCTTCCGGCCAGAAATCTTCTACGGTAGCCAACGTGGCCCGCACGCTGGAAGAAAATGGCGCCATGGCTTACACCACCATCGTTTCCGCTTCTGCTGCCGATCCGGCGCCGATCCAGTTCTTTGCACCGTTTGCAGGCGCTGCCATTGGCGAATTTTTCCGCGACACAGGTCGCCCGGCACTCATCATTTACGATGACTTGTCGAAGCAGGCTGTTGCTTACCGCGAAGTATCGCTGTTGTTGCGCCGTCCGCCGGGCCGCGAGGCTTACCCGGGCGACGTATTCTACCTGCACTCCCGCTTATTGGAGCGCGCAGCCAAAATCATCAGCAACAACGACATCGCTCGCAGCATGAACGATTTGCCGGATTCGCTGAAAAATGCGAAAGACGCAAACGGCCAGCCATTGGTGAAAGGCGGCGGTTCGCTCACAGCGCTTCCGATCATCGAAACACAAGCAGGTGACGTTTCCGCTTATATCCCGACCAACGTAATTTCGATTACTGACGGTCAGATCTTCCTTGAATCGAACTTGTTCAACGCCGGTATCCGCCCGGCCATCAACGTTGGTATTTCGGTATCGCGGGTAGGTGGTAACGCGCAGATCAAATCCATGAAAAAAGTTTCCGGTACGCTGAAGCTCGATCAGGCGCAGTACCGCGAACTGGAAGCGTTCTCCAAATTCGGTTCCGACCTCGACGCTGCGACAACGGCGGTGTTGGACAAAGGAAAGCGCAACGTGGAGATCCTGAAGCAACCGCAATATTCGCCGGTATCGGTAGAAAAGCAGGTCGCTATCATTTACTTAGGTACGAAAGGTTTGCTGCGCGATGTGCCGGTGAATAAAGTGCGCGAGTTTGAGGAAATTTTCCTCACGACGCTCGAGCGCCAAAGCCCGGCAATCTTAGCAGAATTCAAAGCCGGTAAACTGGAAGATGCTTCGCTGAAAGCTGTTGAGAAATTGGCTGGCGAGATTGCCTCTCAGTACAAAGAAAAGAAATAGTGTCATGGCTGGTAATTTAAAAGAAGTACGCGAGCGGATCAAGTCGGTGCAAAACACGCAGCAGATCACCAAAGCTATGAAAATGGTGTCGGCTGCAAAGTTTCGCAAAGCGCAGCAGGCCATCGTTCAGATGCGGCCCTACTCGAATAAGCTGAACGCCATGCTACGCAACATCCTGTCGAACCTCGGCAGCGATGTGTCTTCCACCTACGGCGTGCAACGCCCGGTGGAGCGCGCTTGTCTGGTGGTGGTGACGTCTAACCGCGGTTTGGCTGGCGCGTTCAACACCAACGTGATCAAAGCCGCTTCGCAAATCCTGCAGACGCAATACGCAGAAGTTGCCGCCAAAGGCCAGTTGGACATCCTCTGCATTGGCAAAAAGGGCTACGACTTCTTCCGTAAACGCTACCCGAATGTACGTGGCGAATACGTGGATTTGTTCAGCGACCTGCGTTTCGACAACGTAGCGCGGGTGTCTGCGGGCCTGATGAAGGCGTTTGAAGACAAAACCTACGACTCGGTAATTGTGGCTTATGGCCGTTTCAAAAACGCCGCCACCCAGTTTCCGGAAGCCGAGCAATTTTTGCCGGTTCAGAAATTGGAAGTCGGAGAGAGCAAGCAAAAAGCGGATTACATCTTCGAACCAAGCCAGGAAGGATTGCTGGAACACCTGATTCCGAACATTCTGCAAATACAGTTCCACAAATACATGCTGGACACCCAGGCTTCCGAGCACGGGGCGCGCATGACGGCCATGGACAAGGCGACAGACAACGCCGAAGAAATGCTCCGCGAACTGCGCATCAACTACAACAAAGCCCGCCAGGAAGCGATTACAGGGGAAATCCTGGAGATCGTGGGTGGCGCTGCGGCGTTGGGGAATTAGTGCTTGTGGTCGCCAACTTTAGTTGGCAGACCTTAAGATTAGGATAAAATCCTGCAAATAGCTCGTATAAGGTCAGAACTTTGTGCGGGCGTACAGCCGAATCTTGTTATTGCAGGGTTCGGCTGTTTTTGTTTTTTGTAGGAACAAGCTCTAATGTGCTAATTTTTCAAAAATAAAATTCAATAATGAGATTAAGTATTCATACAATGGTAAATGCAATTGCCACTACCTTGGGTCTTTTGATAATAGGAATCACCTTATGGGCACTTTTTTTTGTTTCATTTTTATACATAGGACCAGAATCTGATATGTCCTTTAGTTTAGCGATGAAGAATATTGCTTTTCGATTAGTGGTGATGTTTTTGATGTCGTTGATAACACATGCCGTGATGATTGTATTGAGTAAGTTTTTTTCAAAAAATAAATTGCTCAAGAAGCTGTCCTCAAGAAAGATATTATGGATTTTAATAACATTATCAATTTTATTGGTATTCTTGTTTTGGATTAAAGACTTGATTTAAAGATTACTGCTAAACAATATCATAAACACACGATTCCCCGCTCGCGCCCAAGCTCGACTACTTTCCACCCCCATCATTTTAAAAACGGCGTTGCTTGTTGCGACCTCCGAGGTCGCATACAGATTAAGGCTGCGGGTTCAGCCCGCCGGACATACTCCATGATTTTTATTCCAAAACCCTCCTTTCTGTCTATCTTTAAGTGCTAAAAACCGATGAATATTCGCTGCAAAATCTTTGAACATCAAGGACTTAAATTTTTTTCAGCCGGGCTGGAGCCCGCGGCTTTGATCCGTTTACTACCAGAGGTAGTAACGAGCGCGCGATTTTGACGGTGCGGGACGGAGTAGATAGTGCATATTTTGTCTGCCAGCGACAAGTTCCTAAAACAATTGAAAATTTCTCCGCATATTAGCGGTTCGTATTATATCCTTATATAGTTTATTAAAATCTAAATACCTGTTATGAAATCCTTATCCTATTTGGTATTGGGGCTGGCTTTGCTGCCGCTGACTGTTTTTTCTCAAAAGGAAAAAACGGATACCCTTTCCCCGATGCTCTTTCTGCGGAATGGCACCCTGTTGAAGCAACACGAATTTGAAGTCGAAAGCGGGCTATTTGGCGACCGGTTTTTCGACAGCACCGGAGATAAAATTGGCATTAAAGACATTAAATTTTATCAAAGCAAAGAGGCGCGTTATGGTTATTACTCCAAGAAAGCGACTATTCGCCGGGAAACAGGAACTTTCGATCTGTATTTTTATCAGGAAAAGGTTTACTGATGTGTTGTAAAGCATTTACTGAATTACCGTAAATGGCTTGGTAAAAACCACGAATAGTGGGCTATACTTTTCTTGTATCCACACTTTTAGACGGTTAAGTTGTTACAGAAAAATAAACACCACAAAAATGAAATTAAAATTACTTCTCGCATCCATTTTTTGCGTACAGTTACTTTCATCTCAAACCTTTACGGAAATTCCCTCTGCTATGCCTTTCGATCCGGTAGATTCCGGCTCGATCGCCTTTTCAGATGTGGATGGCGACGGAGACCAGGATGTCCTGATCACAGGGTTTGCAGGAACCCGAATTGCGCAATTGTACACCAACGATGGGACGGGCACTTACAAAAAAGCTTCAGCTTTCGTGGGAGTAGATTTTAGTTCGATCGCCTTTTCGGATGTGGACGGCGACGGCGATCAGGATGTACTCATTACAGGGTTAAATACTTCATTGAATCCAAATGCGAGACTATACCTCAACAATGGAATGGGCGCCTACAGCTATAGCCCGTTGTCGGAAACACTTTTCGCAGGGGTAATATTGGGTTCGATCGCTTTTTCGGATGTAGACGGCGATGGCGACCCGGATGTCCTCATTACGGGGAGCATTGATTTCTTTACGTCTATTGCAAAATTATATGCCAACAACGGGACGGGCACTTACAGCGAAGTGCCGGGAACACCTTTCGAGGGAGTATCATCGGGTTCGATCGCTTTTTCGGATGTGGACAGCGACGGTGACCCGGATGTCCTCATTACGGGAAGCAACAATTCAGGAACGCCAATTGCGAAATTATACGCCAACAATGGAATGGGCAACTACAGCGAAGTATCGGGAACGCCTTTTGATGGAATAGATTCTGGTTCGATCGCCTTTTCGGATGTAGATAACGACGGCGACCCGGATGTCCTCATTACGGGGGCGAATAATAATTCATCAACGCGCATTGCGAAATTATACGCCAATGATGGGACTGGCAATTACAGCGAAGTATTGGGAACGCCCTTCGAAGGGGTAAGTTCTGCTTCGGTTGCCTTTTCGGATGTAGACGGCGATGGCGACCAGGATGTCTTCCTTATGGGGAACAATACTTTTCTTACTCAAAGTGCGAAATTATACGTCAATGACGGAATTGGCAATTACAGCGAAATGTTGGGGACACCCTTCGAAGCGGCAAGTTCTGGCATATGTGCCTTTGATTCGGATGGCGACAACGACCAGGATGTCCTCATTGTAGGGCAAACGGATGCAGACATTCGCATTGCGAAATTATACGCCAATGACGGGACAGGCATTTACAGCGAAGTATTGGGAACGCCTTTCGAGGGAGTAAGTTCTGGTTCGGTCGCTGTTTCAGATGTGGACAATGATGGCGACCCGGATGTGCTCCTTGCGGGGAGAAGTAATTCTATGGGTATAATTACGAAACTATACGTTAATGACGGGGCGGGTAATTATACTGAAGTGCTGGAAACACCTTTCGAAGGGGTATGGATCAGTTCGTCTTCCTTCTTAGATGTGGACGGTGACGGCGATCAGGATGTGCTGATTACAGGTGTAAATGCTTCAAATACCGCAATTGCAAAACTATACATCAACAATGGGGGAATGACTTTTATTCCCACTGAATTAACAGCGTTGCCTTATGCGTTTTTGCTCTATCCTAATCCAACAAAAGCTCAACACATGCATTTAAATTTCTTGGCTCAAGTAAATGGTTCTGTATGGGTAAAAGTGTTTGACGGCAACGGACGGCCTTTAATTCAGCAGCAAAAACAAGTAAGCATTGGGGCGCAGCAAGTTTCTCTTGATATTTCAAGCTTAAACAAGGGAACCTATATCGTACAATTAGATGATGGGACAAGAAAATGCGTTCAAAAACTCTTGATTCAATAACAATCTTTTTTCACACCAAAAAAATCAACCATGAAGTACTTATTCTATTTTGTATTGTGTCTGGTTTTGCTGCCAATTATTTCATTTGCTCAAGAGGGAAAACAGGATACCCCTCCCCCCTTTATCTATTTACGCAACGGTACACTCTTGAAAGAGGGTGAATTTGAAACAAAAGGTGGATTCTTCGGCAAGCGGTTTCGCTATAATAATGGGGATAAAATTAATTTCAACGACATTAAATTTTACCAGGGTGAAGATGGATATTTTGCCAATTACTTTAGTCACCTCAGTAGTGGCTTTGGCGCTGCCCAAGGAGTCAAAATCTTACCTCGAGTCCTTGAGAACCTATAATCGAACTTACTAAATAAAGCGCTATCCTTTCAACAAAAAAGTTCCTTTGCAAGCAGGCTCCTCCTGATATTGTTCAATGTTCCTGATTGCTTTATACAAGAGTTGTTCCAGCAGGTTAAAATCATTGGGTTTTTTAATGTAAATATTTGCACCATTGTTGAATGTTTCGTCAATATCCTTTTCAGAAGCCGAGGTAGAATAAATCACAATGGGAATATCTTTTAATTTTTCGTGGCTCCTGATTTCTTTCAAACATTCAAACCCATTTTTACGCGGCATATTCAGGTCGAGAAAAATCAAATTCGGCAGGGGGCCATCTTCTTTAACTAAGTGTTTCATTAATTGAACGCCATCGTTTACGGTGTGAATAATGGCGTTTATTTCCATACCGGTAACCGCTTCTATGAACAGAAACCGATCGCCTTCATCATCGTCGGCAAGTAAAATTTGAAGTGAGGCGTTTTCCATTTTAAAATAATCATTTTATGGTTGTTAGAGCATGCCGGGGGGGTCTAACAAGCGCTTAAACCGGGAGATAAATATCAAACCTTGCGCCTTTGTTAAGTACGCCAGTTGCAGTGATTACACCGTTGTGGTTTTCGATAATTTTTTTTACAATGGCGAGGCCGATTCCTGTGCCTTCATATTCGTCCTTGCCGTGAAGCTGTTGAAATATTTCGAAAATCCGGGTTTTAAATTCCGGCTCAAATCCGATTCCATTATCGGAAACACTGATGTGGCAATACACTTTGTCTGGTATAAGTAATTCATTTTTTAATTTTCGGCCTTCTGCGTGTATACTCTTTATTTTGATTTTTGGAGGGGTGCCATTTTTTGAAAATTTCAAGGAATTGCTGATAAGATTGTGCAGGAGTTGGCGGAACTGAAAGGGAATGACATAAATTTCGCAGCTTTTGTTCGTCTCAATCGTTGCCTCTTTTTCAAGAAGTGCTTCTTTTAGTTCGATTTTTACTTCTTCAATAATGTCGCTGAGGTCGGTTTTTTCAAACGTGTTTTCGGTGGTGCCCGTACGGGAATAGGCCAATAAATCCTCAATTAGCGTCTGCATCCGTTTGGCCGCGTCAAGCATTCTACGGAAATATTCTTTGCCTTTTTCGGTTAAATTTTGAGCTTCTTTTTCGAGAATCCGGCTTGCAAAAGTTTGTATTTTACGCAACGGCTCCTGCAAATCGTGGCTTGAAATGTAGGCAAATGATTCTAATTCTTTATTTATTCGTACAAGCTCAGTATTTTTCCCTGCCAGGGTTTCGTTGACTTGCGCTAATTCTTTTGTCCTTTCCTCCACTGCTTTTTCCAGCTTCTGGTTGTATAATTTACTTTCGCTGATGTCCTTTTTAAGGCGCTCTTTTTCTTTGCGCTGCTGCAACGCTGATTCGGTAATGTCATTAATTGCCAACAAAATTAATTGTTCCTGGTGCATCTTTTGAACTACCCGACTTGCATTCAACAGCATTATTTTTTCGCCAATGGAAGGAAAGTTGTGTGTAAGTTCAAAATTGTTAAACTGAGCATTTTTGGGAATAATGTCTTCGAGCAATTCGCGCAAGCGGGGAATATTCCATTGCTTATTTCCTAAATCATATAAAAGCCCGCCGACGGTCTCTTCTTCACGCACTTTAAATTTTTCATAAAATGCTTTGTTGGCAGATTTGATACAAAGCTTATTGTCGAGCACAAGCAAGGGTTCATTAATGGTGGAAATGATGGCTTCGGCATACTCGTAAGATTCGTGGAGCAGCTCGTTGCGCGTTTGCAATTCCTGGTTGGTGGTGGTCAGTTCCTCGTTGGTGGATTCAATTTCTTCTTTTGAAGTTTCCAATTCTTCATTCACTGTTTGCAACTCTTCATTTGCGCTGACCACTTCTTCATTCGCGCTCTGTAATTCTTCCGTAAACGCTTCCTGCTCCTGCACATAAGCATGCATGTCAGCACGGGCCGCAACCAGCTCTTCTTCCAGTTTTTTTATCCTGCGGTCTTTTGCGGATGAATTATTTTTACTGCCATTTATTTTACTTTGAAACGCTTCAATCTGTTCGTGTTCCGTAAATAGAATGAGCAGCAAGGGTTCATCCCAATCTATACTAAGCGGTACAACTTCCAAACTGATGATGCGCATTGTGGCATCCATTTTCATTTCTATGCCACTTTTTCGAACGCGCTTTTTCGTTTTAGTGGCTTTTGAAATGGCATTGCGCAATTCTAAAGCTATTTCAGGGCGCACCATTTTTACGACATTAAAAGTCGCTTTGCCGGGCTGGTGCGTGAGAAACAAATCCGTTGACCCTCGAAATTGCTGAATTTCCATCTCCTGATTGATGACCACACAGGCAGGCGTAAATTCGGAAATGAGTACTCTATCAATCGCATGATCGAGGATTTGGGCAGACCCCAAAACTCTTTTTGGTAAAGCATTATTTGCGTTGCCCTCAGGCAGGTTTTCTTCCGGTAAAGTCTGGCGTGA
>JBJXFD010000474.1:0-5496 GCA_046153985.1 Saprospiraceae bacterium
GGATGGCGCCCATTTCTAAGGTCGGCGTATCCGTTTTGCCGAAAAGGCGTTCAAATTTTTCCAGCGCAGCGACCATTTCCACCTCGTCCACCGGCTTCAGCAGGTAGTCCACGCTGTTCGTTTTGAACGCGCGCAGGGCGTATTCATCAAACGCGGTGGTAAAAATGACCGGCGCTTCGATCTTTGTTTTTTTAAAAATTTCAAAGCTGAGGCCGTCCGCCAATTGAATGTCCATGAAGATGAGATCCGGGTGGACATTTTGCTCCAGCCACTCGGTAGCGTCTTCCACCGAATCCAGCACATTCAGGATTTGTGCGCCCGGACGCAATTTGGTCACCAAACCGGAAAGGCGTTTTGCCGCGTGGAATTCGTCTTCGATGATGAGGATGCGCATGGCGAATACTGGTTATTGGTGTATTGGTTATTGGTGTATTGGTTAATGATGGTTGTTGGTAATTGGGAGTAAGGGGATGGCCACGGTAAAGTACTGCGCGTCTTCGTGCACGTCTACGGTTTCTTCCGTGAAAAAGTGGTAGCGGCGGCGGATGTTATCTAAGCCGAATTTGGTAGAATCCATAACCTGGCTTTTCCGCTGGAGGTTGTTGCGCACCACGAGTTTAGCGTCGCGTGCAAACACCTCGACGGTCAGCGGTTTTTTTTCGGACACGATGTTGTGTTTGATCGCATTTTCAAACAAAATCTGGAGTGACAGCGGTACGATTTTCAGGTTTTTCAGGTTATCGGGGATCTCCATCTTTACCTTCAGGTTTTCGCGAAAGCGTTCCTTTTGTAAAAAAACGTAGTGTTCGATAAAATCCAGTTCCGTTTCTAACGAAATCAGTTGCTCGTCGCGGTTTTCCAGCACGTAGCGGAAGACTTTCGACAATCGCTGTAAATAACTGACTGCCAACTGGCTGTCGTCCGGAATAATGCTCATCAGCGTATTAAGGCTGTTGAAGAGAAAATGCGGATTTACCTGGCTGCGCAACCCCTCCAACTGCGAACGGACGTGTTCCCGCCTCACCCGCTCCTGCTCTAAGAGCGCGTTTTTCCACTGGTCGTAAAGGAACACGGCTTCGTATACCGCCAGGATAAACAGAATCAACAAATAAGTGCCTGCAAGCCCCGATGGCGGCACACAATCCGGCGGCATCAGCCATTTCATCAGGGTAATTCCCGTTAAAAAATCAACGGCAATGGCGTAGCTTATGACCACCACGACCGTTTGAATGATTCGTTTACCGGTTTTTGAAAATTCGGGATGGCGTTTTCTTGACCATGCCGTGATTCGGCGTGCCCCTTCCCAATACAGGATTGTCATGAAGATACTGATGATCCACGACCCTAACAATAAATCCGGCCAGTCTTTCCAACCCCTGTTGAAGAACAAAAACGGCATGAAGAACCCAATCAATGGCGTGCCGATGAGCCTGAAGCGCAGGTCATTGAAGCCGAGATAGTGTTCCATGTTTTTTATCATGCCGAAAAGTAGTTAAAACTATCCAATCCTTCTCCCCAATCCTTCCACCCTATCCAACCACCCAATCCGGTAAGCTTCACTCGATAACCGAATGGGCCCAATCGTGGTAATTTTTACCGGATTGATGCCGCTAAACTGGAGCGTCATTTTTTTCATGGCGTGATGAGCTGGTCGGTGGTTGACGAGCCGGAAATACCAGTTGGGTTGATCGAGGGTGCAAATGATCCGGGCCGTTTTATTGGTCAGCAGTTTTTCCTGCCAGGGTGAATTGGGGCGGTATTTAAAGGCAAAACCCGGCAGAAAAACCCGGTCAATAAAGCCTTTCGTCAGCGCCGGAAGTCCGCCCCACCAGATCGGAAATACCCAGACTAAGTGCTCGGCCCAGCGAATTTTTTCCTGTGCGTCCAATAGATCGGGCTCCAGTTCGCTGCGTTTGCGGTAACCAAACTGCAGCACCGGATTAAATTGCAATTCTGCAATATTGATTTCCTGAATTTCGGCTCCGGCTGCTATCGCTCCTTTTTTGTAGGCTTTCGCCAAACCGGTATTGTAGCTTTCCATATCCGGATGACCATTGATGATGAGGATTTTTTTATTGACCATTGTGTTCGTTTAATCGAATTTAGCAAATAGTTGTAGAAGTTGGCAGTTTTTCAGCCAACAGTTGGCAGTTTAGGGCCAACTCCTGATCATGTTTGGTGTTCCCATCGAGCAAACGGGTAGAACAGTTGGCAGTTTTTCAGGGTGCAGTTGGCAGTTTTGGGTGTACTTCTGATGAAGTTCCAGTATCTGTCAAGTTGAACACAGAAAACTCAATCGTTTATTAATCAACATGATGAAACCATAAACTTCCTGCCAACTGAATTCCTGCCAACTGCCAACTGCACCCAGAAACCTCCTGCCAACTGAATTCCTGCCAACTGCCAACTGCACCCTGAAAAACTGCCAACTGCCCACTAAAACTGCAACCGGTACATAAAATCCGGAAAGAATCCAACCTGGTAGACTTCATTCACCTGATTGGTTTGTTCGTTGTAGCGGCGCGCAAAAATGTTTTCGTTGTTGGTAACATTCTGGATATCAAGATAAAACTGCTGGGACAGCTTCTTATTTTTGCTATTGAACTGTACCCCGAATTTAACATCCAACCGGAAATAAGGGTCAAACTGTTCGCTGAAAGCTTTCGTTTCGTCCAGGATTTCCGTGCCGAATTGTTGCGAAAGCGCCAAATTCACCGGGGTATAGTACCTGCCGCCAGCGGTAGTCAGTTTGGTGTCGAAGGTGAGCGCATGGCGTTTTTCTTTGCCAATTTTGAATTCTTTGCCCGCCAATACGTTCAGCACATACCCGTTGTTGAAGGCAGTGCTGCGTTCGATGCCGTCGCTGCCTTTGTAGTTGCTGTCGTAGATGGAAGCGGTTAATAAGGTGTAATAGCCTTTGCTGAAGAATTTTTCCAAGGTGAATTCCACGCCATAGTTGCTTCCTGTCCCTTCGTTGACTAAGTTGAATTTATCGTCGGGGAACGCAAAATCTGCGCCGACATTCAAGATGGAAAAGCTGCTTGGCGTAGATTCAACCGGCACATTTTCAACCGATTGGTAATACACCTCCGCTTTTCCGCGCCAGTCGTTGCCCAACTTCACGTCGTAACCCACTACAAAATGGTGGCTGCGGGTGAACCCAAGGTCGAAATTGGTGCGCAGGGCGTTTCCGTTGGCGTCTTCCGATTCCAGCAACAGCAGGGGCAGCGGTTGAACCTGGTGGTGCATGCCGTAGCCGATATTGAGGGTGTTGCCGGGTTTGAAACCCCAGTTCAGCGCTAAGCGGGGCTCCAGCGCAGCGGTTTCGTTCAGGGCGAGGTATTGGACGTGCAGGCCGGTATTCAGCGTCCATTGGGGCGAAATTTTGTATTGCGTTTGCGCAAATGCCTGCAAAAGCGTGGTTTGGTCGTCGAAGCGGTAAACGGTGCGCCAGTCTGGTTCGCCGTCGCCATCCAGGTCGGGTGCATTGTCGCGATCCTCGGTGTCGAGGTCGTAGGAATAGCCTTCGGCCAAAATGCCTGCCCGACCGGTAAAGCGCGCGCTGAATTTTTTATTCAGGTAGGTAGACAGCGAAAGCCGGTATTCTTTATTGTCCACCGTTGTAATGCGGAGCAGTTTTTCCGAGTCCGTGCCCTGGTCGAAATATTCATCGTTGTCAAACTGGTTTTGCGACGTAGAAGCGGCTACAACAGTGCGGAGGTAAGCCGTTTCGTCCAAAATCAGGTTGTGGCGCAAGCCGACGACGCCAAAACGGCTTTTTGCGTAAGCGTCTTCATTTGGCGCAGCGAACAGGTCCGTTTCGTCAATTTCATCGTGCAGGAAAGCGATGTCGCTGAGGCCGCCGATGCCAAACAGGGTAAATTTCCCGGCCTTGCCGTTCGCAAAATCCAACTTGAATGCAATGTCCTGGTAATCCGGCGTGGCATTCGTGCCGATGGGCAGACCGGCTTCTTTGGCGATGCCTACAAAGGAATAACGCCCGGCAACGGCATACGAACCGCCTCCCATCGGGCCTTCCGCCATGGCTTCTAAGCCGCTGATCGCGCCCAATTGAATCGTATATTCGTGGTTGTCGCGGTTGCCGCTGCGGAAACCAAGGTCGAACACGCCGGCCAGTGCGTTGCCGTATTCAGCCGGAAAAGCAGACGTGAGAAAATCGGAATTGCGCAACATATTGGGGTTCAGGGCGCTAACCGGGCCGCCGGTTGTACCGAACGTGGCAAAGTGGTTGGGGTTGGGAATTGGGATGCCCTCGATGCGCCAGAGCACGCCAGTTGGGGAATTGCCGCGGATCACGATGTCGTTGCGGCTGTCGTCGGGTGTGCTCACGCCGGCAAAGTTGCCCGCCAAACGGGCCACATCGCTTCTGCCACCAGAGTAGCGGTTCACTTCTTCCAGACTGAATTGCCGGGCGCTGATGGTGGCTAAGTCGTTTTGTGCTTTGTCTTTTTCCGCGGAAGCGGTGACCACCACTTCATCCAATTTGGTGATGCCTTCTTCGAGGGCGAGGTTGAGCACCACCTCTTTTCCGGCGGTGACCACCACGTTCGGAATGGTGAGGCTGCTGTAACCAATGTAGCTGACCTGGAACGCGTGCCGGCCAACGGGGATGTTTTCAAGAGAAAAATAGCCGTCTACGTCTGTTACGGCGCCGGTTTGGGCGACATCACCCAGCCAGACGACGGTGGCGCCGATGAGCGGCATTTCGGATTGTTTGTCCGTGATTTGTCCTTTAACGGTCTGCGTTTGCGCCAGCAAGTGCGAAAATGCAACCAACAGAAGGATGGGAAGTAAGAGAATGCGTTTCATTTCGAGTGTATTTTAGATCAAAGAAAGCCGGTTTGTGATGCTGAAGAGGCAAGGGGCAAATTGGCCAACTTGCTTCTTGCTAATTTGCCTACTTGCAAACTTTCACAAGCTCCGATGATCCAAAATTAGGGTGTCAAAATGGGGGGTGCTGCGATAAAATGGATGAGTTGTCGAAATTGAAGGATGAGTTGTAAAAAAGAGCGAAGTATGCTGAACCGCGCCCGGTCTGAGCTCCCAAAGTAATGGCAGACTCCATGAAACACCCTTAGCGCTTGTTCGGGAAATCATGAACAAGCTTTTATTCTTTTTCAAGCGCCTCTATCAATTTTGAATCCGCCGGCGTTTTTCTGCTGTAAGCCCGCAATTCTTCAAGCGCTTTTTCTTTTTCGTTCAGCAGGGTATAAGTAAGGCCAAGGTACAAGCGGAGGTCATCGGCATAACGCCCCGGATCGAGGCGGCGCGCTTCGAGAAAATGGTTGACCGCAGCCTCGGGTTTTAGCAGCTTCAGGTTGCACACCCCTGCCAGGATATAATCATTGGATTTAGCGCTTCCGCTTTTGAGGAAGGGAGTAATCCCATCCAAAGCCACTTGGAAATCACCTCTTTGGTAAGCACCATAAATTGCTGTGTCTGGTTGGGCTTCTGCTTTGGGCACTCCTCTTTGAA
>JBJXFD010000490.1:0-4119 GCA_046153985.1 Saprospiraceae bacterium
AATATTCATACCACCAGCCGGTGTGCGGAAAAGGAGATTGCACATTATCGGGTGTAACGTTGAAGTTGCCCAACACGGCCACATCCATTTCGGGGTGCAGCAGGTGGATGCGTTTGGTCGGCCCCTGAAGGAAGGTCTGAAAATTCGTGGTGCTAAAGACATCATAAGTGGTCTTCAGCTCGATGAGTGCGCGTTTCACATCGTAAATGCGCCGGCGGTTGGGGCTTTCGGCGTAGTCCCAGCGGATGGGCTTGTTGGCCACCCGGCAACCTTCGGCAATTGTGCCGTCAGGACAATAATTGATGGGAAAATCATACCCGAGTTCTCCAAATTGCCACAACATTTTTGGTCCTGGAAGGGGATAAAAAAATGCGCTAGCCAATTCCACCCGCTGGAGTCCCGTGAGGAAGTTCCTCACATTGTAGCCGCCCGAGCTGTTGCCGAATTGCAGGTTTTTGAACATCATGCGTTCTTCGTCGTGGCTTTCCATGTAGGCGATAAGGTTGGGTTGCGTCCAGCCGCGGCTGGTGTGGAGCGCGCCATTGAGGTCTGAATTGTAGCCCATAGCAGCTTCGAGGAACTGGTTGTGTACACCGGCGCCAGACCAGAAGAACATCCCGTTGCCATAACTATGCAATTCAATTTCTTCGCTGTTGGCCGCAAAATGCTCCAAAATGACGTAGGCATCCTCATTTGCAGCCCAAACGACGTCGGCGTAATGCTTGAGAATTGCGATGCGGGAAGCGTCGTATTGACCCCAAAGATCCACATTGCTGCCGCTGTTGACTTGCGTAAAGCCCTTAGAAAGGTCGAAACGGAAACCATCTACCCGGAACTCCTCCAGCCAGTAGGTCATGACCTGATCTACAAATTTGCGGGTGGCGGCACTTTCATGGTTGAAGTCGTATCCAACACTGAAAGGGTGGCGCGCCGTGACGTTCAGCCAGGGGTTGTCGGGTGCAGGCCGGAAATTGGCCGCATCCCAATACAGTTGCGCAAGCGGGCTTTGGCTGAAAGCATGGTTGTAGACCACATCCAAAATAACGGCGATCCCGCGTTCGTGGCAGGCGTCTACAAAGCGCTTGAAGTCATCAATAGTCCCGTAATATTTGTCTAACGCCATGTGGTGCGACGGGTTGTATCCCCAACTTAGGTTGCCTTCAAACTCATTTACGGGCATCAGTTCGATGGCATTGATGCCTAAGCGGTCTAAATAATCCAGGGTATCTATCAGGGTAGGGTAATCGTGCCGATCCAAAAAATCGCGCAGCAGCAATTCATAGACCACCAATTTTTCTTTTGGCGGCGCTGTGAAATTATTGACCTGCCAGTTGTAGGCAGGCGCGCCGGGTTGCAGCAACGAGACAATGCCCGTGGTTTTTCCGGTCGGATAAGCGTGTAGATTTGGGTAGGTGACTTCCGGAATGAACGGATCGTCGTTGGCGTTCAGCACAACGGTGCTGTAAGGGTCAGCGATGCGCAAAGCGCCGTCCACCAGGTACTGGAATCCATATTTTTCGCCGGGCGTGAGGCCGCTCACCGCCAGCCACCAGGTATTGCCATCTACGCTGCGGTTCATCTGGTAGGCCAAAGAGGGCTGCCAGTTGTTGAAATCGCCAAGCACAAAAATGACCTGTTTGTTGGGGGCATACAATTGTAAATGCACGCCGTCGCCACCGGGCTGGTAAGTAATGCCGTCTTTAGCCCCTGCCGGCGGATTGAGTACCGTTACATTACCGGGAACGACGTAGACGAACCGGGCAGTGTCGCGTTCTGCCTGGTACGCGGCGGCAATGACCACTTCGTGCGTACCACCCTGGGTGACATTGATGTTGGCAGAGAAGGTCGCACTGGTCGGGTTGTGGGCGGTCAGGACGCCGTCCACAAACATTTGGATACTGGAAGTGATGTAGGCATTGGCATTTACAGGGATGTTGCCGCCGATCTGGGTCAATACCACCGACTGCGCAGGGCTTGTCAGGTCGAGGCGGTACGTTGCGGTGTAAGTAAAGCTGCTGGTGTCGGCATTTTGACCATTATTTGCAATAAACTGAACTTCATGCGCACCGCTTGACGTGGCATTGATTGTGTAGTTGAGGGTTGTGGTATTGGCCGCGCTGGTCAGCAGCACTCCATCCTGGTAAATGGAGAGTGTGGCAGCAGAAGAAGCGACTCCTTGCACCTGAATGCTTTGGCCCAGAGCAACTTCTAAATTCGACAGTCCGGGAGAGGTCAGACTCGTGGTCAGGTCTATGTTTTCGGCATAAACATCGTAGAAAATATCGGTTCCTCCGGTTGCTTTACCTTCCAAGGTTCCGGTGGCATTGCGAAAAACAAATGCCATTTTTTGGATCTGTTCGGCAATCGGAACATTGTAATAAGCCCGAATGGAAGGCCCGATCACGTAGCTGTATTTATTGGGCTGGCCCAGCACGGGCGTCATTTTCCAGGCAGCGTTGGCCTGGCCCCAGGTGGTGACGACGTATTTCCAGTCGGAAGGGGACGTACTTGCAGCGGTGATGACTCCGGTGTGCAGGTAGACATCGCAGGCACAATTGTTAAGCCCGGCGGTTCCCTGGGTTGCATCGTACACGATGGTCACCTGGTCGTCGGCCGTTGGGAACGACGGGGTAGCAGTGAGGATCTGAGCGTTTATAGCGCCACAGGCAATCCAGAAAAAAATCGGAATTGAGCATAATTTTTTCAACATGAGACAAGCGATTTAGAAGGTAGGTTTCCTGCCTAAAATAAGGTCATGCCACTAAGTTGAAAATAAATTCGGAAGTTGCAAAGCAATAATAGAAATTATCCTTGCACGGGGATAAAATGAAGGCGGTTTTCAGCGATTTTGACCAATTGAAGACAATTGGCCTATCCGGTCACAATCATCACACTGGCAGAACTGCCGATCCTTTTTGCACCGGCTTCGATGAGGCGTTCTGCGTCTTCCCTGGTTCTGATGCCGCCCGAAGCTTTAATTTTCATCTTGTCTTTCAAGAGTGAATGGAGGAGTCGAACGGTTTGCACGGTGGCGCCTTCGCCGTGAATGCCGGTAGAAGTTTTTACAAAATCCGGGCCAACTTCTAAGCAAATTTCGCAGAGCTTAGTAATTTCCGATTCGGTTAGCAGGCCGGTTTCGAGAATGATTTTCAACAACTTGCTTTTCAGGCGGGCAGCGGTAGCCACGCGATCAATGTCATCGCGGACGTATTTCCAGTTGTTGTTCTTTACAGCGCACAGGTTGATCACCACGTCTATTTCGTCGGCGCCGTCGTCTATCGCGCGCTTAATTTCTTCGACTTTTGCACCGGTTGTTGAATAACCCATCGGAAAGCCGGCCACCGTAGCTACTTTAACGGGGCTGGATGAAAGGATTTGAGTGGCATCCGGTACAAAAAACGGTGGAATACAAACGGCGGCAAAGCCGTATTGCTGCGCCTCGGCGCACAGTTTCTTTACATCCTGCAAATTGCAATCTGGTCGGAGTAACGTGTGATCTATTAAGCTGGCTATGTTCATGATAGTTAAGTCGCGCCGGGTTCAGTAACGGCCTTTTGGTTTACGGGTGCAAGTTATTATAAAAAGGTTGATCTAAAGCATTTTTGAATTAAGAATAACACTTCTTTTTACAAAAGAACTACACTTGCTAAGATTGTAATCATTTTGTTTACGCATCTTTCCCATGGCAATGTTTGTACTTTTTGCCACTTCCACAAGGGCAAAGATCGTTCCGGCCTACTTTCTTTTCCACCCGGCGAATGGTTTCCTGGCGAACGGGGCCGCTTCCTGCGCCTTCAGCCGCTGCCCGGGCCATTTCTTCTGCCGAACGGTTGGTGCGCACGCGACTCATGTCCGGACGACGTTCCCGAGCCTGCTGCACTGGTGCACTGACTTCGGGCAAAGTACCTTTAGAAAGGTAAGAAGTGACCGATTCGTTGACCTCAAACACCAACTGCTCAAACAAGTTGTAGGCTTCTACCTTATAGATTACCAGCGGGTCTTTTTGTTCAAAAGAAGCAGCTTGCACCGATTCTTTCAATTCGTCCATTTCCCGGAGGTGTTCTTTCCAGCGATCGTCAATGATGGCCAGTGTAATGGCTTTTTCGATGTCGTGCATCA
>JBJXFD010000492.1:0-18448 GCA_046153985.1 Saprospiraceae bacterium
ACGGTGTGCTGTTGGTCACGCTTCCTAAAAAAGAAGAAGCCAAAGTTGTGGCTGCACGCACCGTAGAGATTGGATAAAAACCTGAACCCTGCCAGGTTTTGAAAACCTGACAGGGGTGCGGGCTAACAGAACAGAAATAAATAGGGTTTTAGGTGTTTTAAGAAGGCCGGCGCGGCAGTGATGCTTCGCCGGCCTTACTATTTGGTGTCTGTCTTTATAGTCCGATAGCTGCGTTACACTCGGCCCCAAAAATGGTCATTTACGCGAGTAAACTCCCATTTTTGGGGCCTTCGCGTGCCTTGCTCTCGAACTCTAAAGAACAGACACCCGACTAAATAGGTAGGCAGATTCTAGTGTTTTACAAGCTTCACAGTTTTACGCTGTTGTCCTGCAACAATTTCCATCAAATAAACGCCCGCTTCCAATCCGCCGAGGTTGAGCTCCTGCCGGTATTTCCCGGCGCTGCCATCCCACTCAAACGAACGCAACACGGCGCCTTGAAGGTTATAGATGCGGGCCGTTACCTGGGCGGCTGAGGCAACCGGCAATTCATACGCGACAATGGCCAGGTCGGTAGTGGGGTTCGGAGAAAGCGTTGCGATAAATGTGTTGAGGTGATTTCCCGGAGCGGACGTGTTGACCAAAAAATCGGTCTGGTAGACATCTACTGCGCGGATGCTGTTGTATGTTACCCAGATGCGCCCACTGAGGGCATCGAGGCCGGAGTCGTAGAAATTGTATTCTTGTAATGGCGAATTTTGGGGAGTAAATACCTGCCACTCGTTGCCATCGAACAGCATCAGACTCTCGCGGGTAGCAGCATAAATGTAGTTGCCGGCTATTTCTAACGTGAAGAGGTATTGGTTGGTACCCAGATCCACCGGCAGTTCCATGGTATGCCAGGCGTTGTCTTGCCAGTAGCCCAACCCGGAGCCAGCGCCGTAAAGCCGGCCGGTCTGTTCGTCGAAATTCAGTTTACTGAGCGACCAGTAGTTGCTGCCCAATTCCGGGTTGTAGACCGACAAAGTTTCGCCATCGAGCAGCAAAAGCCGCGTACCCACATTGTTGTACCAGGTGCTGACCCACAACTGCCCATTATTTCCGGCTTCCAGGTCAATGACGAAGTTCTGCACGATTGCGGGGTTGTTAAAGTGTTTCCAACCGTTGGCGTCGTCGTAGCGGTAGAGTCCTTTTTCATATATGGCAATCCAGGCACGCCCGTCACTGTCGATCGTCAGGTGGCTGAATCCATAAGAATCGGGCAAGTCGGAGTTGGTGAAATCAAAAAACTCCCAGCCGTTCTCCGTCTGCCGGATCACGCGTTTGCCACTGATGGCCCAAAGTTTTCCTTCATTTGTAAAAGCGAAATCACTGAGATAAACCGGTTCTCCGTTGATTGCGACGTCAATAACAGCGCCGCTTTCTAAGTTGCGCAGGCGTCCGGTATGGTTCGACTCTAAGCTCCAAAGGCTGCCTTCCTGGTCGGCCTCCATACGCCAAATGAGGCCGTCGAACGGGTAATTCCCCAGATCGGTTGTTTCGAGCACTGCGCCAGCAGCATCGTGCCATTCCATTTTCGCCTGCTCAAACAGTACCGGGCCGTTTTCAGTAAAATATAGTCCGGATGCAGTTTCCACCTGTGTATCGGTTACAGGCTCGGCAAATTCCCACGCGTCGTTCACCGCATCGTAGCGTACAAATCCCTGCCAGCCGAGGTTTACCCAAAGTGCGCCCGTTGCATCTTCCGTCAGAAAACCAAGGTTATGGAAGGTAATTTCCGGCTGGTCCGCGTTGGTTATCACCTGCCATTCGTTGCCGTCGTACCGGCCATAAGAACCAACGTCGGTAAAAAACCAGAGCGTGCCATCCGCCTGGGCGTGTACTTTGGCATCGCTGTAAGAAAACAGTTCGGTGAAAGGGTTATTGTTAGGTCCGAGCGGCGACAGCAATTCGATGCCATCGCCGGCAGTGCCAAACAGCAGGTGACTGCCAAAAAGCAAGCGTCCATCCGCAGTCTTCGCCATGTCCCACACGCTGCGGAGAAAGTCGCCGGTATTTTCCTCGTTAAACAAGGTCCATTCGCCTTCTCCCGCAGTTTCTTCGTAGCGCAACAAGCCGTGGCTGGTGCCAACCCAGGCGCGGTTTTCGTTGTCGAACTCTAAGCAATAGGTCATCACCGGATTGCCGCTATTATTAGCGGTCAATGCTTCCGGATAAGGGATGTTTTCCCAAGTGCCGTCGGTGTTTTGAACCGTAAGTGCGGCAATGTCGTAAGTGCCAATGAAAATGCGGTTGGTGGCAGCGTCTCTGCGGATGGATTCCACCCGGTTGGAAGGAATGCCCACGGAACGCTTAGTCCAGTGTTCAAGCACCGTCCGGGTTGTTTTATCCATGACAAAAACGCCACCATCTGTAGCCACATAGAGCTTGTCGCCTTCTTCCAGATAGTCGTTGACGAGGCCCGGTGCGAGGTAACTCGTCCAGCGTTCATCCTGGGTTTGCGCGCCTAATTTGTAGACGTGAAAGGCAAGCAAAAGGAAAAGGATATGCAGTATTTTTTGCATCTTTTTATTCATTTAAAGTGATGTTTGTCAAATATGGCTGCAAGTTGGCATGAAAAGTGGGGTCAGACAAATGATTGTTTGGTCGAAAGTAAAAAGTGTGAAGAGTAGAGGGATGAGGGTAGAGAGTAGAAAGACAATAGACGTTAGACATGAGATTTTAGATTGATTTTGATGTTTATTTTCAATATAATTGAGGTGAGATGCAGAGAAAGCTTTTAAATTTGCGAATGGGATTCTAAAGTGCTTTTTAGCAAAAAAATCATTCATAAATGAAAAGTCTGAATGAAGACAGCCAGCAACGATCTTCACGAATTGATTCATTCGCTCAGTTCCGGCGAAAAACGCTATTTCCGGCAGTTTGCTTCGCGGCACATCATTGGCGAACAAAACAACTACCTGGCGCTATTCGATGCAGTTGCCCGACAAGAAAGTTACGATGAGGCCGCCTTAAAACAAAGCCTGTGCGACACCAGTTTTGTGCAATACCTTCCCGTGGCCAAGCGCTACCTGCACCAGCAAATTGTCGAGAGCTTATATTGGTTTCACCGCTCCAACTCCATGGAAGCGCAGGTGCAAAAAAACCTCCACGCTGCCGATATTCTATTGGATAAGGGACTAATCAGCCAATCCAAAAAATTACTCAAAAAAGCGCGAAAAGACATCTACGCCTGCGAGTTGTTCCGGCTGCTGCCCGACCTGCTGGAACGGGAACGCGCCATTATGGACCGCACGCTGTATAAAGGCGCAACGGCGCAAGACCTCGACGATTGGGAAGCCGAATGGAACCGGGCGCTGGATTCCCTGACTCAGGAGGGCCGATACGCCTGCTGGAGCAGTTCGGTTGCTCAACTGCACTACCAAAAGGTGGCCGTGCGCGAACGTTCGCTCCCGGAACGCTTCGAACCTTTACTGCAAATTGCCCCTGCTGATGCCGGACTCAGCCTGCGGGCGCAGTTGGATTATTACAAAGCTATGTCTACCTGGCATTTTATGAACGGCAACGCAGAAGCGGCCTGCGATTGCAACCGCGATTTGCTGCAAGTGCTGGACGACCATCCTTTTTTAATGGAGCAATACCCGCGCCGCTACCTCACTGCGCTCAATAATTTTCTCATTGACAACCACCAGTTGAAACGCTACGAGGCGCTGGAAAACGGCATTGCCAAACTGAAAGCCCTGCCCCAGCGGCCGGAATTCCGGCGCATCCCGCAACTGTCGGAGAAGATTTTCGAATTGAGTACCCTGCTGGAATTGAACGCCTGGGTCGGACAGGCACATTTCGGGCCGGCGCTGAACGGGTTGCCCGCCATTCAGGAGGGCCTCGCCCGCTACGGCAAAGGGCTGGCGCTGCACCACAAGCTCACGTTTTACTACCTGATGGCATATATTTATTTTGAAAACAAACGTTACGACGACGCCCTGACCTGGCTGAACGAAGTGGTGCAACAGCCGCTGCGCGATGTGGTGGAAGAACTGCTGCGCTTCGCCAATTTGCTGAAATTGCTCACCCACTTTGAATTGGGGCACTACGACCTGCTGGAATACCTGATCAATACCGTCAGGCGCCAACACAGCATGAAAGGAAGCTTGTACCAAACCGAAAAACTATTGTTCAGTTTCCTGAAAAAACTCATCAATGCAACGGAAGGCAAGCCGCAAAAGGAGTTGTTTTCCAGCCTCTACGGCAAATTAGAATTGGCGAAAGCCGACCCGGAAGAGCGGCGGGTGTTTAATTATTTTGATTTTTTGAGATGGGCGGAGGACAGAAGAAAGGCTTAGCAACATAGCCTTTAATTAATTGATTTCCCGCAAAGTTCGCAAAGGTCTCGCTAAGGACGCTAAGGAGGGCGTCTTGCTTTGCGGACTTAGCGGACCCTTTGCGCCCTTTGCGGGAAACAAAATACGAAAAAAAAGAGGCCGACTCATCTATCTCTAATTTGAAAAAGCACCCTGCAAGCCAGTGTTTACAAAGCATTTCGATAAATGCAGACAAGCTTGACCGTTACTGCATTTTTTTCATCCACAATCGGGTAAGTCTGGCCACAAAAGCAGACTTTTGCAGCTGATTTGTTTCCGTTCATTTAGTCAGGTGTCTGTTCTTTAGAGTTCGAGAGCAAGGCATGCTTTTTCCCAAAAGCGGGAGTCCCGCTCGGGCAGGATGACCGATTTTGGGAAAAAGCATAACGCAGCTATCGGACTATAAAGACAGACATTAATAAAATGCTCTAACCATGAAAAAAGTCTATATCGCCGCCGCCGTTCGCACGCCAATCGGCAGTTTCGGCGGTGCATTGGCCGATGTTTCCGCCACGCAACTTGGCGCCACGGCCATCAAAGGCGCCCTGCAAAAAGCGGGGATTGCCCCTGAATTGGTGGAAGAAGTCTTTATGGGCAATGTTTGCTCCGGCAACCTCGGGCAAGCGCCCGCCCGGCAAGCTGCCCTCTTTGCAGGTTTGCCCAATACCGTGCCTTGCACCACCATCAACAAAGTCTGCGCATCGGGCATGAAAGCCATCATGCTCGGCGCTCAAAGCATCATGCTGGGCATGCGCGACGTAGTCGTCGCCGGGGGCATGGAAAACATGAGCCAGATTCCGTACTACCTGCCCAAAGCGCGCTACGGTTTCAAATACGGACACGGCGAAATCGTGGACGGCTTAGTCAAAGACGGCCTGACGGACGTGTACAACCAAACGGCCATGGGCGTTTCCGCCGATGCTACCGCTGCAAAATTCGAGATCAGCCGCGAAGCGCAGGACGCCTTCGCAATCCAATCCTACCGGCGATCGGCTACGGCTACGGAAATGGGCTACTTCAAAGAAGAGATCGTACCGGTGGAAGTGCCACAACGCAAAGGCGCGCCCGTCGTCATTTCGGAAGACGAAGAATACAAACGCGTGCAGTTTGACAAAATCCCGGCGCTCAATCCGGTTTTTTCCAAAGACGGCACCGTCACAGCGGCCAACGCCTCCACCATCAACGACGGTGCTTCGGCGCTGGTGCTGGTGAGCGAAGAAAAAATGAAGGAACTCGGTTTGACGCCAATCGCGCGCATCCTCGGTTTTGCGGACGCTGCGCACGAACCGGAATGGTTCACCACCGCGCCGGTCAAAGTAGCCCCGCTTGCCCTGAAATCGGCGGGCATCGAACTGAAAGACGTGGATTATTTTGAAGTCAACGAAGCGTTTGCCGTAGTGACCTTAGCATTCAGCAAATCGCTGGGCCTCGACGACACCCGCGTCAATGCATTCGGCGGCGCGGTTTCCCTCGGGCACCCGCTTGGCGCTTCTGGTGCGCGCATCGTGACCACGCTCAACAACGTGCTGCACCATAAAAAAGGTAAAATTGGCATGGCAGCGATTTGCAATGGCGGAGGCGGCGCTTCTGCGATTGTGATTGAGGCGTTGTAGGGGAAAACAATTCCTGTCTTTTTTGTAAAAGGAATGTTAAAATAGAACTTTTCGCACACTAAAAGGGCTGGTTATGTGTTATATAGGGGCTTTGAAAGCAGTAATTTCTGCCAACTTCAATGAACTTTTTCCAAGCTAAATGCTTTTTTAAGATATCGGCTTTACAGCCAACAACTCATGGGATTATAATTTGTTAGTAGCAGGTCGTATCACTTTTTTTGTGATGCGACTTTTTTATTTATAATCCTTGTTGGTTTGCGCAAAATGTCGTTTATTTGCCTTCGTAGGAGATAAACTTACTAAGAGAATTTTTCTGGTCCCCACCGTTCTCACAACGATAAGCAATTTTGCAACCCCAGGCACGTGTTCTACCCAGCGCATTGCCTTGCAAAACCAGCTTATTGCCCCTTCGTTCAAAACTTCTTTCTGTGTTCAACAGAGAGGAGCATCTATTTTTGTGTACCAATGTTACTCTTAGTGGCACTGTTCATTGCAGCGCACACTTAAACAACGACGAAACTCCCTCCCAATTTTTTTGATTTGTACTAACAAATTATACATCCACTATGCGTACAGCTTTACAATTGTTATCCAGCTTCAAATGGAGGGAACACAGCGCATTCAAGCGCTCTACCCTGCTTGTTACCGCTTTGATTTGCTTATCGCTCCCTACACTGAGCGCGCAGATCAACGTTTTTTTCAACCCCGTACAGCCTTCCTGCTTCGGCCTTCCCAACGGCAGCATTACGGCAGTACCGGTTGGAGGTACCGGCCCTTACACCTATTTGTGGAGTAACGGGCAAACGACACCAACGATTTCAGGTCTGACTGTAGGCACGTATTCCGTTACCGTAACGGGCGTGATCGGCATAGGCAACGGCAGCGTCACCCTGACCCAGCCACCTTTGCTGACGGTAGATCTCCAGGCGACGGCCTGCAACATTCCGTTCACCGTTACCGCGATCGGCGGCGGCGGCGTCCCTCCGTATAGTTACAACTGGAGTACAGGCGCCAATGGCCCGGTCATTTCGGTTCCCCCCGGAACCTATTGCGTCACAATTACCGACCAAAACAACTGTGGCGCCGTGGACTGTATAACGCTCAATCTCACGCCATTAACCGTTAACGTAACAGCAACCGGCGTCACCTGCCCCAATGGCAGCAACGGATCGGTGCAGGCAAATCCTGCAGGCGGTACGCCACCTTATTCTTACGTATGGAGCAATGGCGCTACGACACAAACGCAGACCAATTTGCCTCCGGGTTCCTACACCGTCACCCTAACCGATCAAAATGGCTGTACAGCCGTAGCGACGGGCATAGTTGGCAATAAACCGCCAATTGTGATCAACGTCAATGCGACCCATCCGACTTGTACGGGTTTCACCAATGGCAGCATCGGCGTGACAGCAAGCGGCGGCACACCTCCGTTCACCTACTTGTGGAGTACCGGACAGACCGGGCCATTTATTTCAAATTTAGGTCCCGGCACGTATACCGTGACAGTCAATGATGCGCTTGGATGTCCGAAGACGCAATCGGTTACGCTGGTGACCCAGTCGAATCTGATGGTCGGAGCATTGGGCACCCCGGAAACCTGCCCCGGCTTTAACAATGGTTTTGCTACGGCCAATCCATCCGGCGGCGTACAACCCTATACTTATTTATGGAGTAACGGCGCCACCGTACAGGTACAGACCAACCGGCCTCCGGGCACCTACATCGTTACGGTGACCGATGCAGTGGGTTGCACCGGTACGGCAACCGCAGTTGTAGCGGCGGCCCAACCCTTCCAGATCAACGTTACAGGCACCAATATGACCACCTGCGGCGTCAGCAATGGCACGGCCACTGCGAATATCGTCACAGGATCGGGACCTTTCACCTATTTGTGGAGCAACGGCGGAACTACGTCAACCGTCACCGGACTGGCGCCGGGCACTTACAGCGTTACCGTCACAAGCGGCAATGGTTGTCTCGCCACTGGTTCGGTTACGCTCACCGCCCCGCCGAACGTATTTGTAAATATTATGGCGCCTAACCTCGTTTGCCAGGGCGGAACGAATGGTTTCGCTATGGCAGTCGTCACCGGCGGCACAGGGCCTTTCAATTTTCTTTGGAGCACATCTTCTACGGCCCAAACACTGCAGAACATCGGCCCGGGCACATATACCGTCACCGTCACCGACGCGAACGGCTGTACGGCTACCGCCACGCGCACCATCCAGGCAGCGCCTGCGATCAGTGTCATTCTGAGCGGCACGACGGTGGTTTGCGGCGAAGGCAACACCGGATCTGCGACGGCCACGGTGGTCGGCGGCACACCGGCCTTCACCTATTTGTGGAGCAACGGCGCCACTACCCAATCCATTTCCGGACTGGTAGAAGGCACGTATTCCGTCACTGTCACCGACGCCAACCAGTGTACGGCTACCGGATCCATCAACATCAATGTGATTGACGACTTAGACGTCACAGTGAACATACAAAACGTACTTTGTTTTGGCGGAAGCACCGGTAGCGCAACCGCAGCCGGTTCGGGCGGCAACCCTCCTTACACCTTCCTTTGGAGTACGGGCGCAACCACAGCAACCATCAGTAACCGGCCGGCAGGCAGTTATACGGTAACGCTGACCGATGCCAACAATTGCAGCGTTTCTCAAACGATCATCATTGCGCAGCCCACCGATCTTACAGTCACCATCAATGCCAGCGCGCTGGTTTGTGTGGGCGCAAGTACCGGCACCGCTACGGCAATTCCCGCAGGAGGCACGCCTGCTTATACTTACTTGTGGAATACCGGCGCCACCACGGCCACCATCAGCAACCTGGCAGCAGGCGGCTACTCCGTGACTGTGACGGACGCCAATGGTTGTACCGAAACTGCTACGGTGACCATCAACACGGCGCCGCAATTGCAAGTGACCATCGAATCTACCGAGGTCGTTTGCGGCACTGAAGACGAAGGCATTGCAACCGTTGTGGTAACGGGAGGCACCCAGCCTTATACTTATCTATGGAGTACGGGCGCCAACAGCGAGTCTATTGAAGATTTAGGTACCGGAACTTATTCGGTAACCGTGACGGACGCCAATGGCTGTACGGCTGCGGGGGAAACAGAAATTTTGGTTGTTTCCGACTTTTCGATCTCCGTGATTCCGCGCAATGTACTTTGCTTTGGAGGGAACTCCGGCAGCATTTTAGTGACGCCCGCCGGCGGAACAGCGCCTTACACGTACCTCTGGAGCAACGGCCAAACCGTTGAAGAAATCATTAACCTTACCGTTGGAACCTATACGGTGACGGTGACGGAGGATAATGGATGTACGCTGACCGAAACGATTACCATCACGCAACCCCCCGTGCTCAACCTCACTGTCCTTGGAAACAACGCAGACTGTTTTGGGGATGAGAGCGGCAGCGCGACAGCAACCGCTACCGGCGGAACACCGCCCTACACCTATAACTGGAGCGATAGCCAAACCGGCCCGATTGCCCAGGGGCTTGAAGCCGGCACCTATACGGTAACCGTTACCGATGCCAATTTCTGTACGGCTCAAAAAACAGTGGTGATTAACCAACCCGCACAATTGAGCGTTACGGTCAACACCCCGCTGATCAATTGCGGCGGCACCAATACCGGATCAGCCACTGCGATCGTCACGGGCGGCACAGGACCTTATACTTATCTCTGGAATACTGGCGCCATAACTTCGTCGTTAAACAATATTCCGGCAGGCACTTATAGTCTGACGGTGACCGACGGCAATGGTTGTACGGCGATCGTCCAAACCATTACTGTCAATGAAATTCCGGAATTAGACCTCACCTTTACGGTCAATGACATCATTTGTTCCAACCAAAATATTGGATCCATTACGGCTACGGTCAGCGGTGGTACTGCACCATTTACCTACCTATGGAGCAATGGCGGCACGACCGCAACAATCAGTAATCTGGCGCCGGGAACTTATTCGCTTACGGTAACCGATGCGAATGGCTGCGTTGCCACTGGCAGCGATGGCGTGGAGCAAACCCCGCAATTACAGGTCATTCCAACGGCGGTTAACGTCACTTGCTTCGGCCTCAATAACGGTTCTATTACGATCGTCGTCAACGGCGCTGTTCCAACGGTGACTTACCTGTGGAGTGACGGCGCAACGACGCAAAATCGAACCAACTTAGCGCCCGGAACCTATTCCGTGACCGTAACCAGCGGAAGCGGTTGTACCGGCACCGCCAGTGCAACCATCACGCAACCACCTGCGGTAACCGTTCAAACCACTGCTACACCTGCCGATTGTTTCGGTGAGGAAAGCGGCGCGGCCACGGCATCTGCCAGCGGTGGCACTGCACCTTATACTTATGCATGGAGCAGCGGCGATTCCGGAGCTTCCGTTTTCGGACTTCCCGCAGGCAGCTATACGGTCACGGCAACCGATGCCAACGGTTGTACGGCTACAGCCAACGTTACGGTGACCCAACCGACTGCTGTTCAGGTTTTGACGGCTCAAATTACCGGTACTTGCCAAGGCAGCACCACCGGTTCGGCTTCCGCATCGGCAAGCGGCGGCACGGCGCCTTACACCTATGCCTGGAGCAATGGCAATTCCGGCGCCAACCTCAGCAACCTCGCAGGAGGATCTTACACGGTGACAGCAACAGACGCCAACGGATGTACCGCCACTTCCACGGTGAACATTACCTCGTTCAACAGACCGGTTTGTTCGATTGAAATCTTACAGGAAGTTACCGATCCAGCCCTCAACGACGGCCAATTGCGCTGCGTGGTGACGGGTGGAACCGGTCCGTTTACCTTCCTCTGGAGCAACGGCGCCACGACAGCAACTGTGACGAATTTTGGGATTGGTACACATACTGTGACGGTTACTGATGCAAATGGTTGTACGACTACCTGCTCGGTTATGCTGAAAGGCCCGGCACGCATTGGCGACTTTGTCTGGCTGGATATTGACCGCGATGGCATCCAGGATCCGGGTGAAATCGGTATTCCAAACGTAATGGTGATCCTTTCAGGGAACACTAATGATCCTTATGCAGATACGACTTTCACCAATGCCAACGGGATTTACCTGTTTAATGTACCCCCTCCGGGTACGTACAAAGTAACCTTTATCCCACCGACAGGACCGACGTTAATGCTTTCTCCGCAAAACCAGGGAAGCAATGACGCATTGGACAGCGATGCCGATCCGGTGATGTTCATGAGCCAATTTGTATTTGTGACTTATGGCGATGAAGACCTGACCCTCGACGCAGGCTTTTTCCCCAAGTGCCAGAATATTACCAATGCAGGCACCATTGCAGCTGACCAGTACCTTTGCGGCCCCGGTGGAGATCCGGCGCCTATTGTACCGGTCATCCCGCCATCGGGTGGCATGGGCGCATTAGAATACTTATGGATGACCAGCACAATTGGCGGGCCGTTCAACGACCAACTATGGCAACCAATTCCAGGGGCAAACGGTGCTTCTTACGATCCGGGACCACTTCAGCAAACCACGTATTTTATCCGCTGTACGCGCCGCGAATGCTGTAATACGTATCTGGAGACGAATATTGTCACTATTACCGTTGATGATGTGGCCGTGGCGGCCATCGGAGGCCCACAACTCTTATGTGTAAACCAGTTAGCTACATTTACGTCCACGGAATCTGGACCGACGGCCGTTGTTAGCTGGACATTCAGCGCTGGCGCATCCATTCAGTCTGCTACCGGCCCATCTGTTCAGGTCTATTGGGTTTCTCATGGAAATTTCCAGGTTACCCTGACCGTTACGGAAAACGGCTGCACTTCCACGACTACGAAAAACGTGACGGTTACTACGTTGCCCACCATTTGTGGCAATGGTCTGGCTCTGGAAGCTAAGGTAATGGATGTTGGCGGACAAGCTTTAGTAGGGCTGGAATGGGAAATAGAAGAAGCAGTGGCACAAGGACTTACCTTTACTGTAGAACACTCCGGCGACGGGGAAACTTTCCGCAGCATTGGCCAGGTGAGCCAGGTAGCGCGGATTACTTCAGGCATGGCCTTCTACGAATTCATGCACCACGAGCCTAAAAACGGCCTCAACTGGTACCGGTTGTTTATTACTGACCAAGCCGGCAATACCCGCTACTCACAGGTCGCAGAAGCGGTGATCATTGTTGATTCCAAGCTGGTTTACCTCTACCCTAACCCGGTGAGCACTGACCTGACGGTGGAATTATTTGAGACCTTTAACGAACCTGTTCAAATTGAAGTTATTTCGTCCAACGGGGTGGTACTTCATAAAACAAGTGCCGGACCACAGGACAACCGTGTTGTTATCAACTTTGCCGATTACCCCGCCGGCGCCTATTTCCTGCGCATGCGCTATGGAAAAGCGGATGTTAAGGTAATCAAGGTGTTAAAACTCTGATTTTCGGCAAAAGTTCTTTTTTCAAAAGGCTGTCTTCCGTCCCCCGGAAGGCGGCCTTTTTTTTATTGATGATTGATGATTGACAAATGATTATTGTTGATGTATCCGTCTCCCGTGCGACCGCAAGGGTCGCGCCCTACCGTCCGTCCACCGTCCACCATCAATTAAAAACTAATGGCATTCGTTGGTTTGCATAAAAAGTTTGTACTTTCGCAGCGCTTTTTGAACTACCTGGAAACTTGTGTGGTTTAATAAGCCTGATTGTTTTGATTATCATGACGCTGAATGAGCGTTCAGCAGCACAAGCGGGTGTGGCGAAATTGGTAGACGTACCAGACTTAGGATCTGGCGCCGTGAGGCATGGGGGTTCGAGTCCCTCCACCCGCACACTTAACCTTACCACTTTTTTGGAAAATCGTACCGTCATTGCATCACATAGCGCGGAAATACATTACAAGCTACAATTTCAAGGTGGGCAATGATCCTGCAATCATAAAAACAAAAAGAACATGCCAAAATTTTTAAGAGAGGATGTTGACGCCATTCATGCGCTCCTTACGGTCACGTTGGAAAAGTCTGATTACGCAGACAAATTCAATACAGAATTGGCGACCTATAAAAAACAGGCACAACTCAAAGGTTTCAGAAAAGGCAAAACCCCCGATTCGGTCATTCGCAAAATGTATGGCAAATCGGTGTTGGCCAATATTGTGAATACTGAATTAGAAAAAGCGCTCTTCGGATACCTCGAAGAACAGCAAATAGACTTTCTCGGTCAGCCGCTATCGGTAGAAGACCATGAAGACATCGCTTTCGATCCGGCCAACTTAGGCACCTTTAATTTCAAGTTTGACATTGGCCTGGTTCCACAATTTGAATTGCAGGGCATTAGCGGCACGGATACCTATGATTACTACGTCATCGAGGTAGAGGAAAGCCTGATTGACGAAGACCTGAACTATGCGGCCCGTCAGAAAGGCGAGTTGAAGGATACAGATACGGTCGGAGAAGACCACACCATCACCTTGTTGCTGGAAGAAATGGAAGCCGGCGCGCTGAAGCCCGAAGGCATAAGCCATGAAGCCAAAGTCTTCACCGGTGCGCTCAGTGAAAGCGCGATGGCCGAACTGAAAGGTAAAAAAACAGGCGACGTATTGGTGTTGAATCCTTTCGAATTAGAAAAAGACACCTCGGAAGCCAATACCCGCAAATTCCTTTTAGGATTAGAGCCCGACGACGACCGCGAAGTTGGAACGGCATTTCAGGCAACCATCCAACAGATCCAGCACATGGAATCGGCTGCTCTTGACCAGGCCCTTTTCGATGCCATGTTTGGAGAAGGGGTGGTGGAAGGCGAAGCAGGCGCGCGGGAATTCATCCGCAACTCCTTTGCTTCCGCTTACGCCGTTCGTTCGAATTTTATGTTGCTGTTAGACGTTCAGGAACGCCTCACCAAATTGCACCAGTTTGAGCTGCCAGACAATTTCCTGAAGCGCTGGCTGCGCGTTGCCAATGAAAATATGAGTGCAAAACGCCTGGAAGAAGGATTTGACAATTTCACGGAAGGGCTGCGTTGGTCGTTGATCCGGGATAAAATCGCCCAAACCCTCCAGGTTGCCGTATCAGAAGACGAAGTCAGGACGGCCATTCGCGAACGCGTCAGCCGCATGTACCGGCAATATGGCTTGCCGGAAGATTTGGTTGAAAAATTAGCAGACCGGATGCTGGAAAGCGAAGACCGCAAACAAGTGGACGAAACGCGCCAGGAATTGTTCAGTATGAAACTGTCCGCAGCCTTGGCCGCAACGCTTAATCTCAACAAAATCAACGTTTCATTGGCGGATTTCACCGAGAGGGAAAATGAAAAAGTAGCCGCCCTGAAGTCGGCTGCCGCAGGCCAGTTGATGAACGAATCTGACGAAGAAGAATAAAGCACGTCCCTCCATTCAACCTGCATGCCCTTGATTTGTTATAGTACAGCATGCCGGTTATGTGAGGGTCTTCTTTTCTGGAGGTTCTGCGTAGTGCCGGTATTCAAATTTACAAAACCCGCTTCGTTCTCCCTGAGAGCACGTCAGGGAATTCATTGTCTTAGTGCGGTTTAAGAAAACAGTTTATCCATTCAAAAAGGAAAAAAAACCATGTTCCAAAAAGATGAGTTTTTGAAATACGCTACCCGTCACCTGGGAATGAGCAGCATGCATCTCGAGCACTATGCGGAAAAAACGGCGGTTTCTGTACCAAACATCCACGGGTTTACGCCGAATGTAATTGAGGAGCGCCCGATGAACATTGTTGGCATTGACGTCTTTTCGCGATTGATGATGGATCGCATCATCTTCCTCGGCGTGCCGATCAACGATTATGTTGCCAATGTGGTGCAGGCACAATTGTTGTTCCTGGAGTCCACCGACCCGAAACGGGATGTGCAGATGTTCATCAACAGCCCCGGCGGCGGCGTTATCGCGGGTCTGGGCATTTATGATACGATGCAATACATCACTCCAGATGTAGCTACAATTTGCACCGGCTTGGCCGCTTCCATGGGCGCCGTTTTGCTCACTGCGGGCACAGCCGGAAAACGCACCTGCCTCACGCACAGCCGCGTAATGATTCACCAGCCGCTTGGTGGCATGCAGGGCCAGGTCACCGAGATGGAAATCTATTACAAACTGATCAAGGACGAACAGAAAAAACTGTATGAAATCCTCAGCAAGCACTCCGGACAACCTTACGAAAAGGTAGAAAAGGATTGCGAGCGCGACAACTGGATGACCGCAACCGAAGCAAAAGAGTATGGTTTGCTGGACGAAGTCCTGGAGCGTAAGAAAGAAGTGAAGTAAGACAAGGAGCAAAGGGCAAGGGACAAAAGGCAATTTTGGTTCGATTTTCCAGAAATTTTGCCTTTTGCCCCTTGCCTTCCCGCTTAGGCGGGACAGGTCTTGCCTCTTTATCCCCTCCAGGTTGCCCCTTACCCAAAAACCACTTATCTTGTTTTGATAAAACCACTATAATGCGTCGTACGAAGCAAAATTACCATTGTTCTTTTTGTGGAAAAGACAAATCGGAAGCCCTGATTCTCATCGCTGGTATTGAGGGTCATATCTGCGAAGTTTGCGTAGAGCAGGCTGGCGAAATTGTCCAGCAAGAACTGTATGGTATCCAAAAAGCTGCAGGAGAAGCCGAAAAAGCAAAACCCAATGCCCCTGCGTCCATCAAACCCAGTGAAATCAAAGCGTATTTGGACGAATACGTTATTGGACAGACCGAAGCAAAAAAATTCCTCTCCGTTGCTGTTTATAACCATTATAAAAGATTGGATCAACCCAAAAGCGGCGATGTGGAGATTGAAAAATCCAATATCCTGCTGGTAGGCCAAACCGGAACCGGAAAAACCCTGCTGGCAAAAACCATCGCTCGCTTTCTGAACGTGCCGTTTGCTATTGTAGATGCCACCGTGTTCACTGAAGCCGGTTATGTGGGCGAAGATGTGGAAAGTATCCTCAGCCGCCTGCTCCAGGTTTGCGATTACGATATTGCAGCGGCAGAACGCGGCATCGTTTACATTGACGAAATTGACAAAATTGCCCGAAAAACGGATAATCCTTCCATTACCCGCGATGTTTCGGGCGAAGGCGTGCAGCAAGCGTTGCTAAAAATGCTGGAAGGCACCGATGTGAACGTGCCCCCACAGGGAGGCCGCAAGCATCCGGAGCAAAAAATGGTGAAGGTCAATACCGAAAATATCCTCTTCATCTGCGGCGGTGCATTCGACGGGTTGGATAAACTGATCGCTCAGCGCGTCAACACCCAGGTGATCGGCTACCGCGCCAACGAAACCGAACGCATCGAAAAAGACAACCTGTTGCAGTACGTCACCCACCAGGATGTCCGCCATTTTGGGTTAATTCCTGAATTGGTAGGCCGCCTGCCCGTGCTCACTTTTTTGGATCCGCTCGATGTGCCCACCCTGCGCCGCATCCTTACGGAACCTAAAAATGCACTGGCGCTTCAGTACAAAAAACTCTTTGAACTGGAAGGCATCCAGCTGAAGTTTTCAGAAGACGCCATTGATTACATTGCCCAAAAAGCGCTCGAGTTCAAACTCGGCGCCCGCGGGCTACGCTCCATCTGCGAGGCCATTATGACCGATGCAATGTTTGAATTCCCGTCGCGCGATGATATTGATACGTTTGAAATTACGGCAGAATACGCTGAGGAGAAGTTGTCGCGGTCGAAGATGACGCAGCGATTAAAGGCGGCTTAGCGTATGTTGGAGAATCTCAAACATGCTCGTTGAGGTCGAAAAGCATAAAAATGAACTTGTACCATAACGAAATATGAGCCATCCCGGATTTTTGGGATGGCTCATTCTATTTCTGGGCAATGACGCCATAGAGGTCAACTATTTCTCTTCCTTTCAATAAAAAACATTATCTTTGCAGTGCCTTAACAGGCAGAATGTGTTTTTTTATCATCCTTCCTTTACAAAGTTGCGTCGGTAAAAATTTCCATTCACAACAGGCAGGCGGCTTTGAGCCGGGTTGCCTCCCGAGGTTGTTTCCAATTGGAACAGCCTCCGACGATGTACTTTTTTTCACTTTATTCATCCAAATGTCATTTACATCATTAGGCCTCATTGAGCCTCTCCTGAAAGCGCTTCATACTGAAGGCTATACCACGCCTACGCCTATTCAGACGAAAGGCATCCCTATGGTTTTGTCGGGGCGCGACCTGTTGGCCTGCGCGCAAACCGGCACGGGGAAAACGGCGGCATTTTCGCTGCCTATCCTGCAATTGCTGCACGAAAGCAAAGAACCGGTGCAACCCGGCCAGATTCGCGCACTGATTCTTACGCCCACGCGGGAATTAGCCATCCAGATTGACGAAAGCATGAAAGCTTACGGACGCAACCTGCCCCTGCGCAGCTTAGTCATTTTTGGCGGCGTTCCCGATCGGCCACAAATTGAATCACTGCGTCGCAGAACGGATATCTTAGTGGCAACGCCGGGTCGTCTTTTGGACCTGATGCAGCAAGGCCACGTCAACCTCAACCACATCAAATTTTTCGTCCTCGACGAAGCGGACCGGATGCTCGACATGGGCTTCATCCACGATGTGCGCAAGGTGATTGCCAAATTGCCAACCCGCAGGCATACGCTGTTCTTTTCAGCGACCATGCCGCCGGAAATTGTCAAATTATCCGATTCGATCCTGACGAATCCGGCACAGGTGGAAATCACGCCGGTCTCTTCGACCGCTGAGAAAGTGGAGCAATCCATTTTTTATGTGGATAAGAACGACAAGAAGCACCTTTTGGCGCACCTGCTGAAGAATCCGGAGATTACTTCCGCGCTCGTCTTTACGCGAACCAAACACGGCGCTGACCGCGTGGTGCGCGACCTGAGCAAAACGGGTACCCGCGCTGAAGCCATTCACGGCAACAAGTCGCAAAACGCCCGCCAGAACGCACTAAACAACTTTAAGTCTGGCAAAATCCGCGTCTTGGTTGCTACCGACATCGCTGCACGCGGCATAGACGTAGACAACCTTTCACACGTCATCAACTTTGAGTTGCCGAATATTCCGGAAACGTACGTACACCGCATTGGCCGTACAGGCCGGGCAGGCGCCAGCGGTATTGCGCTATCTTTCTGCGATCAGGAGGAAAAAGCTTATTTGAAAGACATTCAGAAGCTGATTCGCCAGAATGTACCGGTAGTGAACGAACACCCCTACCCGCTGTCAGGTGCAGGCGTTGCCGCATTCGATCAGCCGGAACCGTCAAGACAACCGCAAAGAAGGGAAACCTCCTCCACGGCTGCTTATGGAGGAGGAAGCCGCAGGAAGAGCAACAACTGGAGGGGCAACAGTAATTCGCGCCCAACTAGAACAAATTAGTGTTTGTTTTTATAGTCCGATGGAGGCAGTAATGCCGTCAACTTAGCGACGTGAAAGACCCTGCAAGGGTCAAATTTGAATAGCCCCCGATGCAATCGGGGGAAAGTGGAAGTGGTGAGGTAACGCACAACCCCGAATGGGGTTGAATATG
>JBJXFD010000497.1:0-3661 GCA_046153985.1 Saprospiraceae bacterium
CTCAACGCGGTGATCTGCAATGTCACCGACGTGGAAGACCAGATCGAAGCGGAGGCTAATGCGGTTAAGGTATACCCCAACCCGGCGCAGCAATCGTTTGCAGTTGAACTGCCCGAACAAACGTTTAATGTTGTGGTTTTTGATATAACGGGAAAGCAGATATTTAAAGCGGAAAATATTTTTCAAAAAATGAAAATTGACGCCAACGCTTTTAATAATGGCATTTACACGGTCAGGGTGACGACGCGGGATCAGGCTGTTTACCACCAGAAAGTGATGGTAATGCATTGACAAATTAATTAGTGTCTGTCTTTATAGTCCGATAGTTGCGTTATGTTTGGCCCCAAAATCGGTCATTTACCCGAGTAAACTTCCGCTTTTGGGGCCAAACATGCCTTGCTCTCGAACTCTAAAGACCAGACACTGGAGACTAATTGGACAGACACTAATTAGTGTGGGTCTTTATAGTCTAATAGCTGCGTTATGCAAAGAAACGGGAGGCGTTGTTAGTGAGGGTGTCATTTAAAGTGTAATGTCGTCAACTTAGCGAAAAATAACCACGAAGTGGTTGAAGGTGAATAGCCCCCGATGCAATCGGGGGATGGTCGTATAAACGAATTGTAACGGGTAACCCCGAATGGGGTTGAATATTAATGCGTCACGCCCTAATATTCAACCCCATTCGGGGTTGGGCGTTACCTCACCACTTCCATTTTTCCCCCGATTGCATCGGGGGCTATTCAAATTTGACACTTAACAGGGTCATTCACGTTGCTAAGTTGACTACATTACACTTAAAGTGACGCCCTCACTTGCCCACTATCGGACTATAAAGACAGACACTAACTAATTGAAATGCGCTTCCATAAAAGCAATCAACTGCTCATCCTCCATCTTATTCGAGGTACTTTCGCTGGACACTGCATTCTTATACTGCGGCGTGTCGGCTAGGAACTTTATGAATTGCTCCTGAATTTGGCCGGTTCCGGTCACATGCACCTCATCTATATTGGGCATATTCGCGGCAATTTCCTTAAAGAATTTATGCGTTAAGGTAATTTCCTGATTGTTGGATGCATGCTCATTGGAGTTGCTGGATGGGCCTGAATTCTTAACATGTCCCAGGACAACAAAATCCCCTTCGTCCACATTTTCCCTGCCTGCAATGGTCGCATGGTGGGAATCCATCCACACGCCAAACTGTTTTTTGTTTTTTCCTGACATTTTATTTTGTTTTAAAAGATGAGCGCTTGTTGGGGAATTTCCCAACAAACTTTAAACAAAATAAGAGATGGAAAGTTTTTTACCCCGAATGGATTGGATTGTTTTGTTTTTCAAAACATTCCTCCGTTTGGCTTGTAATTCCTTCTTGACGATTTTTACCTAATCACCAAACAAATCTATCTTTTTTACCTTCATTGTGTTTGAATTTTTTATTACACCTAACGGTTTTCGGCTTGGCGATGTGGCGGATTTTTACCACAAAAGTTCAATAGAACTACTGCTGTTGAGCCTTGCACAAATGTTTAATAGAAGCACTTCAGCCGCCATATTGCCAAACCGATGTTGGCGGTAGTGCCTCTCTACTTGTCCAGTAGTTCTTTCAATTGTTTTCTTAGCTGTTTTATATTTAATTCTCGTGCTATTATTACTCCTGATTTGTCAATCAAGAAGTTTGTCGGATAACCAGAAACTCCATAAATTAATGATGCTTCATTTTTGTCACCTTTTAAATCTGTTACATTTGTCCACGATAATTTGTCTTTCTCAATAGCTTGCAGCCAAGCATCTTTATTTGTTTCTGCAGCAACACCAAATATTTCAAAACCTTTGTCTTTAAATTCGTTATAAATTTTTACTAATTCAGGATTGGTTTGTCTACAAGGGTCACACCAAGAACCCCAAAATTCTAACAATATGACTTTACCGTCTAAATCTGATAGATTTACTTTTTTATTTTGTGTGTCATTTTGTGAAAAGTCTACATACTTATCTCCACTTTTTACACTCCTATTCAAATAAATAAAATTAGAAATAGATTTTCCGTAAGTGGATTTTTTTAATTCCTCAGAAAGATTATTATATAAAATTGTTGTCATTTCCTTTCCCCAAGTAGAGCTATAAACATTCAATATATGTGCACTTACAATTGAATTTGGATTTTCCTTTACAAATTTTTGTTCCGCTTTGATTTGTTCCTTTTCTGATACAGTATTTAGCACTTTGTTCAATTTATCTTGTTCAATTTGAGTATTTGAACCAGTTATTTGTGCATCTATAAATTTTTCTTTTTCGGCATTGAATGTGACAATTGAATTTTCAAGCCAGAAGAATTTATAATAGGTAAAATTTGATGTCCTAATTAGTGCATTTACAGCTTTTGATTTTAATTTTCCATTGAATAAAAATTCTCCATTAATAATACTGGTTGAGTCAATTAATTTTTCTTCTTCATCTGTATATTCCAAATACAAAATCGCTTTGTCACTTAGTCCTTTGATGTTGCCAATAATAGTAAACTTACCTTCTTCTTGTCCAAAGGCTTCATTTAATGTTAATGCTAAAATGTAAATCAAAATTATTTTTTTCATTTGAATTGATTTTTTATATACAAAATTAGATTATGAAACTTTAGTCGGCATTACAGCCAACTTGCGTACTACCCCACCACTGACTACACCAATCGGAACTTCCCATCACTCTATTCGCTGGTGCCATTACAGTTCCAAGAGCTGACAGACAACAATGCCCCCACTTCCGGATAGTGCCAGAAAGCAGGGGCATTTTAAGGATCATCTCTTTTCATCATGGCCATAGCTGGATTCATTGCTATGCAATGTAATACAAGCATTTATATTTTGCAATAACGGCTAAGCCAAAAAATCATCCATCACCGCCTGCACGGCCTTAAAAACCGCCTTATCATAAAAATAAATTGCACTGGCCAACAGCGGTACCTGCTCAGCCAAAAGGCTGGCTTGTGCAATCCACAGCGCAGTCAGCGTATAGCTTGGGTGCAGGTGCATAATGGGATTGCCCTTGCTGTCTTTTCCAAAATTGTATTTGAAGGCGCCGGCAAAAATCGCTGCGGAAATGGGGCTGAAATTCAGGAGGTTGACGTGTTCAAGCGGGCCGCCGGGAAGTGTAGCGGCATAGTTGCCGGCTAAATAAGCATTGGCATAGGCATTGGCGATGTGCTCCAGCGCCTTTTGACAGTCACTCGCAAGGCTCGGCGACAACGACAACGCGAACAGGTTTGGCGAATAGGTATGCAACAACCTTTGGCCTGCGGGAGCCGTATTAAAGATGGATTCTCCTTGTTTTATGGCCGGAATTGGATCCAGCGGGTGAAATTTACTATAGATGGCGCCGCTGCCCCCGCCCCCGGACGGCGCCACGCCACTGCCGATGGCGCTGCCCGCAGGATCTTGAATGATGCCTGTGGGGGCATTTTGTATGGCGCCGTTCACCAGCGTCGGCTGGTGAAGCGACAAGGCGTCAAGCTGATCCCCGTACCCGAGTTTGCCCAATAAGGATTTCGGCGCACTAACCACTAAGCCATTTTCACTAAAATCGCTGTCGTCAAGGCCGCTGAGCGTAATTTTGCTGCTGTTGAATACTTGTTGAACCATAGGTCATGCATTTATCTGATAAAGATAAA
>JBJXFD010000506.1:0-3465 GCA_046153985.1 Saprospiraceae bacterium
CGTTGTCGTCGGGGCAGCTGTAAACTTCCACCGCGCCGCCGTTCGTACTCAAGGCGCCACCTTCGGGCGTGCCTACCGTCACAGTAATGAAATTGCTGCTCAGGTCGAAACACTCGTCGGTCAGTTCCGTAGTGGCCGCGTTGTCGCCCACTACAGCCGTTACGTTGCCGGTGTAGGCCAATCCCCAAACCCGGTAGGTATTTTCAGCAAATGCATCGAAATCAATATCGCTGTCCGCTGTAATGGAAACGATCGTATTGATCGAGTTGGTCACCACGTACACGTATTCGCCGGTAGAAACGCCGGTGTTGGAAAACGAAAGCACATTGGCGAGGCCATCCGGGCAAACAAAATAAGCATCCTGGCCGCCGGCTTCAGCTACCGTGCCGCCATTGGTTTCTTCTTTTCTGATTTCCACAAAGTTGGCAGACAATTCAAAGCATTTGGAAGATAGCTGCGTCGTCGTAATGTCGTCTCCGATTTCAATGTTGAGCGTGCCGGTGAATGAAATCCCCCAAACCTTACAAATATGATCGGGCGAAGCCACATTAAAATCTACGGCATTGCCGGCCAGAACCACCAGCGCTTTGTTGTTTTCATCCGTTACGATGAACGTATAGTCTGCGTTCAGGGCATCGGTTGTGAAATCAAATGTAATGATGTCAGATTGGCTGTCGTTGGCGCAAACGAACGCAGCGGTCGCGCCGCCGACGATAGATACCGAGCCGCCATCCACAAAGGTGATGTCTATTTCAACAAAATTTTCGCTCAGCTCATAACACTCAAACGATACTTCCACGGTTGCAGCATTGTCGCCGACCTGGGCATTCAAATCGCCCGTATAGGCCACGCCCCAAACGCGGTAATCCCCTGCGGGTTCGTTCTCAAAATCAACCACGCCGTCCGTTGAAATGGAAAGGATCGTGTTGTCTTCATCCGTCACAAAGAATATATAGTGCTCGCCTTCGCCGTCTTCTGTAATAAAGGTAAGCGCATCCGCGATGCCGTCGCCGGCGCATACTTCTATGGCGTCATCACCGTTTTCCAGCATGACCGAGCCGCCAAGGGCTTGTTTTTTCTCAACTACCACAAAGTTGGAAGACAGCTGGAAACATTCGTTCGACAAATCTGTCGTAGCAGCATTCTGGCCGGGTGCAACGGTGAGGGTGCCTGAATAAGCCAATCCCCACACGCGACAAACGCCGGGGCCAGTGCCTTCAAAATCAATGATCCCGTCTACGGACGTGCCAACGATATTGTTCAATTCATTGGTAATGACGAAAATATACTGCTCCTCCGGATCTGTAACGGAACTGATGATCTGGATTTCGTCAGAGACCCCGTCGTTATCGCAGGTAAAGGTTGCCGTAGCTAAGTTGGTCAGGCTCACTGTGCCGCCCTCCAGGTTGCGCTTCGTAATGCTGAGAAAATTTTCAGACAGCTCGAAGCAGCCGTCCGTCAGGGTCGCGGTGGCCGCGTTATCGCCTGCTCCGGCCGTAATGGCGCCGGAGTACGAAAGACCCCAAACCCGGTAAGTGCCGGGCGCCAGCGCATCGAAATCAATGCTGTTGCCGGCCAGTACCTGAATGACAATGTTGTTGGCATCCGTCAATACGTAACCATAACTCAGTGGCGATGTGGTCTGATTTTCCAGCACCAAGTTAGGAACGTTGGCGCCGGTACACAACTCGAGGGAAGTGCTGCCGTCGTCAAAAGCAACTGTGCCACCATCCGGGGTTGCCTTGTTTACCGTCACAAAGTTGTCCGACAGGTCGAAACAATCGGTAGACAGGTTGCTCGTTGCGGCGTTGCTGCCTACTGTTGCGGTGATATCGCCCACGTAGGCAAAGCCCCAAACGCGGCAGATGCCGTCGGGCAGGGTGGAAAAGTCAACATTGCCGTCAGGAGAGACCTGTAGGATGATGTTGTTCGCGTCCGTAACTAAGTAGGCATACAGCGGACTGGTGCTTGTGGAGCCAAAGCTAATCACATCAGGCGTGCCATCGTTCGAGCAAATGACGAATGAGGTGGCTGAATTGGGCCCAAACACCGTTGCACCGTCAGGCGACACATTGTTAATGCTCACGAAATTCGTCGTCAGCGCATAACAAATAGAGCCCAGCGGATCGGTAAAAATGTTCAGGCCGGGCGCTGCAAGCAACTGACCGATGTAAGAAAGCGCATAAACGCGCAGGCTTCCCGGAGGCAGGTTCTCAAAATTGATCGTTGGATTGAACGTAACGAACAAAATATTGCCAGCCGCATCGGTTACTAAGTAAGCCGCCGGGGTAGAAATGATTTTGGTTTTAAAGCGAATGACGTTGGATACGCCATCGCCCTGGCATACGAACAATTCGGTAGCACCACTCGTCGTAGCGATGGCGGCGTTTTGGATGCACTCGGCTGTTTGCTGAGCCATCGCGCTTTGTATAAGTACGAAAAGCAAGGCGAATGCCGAAAGTAATGGTTTGAACCTCATAGAGCGACTTTGTTTATTGGTGATAACAATACAATTCATGTGCATGGACTTTAGTGGTATACATCAAACAAGAACAGGATGTAGCAGCATCCGCTCATCAAAAGATCATGACAGCAATGGGGAGTGTGTAACTCGAAATGGGTGTAGTTTTTCTCTTAACGCAGGTACGTCATACAGGTATGGCGAAGTTAGGGCCATTTTGGCTATAAACCAATTTTTCATCGCAAAATCCGCCGTAAAAATCCCGTATGCATCATTCCCTCCGAAGTACCACACTGACCACTTTGGTTATACTTGAATTATTATAATTTGTTTCCCCTGGCGCTTAGATTTTTTGATAAATTTTCAAATCACAATTTTCACAACTTGTCCGGACTTGCCGGGATGGTATGTTTTCATAACTTGTCGCGGCAATTGCTTTTTCTGATAAAAACGGGAACCATGTTGGGTAAGTCTAGTGCTGGAATACGAAAAGTGATCGGAGCCTCTTCGGTAGGCACGATGATCGAATGGTATGATTTTTACATTTTTGGGAGCCTTGCCCCCATTATTTCCCTGAAATTTTTTCCGCAGGACAACCCCACCGCCGCGTTTTTATCCACCCTCGCAACCTTTGCCGCAGGCTTTGTGGTGCGGCCGTTCGGGGCGTTGTTTTTCGGGCGGCTGGGCGATATCGTCGGCAGAAAATACACCTTCATGATGACGCTCCTGCTCATGGGCGGGGCGACTTTTCTGATCGGTTGCGTGCCGGGGTATGAAACGATTGGTTTCATGGCGCCGGTTTTGGTATTGATCCTGCGGCTGTTGCAGGGTTTGGCTCTTGGCGGGGAATACGGCGGCGCGGCGACTTACGTGGCAGAACATGCTCCTGCCGAAAGACGGGGCTACTGGACTTCCTGGATTCACACGACGGCAACGTTAGGCTTGTTCACCTCGCTGTTGGTCATCATGGTCACCAAATCTGCATTGGGCGAAAAGGATTTTTC
>JBJXFD010000509.1:0-4991 GCA_046153985.1 Saprospiraceae bacterium
GACACCTCCAAAGGTGTCCGACACCTGAACGGAACTACTCCAACCCGGCAAATGCGTTACTCCCGCAGATTTGTCATTCCCGCAGGGAATCTGCAACGTCTCGCCAAGCTGCTCAAGCTTTTGCAGATTCCCTGCGGGAATGAAAACGATGATGTGTTATGCACAGCCAACCGGAACCCCCTATTGTTGTTCCTGTTGTTTCCATTGTTCCTGTTGCGATTGGACGACCGGGAATTGTTGTTGTTGTTGTTCCACGAACCGCCCCGCAACACACGGATACAGGCTTGCCCACTGTTGCAAAGATAATTTTTCAAAATTTTTACAGCTCCTAAAAAGTCGCTGTTTCAAAAAAAAATTCGGCTTCGCCGAAAAAGGTTAAAAGGTAAAAAAAGACAAAGGGTAAAAGGGTAAAAGTGATAAAGGGTGATAACTACCGGGCAAGCCGGAAACCGATATTGTCGTATCGGAAATCAGTAAGGTCCCAGTCGCGACTCGCGACCCGACAGTAGTCGGAATCGAAGCTCCAGGACCCGCCACGAACCACCCGGAGGCTTGTCCATTCTTTCGGGCCGGTCGGGTTATTTGCCATCGAACTACGAAATTCTTCGTAATACGCTTTATCATAGCCGTCCCAGCACCATTCCCAAACGTTGCCGCTTAGGTCGAACAGCTTTGATCCGTTGCGAAACACGACTGGTATTTTTTCGCCCGCCGGGTGGGTGCGCTGCACGCCCGTCAGAGTGCTGTTCTCATCATACCACCCCACGAGGTCGAGGCTGTCGCCGCCGGCATATAGGTAGTAAGGCGCGCCGGGGCCACCCCGTGCGGCGTATTCCCACTCGGCTTCGGTGGGAAGGCGGTACCCGTTGGCGCTGTTTAAAAGGGTCACTTGCCAATTGCGGCGGTCTTCTTCAGTCGAATCAATCTCATAAAACGGCTGCCGGCCTTCGTGCAGGCTGAGCCAGTTGGCGTATTCGCAGGCGTCGAACCAGTCCATTATGACGGCGGGGTTGTCCCCCGCAATGCCCCAGTCGGGCGAATACCGCCGGATATCCCGCTTTTTGGCGGTGATGTAGAGGTTCCATTGCCAGAAGGTGGTTTCGGTTTGGGCCAACCCGAAGGGGTCGAGCTGCACTTCGTGGCGGGGAAGTTCGTTGTCTTCTCCTTCTTCTTTGGTGCTGTCACGGCCCATAAGGAAAGCGCCGCCGGGCAGGGGCTGGATGAAGGGGAAGTAGCGTTCTTTTAAAAACTTTGCTTGGGTGGCGTTCAAGGTTGCAAAGTCTATCTTCCCTGCCGGGGTGGGTTTTCCGAGCAGTCGGGCGGCAAGGGCGAAGGGTTCGCGGGCCTGGTCGGGCTGCCCGGCGTGGTGGTGGAAGTAGGCGATTTCCATGAGTTGGAAAGCCACCTTGTTTTTGTCAGCACGCCCTTCTTCTCCAAAGTTGGCGGCTAAGTTTGCCGCTTTCGACATTTTAGAAAAGGCTTTTTCGTAGTTCAAATTCAAAATATCTACTTCGCTTTGCTCAATCAGAGACTCCACCGCCAGTAAAGCCGCTCGTTGGGCTTCAAGGGTTTTGATTTCAGCTTCGAGTTTTCTCTGTTCTGCCAAATCTTCCGCCGTTTTGGCTTTTTTCCCGGCAATTTCGGCTAATTCGCTCTGTTTCACGGCGAACTGTTGATCTATGGCTGCACGGGCAGAAGCGGTATCTGCTTCGATTCTTGCATCTCCTGCTTTTTTTATGGCATCTTCAGCCTTTTCTCTCTCAATCCGCGCGTTTTCCTTTTCTGCGGTCGCTTCTTTGTTTTTTTGAAAAGCATACCCCATCGCCAGCACCGCCGCCAGAATCAGGGCGCCCGCCACAAAGGAGGTCAGCAAAGCCCGCCGCCTGCGCCGGTCGGCGTCGGCTTTTTCCCGCGCAATGCGCTCGCGCGCTTCGATTTCCTGCCGCGCCTTCCTGCTCTTCACAATCGGCGCCAGCCAGGTATCGTGGCTGATTTCGTAATAAAAGGAATCCAGGCGCGGCTCTTTGCGCACCAAGCGCTGCCGTTCCAATTCCTCCAGCAGCGCGGCAGACACCCCGGCGCTGCCTAAAATATCGGCGACATCCACCGATTTTCGGCGGTCGTTTTGGTTCACGAGCACGTCTTCCAGCAAGCGGCGCGCGACTTCGGGCCAGTCGGCGTTTTTGGCTGCGAGGCCCTCGATGCGGCGGTTGTAGCTTTCTTCGAGGATGTCGTCAATGCCAGCGCGGCCTCCGTAGAAGGCGGGGGTGACTAAAAAGCCTCCCCCGGCTCCTCCGAGGGAGGGGGGACGCGACGCCCCCGTGCTTTCGGAGGGGTCGGGGGTGGCGATGACTTTCTCTTCGATGGCCTGGCATACGGCCTGCAATTGGAAAGACTCGACCTCGCGGTTTTTGGAAAGTACTTCGAGGATTTGTTTCAGGGCTTCCGGGGCGTAGGCGAAGGGCGGGCTGGCGAAAATGTGAGGGGGAGAGGGGGAGAGGGAGAGAGGGGGAGAGAGAGGGACGGCCTCACTTGCTCCAATCGCAGCCGGCGTTACAATCGCCTCCGTGGCCTGCGCCTCGTTCAGCCCAAACAATTGGTAGCGGCTGCGCAGGATGTACGGGATCTGCTCGCTCAGTTCGTCCATAAAATGCAGCATGTCGGAGCGGATGCTGAACACAAAGCGCATCGGCGGCGCTTTTTCGAGGCGGGCGGCTTCTTCGTCGCTGATTTTGCCGCTGTCCAAATCCATCAGGATGCGCTCGCGCAGGGCGGCGGGCATGTTTTCGTGGATGAGGTCAGCCAACTCGCCTACGAAGCGCTGCCGCTGTGCGCGGTCGGGGTAGAGCGTAAACAATTCTTCAAACTGATCAAAAATGAACAGCGGCGTAAACTGCGCCGGCGGGGCGCCAAACGGGCAGCGGCTGATTTGTGCCCAAAACGTTTCGGTGGCCGACGTGTCGCGGGCCTGCTTTTGGGCTTCGGCCTCGCTTTTGCCCTGAAATTTGAGCCAGGCCGTATCGTATTGGATGCTGAAATGCTGTTCCGGCGTGAGCGCGTCGGTGCCGAAGCGAATGGGCACGGGCGCCATCAGTTGTCCGTACAAGAGCGGCATCACGCCCGCCTGCAACAGGGAGGTTTTGCCGTAGCCCGATTTGGAAAACAGCACCACCGTGCGTTCCACCGAAATGAGGTTGAACAGGTCGCGGGTTTCCTGTTTCCGGCCAAAAAAGAGATCTTTTTGCTCCGTAGTGAACGAGGCAAGGCCGGGGTAGCGGGTGCGGAGTTGGGTATTCATACTAAAGCAGCAATTAATTTTTCCAACATAGAAGCCACCATCGGCAACCCCGCTTCCTCCTGCATCATACTCAACGGAATAGCCTCCGCAGGAAAAACAGGAGCTTCTCCTTTAAACAAATTCGCGGCGCCATCCACCGGGCGTGCATAAATAGCGGCCACCACCACTTCGGGCGACTGCCGGGCCAAGGCGCACTGAACTAAATTTCCAGCCAGCTCGTCATCCGCCAAAAAATCGGCGGAAAGGAGCACGACGATGACGGCTGCGGCGTCAATTTTCGCAGTTTGGGTGGCGATCACTTCGCCGCCTTCAAAATCGTGGATGCTCCCGGAGGCGAGGCCGTGCTTTTTTTTGACCGAAGCGAGGTGCCGGTCGAGTTTGTCTTTGAGGGTTTCGTCGGCTGCGGCGTGCAAAAAAAGCAGGCTTCGGGTGGCCTGACCGGTATTGGGGTGTCCGCCCGTTTGCCCCGATTCGATGCGCGCGCGGATTCCCTGAAGCAGTTCGAGCGGGCGATCCTGGAGGAAAGAAAATTTGAACTGGTGGCGAAAAAACGCTTCTGTCGCGCCCGGCATTTGGGCCGATGCGCCTTCCGGCAGCCCGAACACGAGTTTGGTTTTATCCGAAAATTTGAGGATGTGAAACAGCACACGCAGGTACCAGTTTTCGTAGTCGAAGCCCAAAAAAAGGAAGGCTTCGCAGTCCTGCATGGCGTTGCGCAGACCGGTGGGCAGGCGCGTTTCTTTGCCAACGCCCTGCACGGAATCAATGTATTCGAGCTGGTCGGCGATGGTCAGGGGCAGGGAGCCGTCGGGGCTTTCCAGCACGCGGCCAAACAACTGGTAAATGTACGGCAAGCCTTCGGGCGTGTCGTCGAAGTCGTCCGTCTGCGTTTTGGAAAAGCGGTAATACCCGTCGCGGAACGACCTTTTTTTCTCTTTCAAAAAAGCTTTTTGCAACAATTCATCGGGCGAAACCGTGAAAATTAGCCGAAACGGCAGCCGCGCCACTTCCAGCAGCAACGGCGAAGGTTCGGTGTGGCGGCGGTAAAAATCGCGGACTTTAATTTCGAGCGAAGTGCGTGAGGTATTGGGCTGGTTGACATAAGCACTGCAAACGAGGCCGAGGTTGTCCGTATCGGGCAACGGATGGCCGGTTTTTTGGCGCAGGTCTTCGGCGATTTCGCGTGCAAGCTGGATGCGCAGGGCCGTTTGACTGCCATCAGCCGACAACGCACTCGATGCAAACGGCCCCAGAAAAAGGGCGCATTTTTCGTTCTCGACGAGTTGCGAAAGCAGGTCGAAGTCGGCGCTCTGGAAACTCAGCGGTGACTGTGCAGCGGCGTTGTTCATTGGTTGTCGTTGTTGTTTTGGCGAAACATGAGTCATCCCGAATTTTTGGTTGAGGTGCAGCGCACCAATAACCTTTGTAGATCACAGGAATCCAGGGTAGTGAGGTGCATCGCACCGCAATCTTGGCATGTTGTGGCAACCGTTGTTACGGTGCGCTGCACCTAAATCCACCTGATATGATCAATATCTACAAAAATTTTGGGTGCGCTGCACCAGTATGACACCCAAAAACGCCCAAACATGACATAAGGTGCCTGAAAATTCGGGATGACTCATGTTTGTATGGGTAAATATAGAAATTTTTTCTACTGCCCTCCAATCGAGCGGTTTGTTTGAAGGATAAC
>JBJXFD010000511.1:0-5767 GCA_046153985.1 Saprospiraceae bacterium
TTTATCCGGATGTCCTTCGGAGACGGACTCGGAAGTAAATAGATATGGCATGTTATTCGATTGAAAAACAAAGAATTAAGGGAATTGAATTGGCTTAGCGCCTAAAAACCGGGGCAAAAATAGGAATAGTTTTAGTAATACCGAAGCCTATTTCCCGCAAAGGACGCAAAGGACTCGCAAAACTTGCCCCTTACAGCGGAACCTGCAAGCTTCTCTCTACCTTCTACTTTCTACCCTCTACTTTCTACCCTCTACTTTCTACCCTCTACTTCACCTCACACGAAAGCAACGGCTTCATGCCTTCCTTTGCCACAAGGAACCCTTCCAACTTGTCGCCGATTTGCACCGGGCCAACGCCGGCGGGCGTTCCGGTGAAGATGTAATCGCCGACCTGCAATTTGAAATATTTGGAAACATAAACGATGATGGCCTCGAAAGACGATAGCATATCGCGGGTATTGCCGTGCTGCACCACTTCGTCATTTTTTTTGAGTTGAAATTCGATGGCAGCGCGATCAGGTAGGTCCGATAAAGGCAAAAATTGCCCCATGACCGCCGAACCGTCGAAGCCTTTGGCAATTTCCCAGGGATGGCCTTTTTTCTTGAGCTGATCCTGCACGTCGCGCGCGGTGAAGTCTATGCCCAGACCGATCTGGTCGTAGTATTCGGCGGCAAATTCGGGTTGTATGTGGCGGCCATTTTTGCAGATTTTCAGCACGACTTCACATTCGTAGTGGAGGTCTTTGGTGAAGTCCGGGTAATAAAATGGCTTGCCGTTCACAAGCATAGCCGAAGGTGGCTTCATAAAAACAACCGGATTTTCAGGGATCGGGTTGTTCAATTCTTTGGCGTGTTCGGCGTAGTTGCGGCCGATGCAGATGATTTTCATGCGCTTGTCTTATTTTTTTAGTCTGGATGTGCGGTTTTGAAGTTGGCGAAAGCCGCTGAAATCGCTTCGCCTTGTTCTGGCGTAGGCATGAGGGGGACGATCAATTCGTCAAAATGTTCGTAGACGTACATTGCCATTAGGGAGAATGGTTCTTTGGGCTCTCGTTTTTCTTTCAGCCGTTGAAAGATTGGAATGAGATAGGTATTTAACCGTTCTTCATTCAGTACTTGCCCTTGCAAAAAAGCGTTTATCCCAGTTTTTATAAAAAATAGCAGGTCATCAATGATCAAGAGCTGTCGGAGTTTCAGCAAATTTTGCCGGTTCAGGTCGCAAATGACAATTGTTCGCTCACCACGACCCTCCTGATCAATACCTTCCATTTTTCCATTGTGGAAAAATTTGAAATAAGCCCCAGTATCGGGATGATCAATTTCGGGATGAAGCAAACAGGGTTGTTCGGTTAAGAGTGGGTGCTGATCCAGCAAACATTGCGACCTGTCCAGCTTATTATCAGGGGTGAACACTGGGCTGATTACTCTGGCCGCCAGAACCGGAAACTGATTGCATTTACCGTTTTCTGCGTTACAACTGTGGCAGGAAGGCAACAAGTTCGTCCATTCATAACAAAGCCAGTAATATCCATGATGTGTGCTGTCCTCAGTTACCCCTTGTTTAGGGCGGTAATGTTCCACTTCGGGCTTGTATTCGATGCTTTCACAGTAAGCGCACTTAAAGTAGTACATTTTATTGAGCACTTCTCTGGCTTCCTGAATTTCGACGCCCCCTACCCTGCGTTTTGCTTTATAAATATCTTCCTTGATCAAATCCTTGTTATTCGGAGAAGCGGCAATGCGTTCGATCGCCTCCAAGGTTCTGTTTGAGGTTAACTTTAAGGGAATGGGAAACAGGGATCGCCGGTTATTGTGTCGCATCGCTACTTGCCGCTTTTGAACAGTTCTTTTAACTTCTGTTCGTGTTCGGAGCCGAAATAACTTTTCAGGCGCTTGTCCAACAAGTCGGTAAACGCAACTTCGTCCATCGTGTCTTCCGTCCGGATGCGTTTTTCAGGATCATGGGTCACCGGGAAAATATCTGTAAAGCCAAAAATTTCGGAAGACAAAATCAGGTTAGGCGTCAAATTTTCAATATTAATATCCAATTTTTCAACGGTAATCCCTTCTTCCGCGGTACGATTTACTTTTAGGAACACGCTGTTTTTTGGCGCACCAAGAAAAGGAATCGGGCTGTGGGTGGAAACAATAAACTGCACTTTGGGAAAGACCTGTGAGAGCAACCCTGGTAGTTTTTTTTGCCATTCGGGGTGGAGATGGAGGTCGAATTCGTCAATTATGACGATGCCTTCGATATCTGAGGGAGATGCAGCCTCCGGTTGGCTTTCAAATAAACGTATAACAATATCGCCAACTAAAGCAATGATACTTTTGTTACCAGAAGCAAGTTCCTCAAATATTCGTTTTTCTGGTAAAGGCTGATCATCCTCATCTCTCTCAACATATTCAACCCGGTTTGCGTCTACATTTACTTCAATGGCAGCAATATTCGGCATGAGTCGGATCAGTGCTTCCCGAACAGTATCAAAGCGCCTTCTCAATACCTCACGATATTTCTCACTGATGAGCTGTGGAGATTGTGAGCGGAGAAGCCATTGGTAGTATAACTCATTTTCGATGTTCAAGAGGACACCATCTGGATGAAATAAACTATATGATGGGGCGCTCCTCCCCTTTGCTTCATTACTTGGAGTTCCTGCCTGAATGCTGAGGCGTGAAGCACCGTAAGCAACTGCATGTATTTTTTCTCTAAACCACACAGGTACATTCCCATCCCTCTTTTGTTCTACAATTTGTTCAAATGAGGGTTTATCTGGGTGATACCCTTTTAACTTCAAAGAAAAATTATTGGTTTCCAGCAATTGGCCTTGGTCATGGCCTCCTAATATTGCCGCATAAATCGCCTGCAACACACAAGTCTTTCCATAACCATTCTTACCAGTAAGAAATATCCACGAAGTACCTTCAGGAATATCATCAACTGAAGTATAGGTTATGCCTCTGAAATTTTTGATTTCAATTCCGGTAATGCCATAAGGTGGACAAATAATTGCTGATGACATTTCTTGAATTTTTTAAACATCAAAATCTGTTGGGATAGGTATATGGCGTTAGTCTTCAATTTTACTGGTTACCAATATCAAGACCATAAAGATACAGCATACCGGTGGTATCTCAAACATTAATCAACCCAGCCAATTCCTTCACCTCCCTAACCGTCTCCTGCGCCCTTTTCCGAATCTCCGCCGAACTCGCCTTTATCATCTCTTTCACCGCTTTTCTATCCGCAGTCAATTCCGCTTTGCGTTCCCGGAAAGGGGTGCTGACGGCCACTAAAGCATCGGCGACCCCTTCTTTCAATACTGAATATTTGAGATTTCCGGCTTTGTAGTCGTCCATCAGCGAAGCATGGGCTTCCAGTGCGTTCGATGCTTTCAGCAACTGAAACAGGTTGGCCACCCCGGCGCTCATTTCCCCCGCAGGGGTATCGCCTGTGTCGGTAACGGCGGTTTTGATTTGCTTGCGAATGACGGCTTCTTCTCCAAACACATTGATGTAGTGCTTTTCGCCCGCGCTTTTGCTCATTTTTTTTGCCGGGTCGGCGGTGGAACGGATGATGGGGGTTTCCGTGTGCAAGGTTTCCGGCAGCACAAAATATTCCTTACCTACCTGGTTGTTGAAGCGCTGGGCGATGTTGCGCGTCAGCTCTAAGTGTTGGTCCTGGTCTTTGCCAACCGGTACATAATCAGCGCGGTAGATCAGGATATCTGCTGCCTGGAGCACCGGATAGTCGAACAGTCCGGCAGAAATAAAGCCTTCTGCCAGGGTTTCGCTTTGCGCGCTTTTGTCTTTGAACTGCGTCATCCGCGTCAACTGCCCGTATGACGTGAAACAGTTGAAAATCCAACTCAATTCGGTGTGTTCCGGCACCAGCGACTGGATGAACAGGTACTCCGGCTTGACGCCAACCGCCAACAGGTTGATGATGAACTCCCAGGTTACTTCCCTCATTTTCTGTGGGTTGTAAGGCATGGTCATGGCGTGGTAATTCACAACTCCGTAAAAGCACTCGTAGTTGGCCTGTAAGTCCACCCAGTTTTTCACGGCGCCGAAATAGTTGCCAAAATGCATGTCGCCCGTGGGTTGGATGCAGGAGAGTACGGTTTTTTTATGATCCATTTTTATTCAGTTGGCAGTTTGTCAGTTGGCAGCCCTGTTCGGGATTCCAAAATAATTTTAATCAGTTGGCAGTTAAAATTTCCCGCAAAGGTCGCCAAGGTCTCGCCAAGTACGCAAAGGATGGCGTCACGCTTTGCGTACTTGGCGTATCCTTGGCGCCCTCCCGGTTTACGGGACAAGTTTTGCGGGAAACAATCAATCCAACCCTGCAATAATCGAAATCTCAATATTCACAAAACGCGGCAACTCGGCCACCTGCACCAATTCCCTCGCAGGAGCGGTCGCTTCGTTAAAATACAAGCCATAAATGGCATTGATGCGGGAGAAGTTGTGCATGTCTTTCACAAAAACGGAACACTTCACCGCGTGCTCGAACGTGAGGCCGGCAGCGTCAAGAATGGCTTTGATGTTTTCCATCACCTGGCGCGTTTCCGCTTCAATGTTTTCTGTGACTAAGTCGCCGGTAGCCGGATTGATCGCAATTTGACCGGAAGCGTAGAGCATGCCATTGTACACAATCGCCTGATTGTAAGGGCCTATTGGCGCTGGCGCTTTGTCGGTGTGGATGATTTTTTTCATGGACTGGTATTATATCATAGATGTTAGACTGTCTATAAAGGGGTCTGTTCTTTAGAGTTCGAGAGCAAGGCATATTTGACCCCAAAAACGGGAGTCCCGCCCGCCGGACGGGATGACCGATTTTGGGGTCAAATATAACGCAGCTATCGGACTATAAAGACAGACACTTAACACAAAAAGCCCCGCATCGCTTTAGTTTTCGATGGGAGCTTGTTGCTTTTTATCCGTTGAAGCGCGTTGCTATGCCTCTATTTCAGGGGCTTTCACCACGACTTTGCCGCGATACAGCATGTTGCCGTCAGCGTCAAAATAAGTGCGGTGATACATGTGCTTCTCGCCTGTCTTCGAGCAAGTTGCAATTTGCGGCGTAGCTGCTTTGTGGTGCGTTCTGCGCGTGCGTGTCCGTTGCTTCGAGTGCCTATGCTTGGGATGTGCCATTGTCCTTGTATTTTATGGTGTATCCTGATCTAAATCTTTTAATGCTTCCCAGATGGAATTCCTTCCTTCTGGTTCTGTGTCCTGTTTCGTTTCGCCCTGACTGATCAAACGAAGCATCTCCTCGTTACAGGGACGCGGATCGTCGTCTTCGCAATCGTACACTTTGATCATTGGCAAAGCCAGACAAATGTACTCATAGGCGTATTGCGCCACGTTGAAATGCGTGATCTCGGGGTTGACGTAAATCACCTCCGCCTCTTCCGGCATCGCTTCGTAGCTGAATTTGACGAGCAATTGCTGCGCATCGGCAATTGGAAGATCAATAGCCGCCGTACAGCGATCACATTCCGTCCGAACGTTGCCTTCGAATTCAAATTCGAGGACAAACATTTCCGGGCGCTTGTCAAAATACAACGTCATTTCAATGTTCCCCTCCGCTATCGGAGAGGCTTCAAACTGCTCAAAAAAGGAACGATCAATCTGAAAATCATATTGATGCAACCCGAGGTGCAACCCCTTCACAGGAATTGAAAAAGGTAATAAGGGATCCATTTTTTTGCTCGTTTGACCTTTGTCACTTCAAAAACGGATGCAAAGATATATTTTTTGG
>JBJXFD010000515.1:0-3792 GCA_046153985.1 Saprospiraceae bacterium
GACAAAATTTCCACGACCAGATCGGGTGCGCCCATGCAGCCGCGTTCGTCCAATTTGGAGGGATCACAAATTACACAAATATCGGGTTGTACTACTGTGTGTATGTCTTTACCTGTTTGTCTCGGCAGGCGAACATCGAATGGGGCAGTATAGACTTTGCAGGAACTGTTCCAAAGCGCATTTTTAAACAAGGTCGCCAAATTAATGCTGACCGCCTGATGCGCCCGGGAAGGCGCAGCCAGGCGTGCGATTTTACCACGCAGCAATTCAACCCGTTCTTCGAATTTCCACAACAGGTAGTCGGCATAGGTGTAAGTGCCGTTCGGATCGAGTTGGGATAGATTAGTGATGCTTGTCATGCTTTTAACGATGTTGTACAAAAATACGATTTTTTTGGGATGGTTACATCAGCTTAGGCAGTCATTTTTTTACCACAACTTGTCCTGACTCATCACGTAGGTGACTTTCTCTATGTGATCTATCCCGCCAAGTCGGGACAAGTTGTGAAAACCTCTACTGTGAACTATGTGCTAAAAAAAAACTCCTTATTTTGCCCCGAAACACAGCTATACAATCATGTACACCAAAAGAAACTACGGATTCTGGATGACCCTCAACTGGTCGAAAATGCCATTTATCTATGGCACGCTGCTGGCGACGGGCATCCATTTGTTCTGCCATTTCACTGGCCTCGACGTCTCCATTCCCTGGCAGCCGGTGAGCGTAATCGGTATTGCAGTCGCCTTTTATCTGGGTTTTAAGAACAACAGTTCCTACGACAGAACCTGGGAGGCCCGGAAAATATGGGGCGCCATCGTCAACAACAGCCGGACGTTTGGCGCGGCAGTGGTGACGTTCATCCAATCGGATCAGGAGGAAAAAAACGAGGCGATCAAAAAGGAATTGATTTACCGGCACATCGCCTGGCTGACTACCCTGCGGTACCAACTGCGCTTGAGCAGGCAATGGGAACATACAGAAAACCGGGTAAAAGGCTTGTATGTCCCGGATGTTTCTGAATTGTATTTTGACCGGTTAGACAGCGAAGTGACGCATTTTATTCCGGAGGAAGAGTTTCAGCGTTATAAATCCAAAACAAATATGGCGGCTCAGATCCTGCTGACCCAAAGCGTGCGGCTCCAGCAACTGAGAGATGAAAATTACTTTGAGGATTTTCGCCACATAGAATTCCACACCTTAATCCGGGCATTTTACGAGGAACAGGGCAAAAGCGAACGCATCAAAAATTTCCCGTTCCCACGCCAGTATGCGTCCGTTGCCCTGTGGCTTTCTGTGGTCTTTTGCGCCCTGGTTCCTTTTTCCTTGTTGGAAACCTTTATTGAAGCAAAGGGCTTGTTGTACTGGATTTGGCCCTTGTTTTCGGGCCTCATCACCTGGATCTTCTTTTTGATGGAAAAAATCGGCGATTATTCTGAAAATCCTTTCGAAGGCACTTACAACGATGTGCCCATCACCGCCATCTCCCGGGCCATTGAAATTGACCTGCGGGAGATGATTGACGATGCGGATATTCCGTCGCCGATAAAGGATGAGAATGGGTTTTTGATGTAAAACATCAATCCATCCCCACCGGCTTATAGGCTTTAAACAACGAAAATTTCAGTGCCTCGACCTGTTTCTGATACGCCATAAAATCCTTTTCCACCAACCGGTTGATGTCCGCCACAACAGCCGCTACTTCTTTCCGTACCTTTTCGGTCATGATGCGCGCATTTTGATTCGGGGGGCCATCGGAAGATTCGAGATAACTGCGGGTGCGCCAGATATTGCCCATGATGTTTTCCGGGTCGCGCTGGATGCCTTTTAAGCCTTCCGGCATCATGTACCTTCGTTCGAGAGCCGTGATGCTGTCCTGCATGGATTTTGCTAATTTGGTAATGTCTTTTTTCAGGCTGTCCGGTACGTTTTCGAGGGCTGAACTGACGAGCTTGATGTTGTCTTTTAACTCCTGCAGGCGATCAAAACCCGCGGTTGCATTTTTTACAATTTTGGCCAATTCGTCATAAGCCGCCCGCTGCGCCTGCCGGTTGGCTAAGGTGGTGCTCATGCGCGGGTCGGCATGGACGGTGACCATCGTGCTGTCCGTTTTGCCTTTGTAGGTGAGCAGCAACTTGTACGTGCCGGGTAATACCGCATAGCCGCCGGGCTTGTCATCCTCCGGTTTCGGTTTGCGGCGGCTGGGAAAACGAACGCCGTCCTGCTCTAATCGCCAGTAGATGCGCACCAGACCGGTATCCACTTTCGTGGAAAAGGTGCGCAGGGTGTCGCCTTTGGCATTAAGCACCTGGACTTTCACTTTGTCGTCGCTGTCTTTTTTCGCTTCGCTGCCTGCGGGCTTTTCTTTGTCTGTGCTTTTTTCATCTGTTGGTGGTTTCACCTTGTCTGCTTCAGCTTTGGGCGCATCCTTTTTTGAGTCAGATTTACCTTTTTTCGCTTTGCTTTCTCCTGTTTTATCCTCCGCTTTTCCGGCAGGTTTGGCCGGTTTCACCCAAAGTGAAATCATGGCGCTCGGGAAGCGGTTATTGGCGGAATAAATGGCATCTCCGGCAAAGCGGGGGCCATCCACGGAGGCAAATTCGGCGAGGTAGGCATCCGGCGCCGGGAATACTTTGAAGTCTGCTTCCAGTACTTTGCCTTTAGAACGGGCTATTTCCCGAAGCGGGCGAATGTCGTCCAGAATCCAGGCGGCCCGGCCAAACGTGCCGACAATCAGGTCGCCTTCCCGCGGGTGGATTTTCAAATCATAGGTCGAAACAGCAGGGTAATCGTTCGTCCATTTGTTCCAGGTATCGCCACTGTCAATGCTGAAATAAAGTCCCAGGTCGGTGCCGAGGAACAGCAAATTAGGTACTTCCGGGTCTTGCACAATACTCAGGGCGTGACCGCTCACCTTTTTTTCGTCAGCAATTCTCCGGAACGTGGCCCCGTAGTCGGTGGTATGATACGCATACGGTTTCCAGTCGTTGCGGCGGTAATCGCTGTAAATTACGAACGCTTCGCCTGCATTTATTTTGTTCACCTCAATGAACGGAATCCAGCCGCCCGCTTTTGCGCCGGGCATGCGATTGGAGACGTTGGTCCAGGTTTTTCCGCCGTCGCGGGTGAGTTGCAGGTTGCCGTCGTCGGTTCCCACCCAAATCACGTTTTCGTCAATCGGGCTGGGCGCGATGGCCACGATGGTCGTGTTATTTTCGGCGTTGGTGGCGTCCATGGTGAGCCCGCCGCTTTTGTCCTGGTGTTGTTTGGTGGTGTCGTTGGTGGTGAGGTCGGGGCTGATGATTTGCCAGGTTTGCCCGCAATCGAGGCTTTTGTGCAGGAACTGGCTGCCGTAATAAATGCCGCAATTGTGGAGCGGATTTTGGGCAAAACCTGCATTCCAGTTGAAGCGCAATTCCACGCCTTCCGGGTGTACCGGCATCAAATCCCGGGTAAATCCGGTGAGCATATCCACATAACCGAGGTTGCCGCCCTGCGACATGGCGTAGCAATACCGGCCGTCGTCAGGACGGATGGCCACGTCGAAACCATCGCCAAAATAAACCTCTTTCCAGTCTGAATTGCGAATGCCGCCGGCTTTCCATACTGCTGACGGGCCAACCCACGAGCCGTTGTCCTGCATGCCGCCACAAACCCGGTACGGGATACTCATGTCGTAGTTGATGTGGTAAAATTGCGCCAGCGGCAGGTTTTCCGCAAAGCGCCAGTTGCGGCCGCCGTCGTGCGAAATATTGAGGCCGCCATCGTTGCCCTCGATGATGTAATCGGGGTCGT
>JBJXFD010000529.1:0-5878 GCA_046153985.1 Saprospiraceae bacterium
GACAGACCCCAATTCCGTGGTAATGGCCAGAACGATGGCCGAAAAATGCTTCGGTACCTGGCAAATGGCGGTGGGCCAAACCGTGCTCATGGACAACGCCGTGCTGCTGAAAGTGAACGGTGTAGTGGAAGACGCTCCTGAAAACGCTGACTTTCAGTGCCACCTCATCATTTCCTACGCCACGTTGAAAAGCAATGCCGATTTGTTTGGCTTTAATCCGGAATGGGGCAGCACGAGCAGCAATGACCAGGCTTTTGCCCTGCTGCACGACGCTGACCAGTGGGACGCTGCCGTTGCCGCACTTGCGAAAGTCGGACAGGAAGCGCATTACAAAAACAGCCGCGGAAAGCGCGTGCATGCCCTTCAGCCTTTGTCGGAATTGCACTACGACGAGCGCTATGGCAGCCCTGCCGGCACGCACGTCACCAAGAAAAACCGCCTTTGGGTATTGTCCAGCATCGGCTTGCTGGTGCTGATCATGGCTTGCTTCAATTTTGTCAACCTTGCCACTGCACAAGCTGCGAGCCGGTCGCGCGAAGTGGGCGTTCGGAAATCGCTTGGGGGCAGCCGAGGGCAGTTGGTCGCTCAGTTCATGGGCGAAACCGGCGTCATCGTCACGTTGGCGGTCGCTACCGGCGCTGCGCTGGCGGCCATTTGCGCGCCTCTGCTGCAATACGTTTCCAATGTGCCCAACGAGCAGGCTTTCTTGTCTGAACCGGCTGCATGGGGCTTTATGGCCCTCACAGCGCTGGTTGTCAGCATTGGCAGCGGGTTTTATCCGGCATTGGTTCTGTCGGGCTTCGAGCCGGTGAAAGCCCTCAAAAACAGCATCACCTCCCGCACGGTGGGCGGGGTGTCGTTGCGCAAGGCGTTGGTCGTGGGGCAGTTTGTCATCGCGCAAGCGCTGATCATCGGCACGTTGGTCACCATCAGCCAGATGGAGTTTCTTCAAAAAATGGACCTGGGTTTTAAACCCGATTTGGTTTATGTGATAGAAGGCATCAATTCCGACAGCCTGAATCAGTCGCGTTTTGAGCGTTTCAAAAACGACCTGAAAGCGCTGCCTGCTGTCAAATCAACGAGCTTCAGCAGCGATGTGCCTTCGTCGGGCAACAACTGGGCCAGTAATTTTGCGCTGGGCACCACCGACGACGCGCCGTTCAGCACGTTTATGAAAATTGTGGATGCCGATTATTTTGATACCTATGGTTTGCGACTCGTTGCGGGCAAAATGATCCAGCCTTCCGATACGGCGCGCGACATTATTGTCAATGAATTTATGGTAAAAAAACTCGGCTTCAGCAATCCAGAAGAAGTTATTGGCAAAAAATTCAGGATGGGCGGCGGCCCGTTCAAACCGGTTGTGGGCGTGGTCGCAGATTTTACGGCCAACTCTGCCCGCGAAGAAATGAAGCCGATGGCCATATTCAGCCGCAAGGAATTTTACAGCACGGTTGGTGTCAAAATAGCGGCAGACAACCTCTCGGCAACCACTGCAGAAATACAGCGCCTGTTCGAAAGCACCTTCCCGGAGCAAGTCTTCACCGGGCAGTTTTTGGATGAACGCATCGCCGAATTTTACCGGGACGAACAGCGTTTTTCCGCGCTTTGCAAAGGATTTGCCGCCTTGGCCATTCTTATTTCCTGCCTCGGCTTGTATGGTTTGGCCACACTGAGTACGGTACAACGCACCAAAGAAATCGGCATCCGGAAAGTGCTGGGCGCTTCCGTCGGCAACGTAGTGGGCTTGCTGAGTAAAGATTTTCTCCTGCTGGTATTCCTGGCGTCCCTCGTAGCCGTTCCGCTGGCCTGGTACGCGATGGATGCGTGGTTGCAGGATTTCGTTTACCGTACGGCGCTGTCGTGGTGGTTGTTTGCGGGCACGGTTGGGCTGTCGCTGGTCATTGCTTTTGTGACGGTGGGGGTACGGACGTGGAGCGCGGCGAGGGCAAATCCGGTGCGGAGTTTGCGGAGTGAGTGATAAAAACAACAAGGCTGGAGCCTTGAAAATAGTAGACACGAGGCCAGAGCCTCGCGCCAGCGGGAATCCAAAAATTGAAACCAAATATCCCCTGCAAATGTTATTATTTGCAATAAAAACCATACGCTATGATGGCTGACGTTCTTCCTCGCGAAGTTTTGCCCTTTGAGCAAATCAAAGCCTTGTACCCGGATATAATAAAAGAACCGGAAGGAATAGATCTGAATTTGGCACCACTACCTTTGTCCGAGGAAGATCGGAGAGCGATAAGCGCTATCATAGCGGAATATCGAAAAAGCGGCAAAATTCCAAAAGTACTCCGTAAGAAACGGGGAACGGAGAGCCTGAAGGCTGCCGATGCTTCATTAGAAACAAATCCGCCTTCGACTGTAAAAACTGTGAAAAAAAAGCGCAAGTAGTAGAATCAGAAGGATAAATATGCATTGAACATAAATTATTAACAGACCATTCAAACTGTTTGAAAAGGTTATAAAAAAAGCGAGGTATGGAATATGGATACGGAATATTTCCTCTTGAAAACTCAAATAGCCGCTTTGAAAAAGAGGCTCTGGAAATCGGAGGGAAGTTAAAAGAACTTAAAGTCTATATTGAGCATAATCATTTAAATTTAACCACCTAACTTAACAATATATTTGATGAATATGAAAAAGAAAAAGCAAAGATAGAATCTGAAGAGTCTTATGATAATGGAGATGATTATTCATCATATTTATTAGATTCATTATATTCATCAACCAAGTAATAAATACTCCAGAGCCTCCTACATTGATCACTAAAGGTCAAAACGAAAAATTACATAATTTTTTTCCACGCTTCATGGATATTGCAAATCAAGGGATTGAAATTCAAATATTTGAATAATTAGTGTTTGGCTCCTCTGAATCTTCCTTATTTACTGTGCAACCAAACAAGCCTGTATTCACTCTACATCAGACAGTTTGCAAATGCTTACCCGGAGTTTCCAATTGTGCAAGCACCGCTTGCACAAATTAGCTGATACCACAACATCCCCCTTTTACAAAAATGCCCAGACGAGCAAAAGCGCTTATGGTACGCAGATGCGGCGCTCGAACATGGCTCGTCGCGGGATGTCATGGTACACCATGTTTGGAAAACAACTCTTTGAAAGAAAGGCGCCCTGAAAGACCTGTCCAAGTCCAAAGGCGTTTCTTGTTTTTTGGCAGAGATCATTTTTTGCATTATCTTTGTACAAATTAGTAAACATGGTATTAGTCATAGAATCATCTGATCCTGATGCGATTCAAGCGCTGACAGAAGTGGCTAAGGCACTTAAAGTTTCTTTTCGTGTAGAGCCGGACGACTTCGTCGTCTCCAGAGAAGAAAGACAGCGCAGAGTTAAAGCTTTACGAAAATTCAAAGGTGGTTTGAAAAAATACATAACGGGCTATCAGCCAGGCAAACAAGAGTGGTACCTGCAATGAAAATTTTCATAGACAGCGGTCTGCTGATTGAATATGAAAAACAGACCCAAAGCGAACTGTTGGAAGCACTTTTAGAAAGCGAGCATCAGATTTTTATCAATCCTATTGTGTTCAGTGAATATCTGTATCAACTGCTCGGCATTCTTGGCGGACGTTCACCCATGAGTATTTGTGAAAGCGGTAAGATTGGCGAAACCCTTTCGCTTCACGATACGAAAGAGTTCCTTTTGGGTTTTCAAATATTAACTATCCCAGATGATGCCTTACCGTTGGCGGTTGACTTCATGAAGAAGCACAATTTGTTGCCCAATGATGCCATTATTCTGGCTGCTTGTAAAATTCAGGATGTACGTATCTTGGCAAGTTATGATGCTGATTTTTTCAAGGCGTGTGACGTAGAAGGCATCAGATTGATTACTAAAGTGTCTGATATAGTAGTTCAGTAAGTGAAGGATGTGGAGGAAGCCATGTGAAATGTAGCATCCCACCGCTCCAACAGGTTTAAAAAAAAACAATAACTTAGTGGCACAAAATCCCATATTCCTATGCGCAAAGCCACTTTGTTTTTCCTTTAGGCAACCTGCTGCCTAACCACGCCCCTGCTGGCTCAGAACAAGACCTGGTACGACCCCATAACGGGTTTCACGTTTGAGGAGTTCACCTCAAAATCGGATGGAAAAACCTACGTGCATGCCGGGGTTGCAGAACCACATTCCATTGCCGCACACAGCTTTTTGGAGGCTAAATCAGCCGGTACATTTGGCCGGTGAGTTATGTGTTGCACAAGGGAAAATCGGAATAATGGACACAGGCTCGTCCGCGCCCGCACACCTTCTTGTCCGATAATGAACAAGTAATTTATTAAACCAAAGCGCAATAAACTGATTTACAGCGTTATAATATCATGGCACGGCAATTGCGTTACCCTGGGGAGCATCTCTTCATCCGCACAGACCTTAACGCAATATGCTGAGCTACTATTTTAAAATCGCTTTCCGCAGCCTTTGGAAACACAAAGGCTTTTCAGCGTTGAACATCACAGGATTGTCCATCGGCACGGCCATCGTCATCCTGTTGTCGCTTTATGTGTGGGATGAATGGACGTTTGACCGGTTCCATTCCAAATCCGACCGCATTTACCGCGCCTGGGTAAAAGAGCACTTCCGGGGCGACGTGTTTTTCAACACCATAACGCCACTAATTCTGGGTCAGGAATTGCGCGATAATTTTCCGGAAGTGGAGCAGGTTGCCCGCTATTATACGGTGAATACGCTGGCGAAAAAAGGCAATTTTTCGGAACTGGAAGAAGTGTATACCGTAGAGCCTTCATTTTTTAAAGTATTTGATTTTAAATTCCTTAGAGGAAAAATAGAGAACGCCTTCAACGATATAAATTCCGTACTCATCACGGAAGAAATCGGTCGAAAATACTTTGGCGACCCCTACCCCATGGGGCAAACGCTGACCCTGCAAACTGCCGGGGAATGGACGCATTTTACGGTAACGGGCGTCCTTGAAAAAGCGCCGGGCAATTCGAGCATCCAATACGGCATCGTCATCCCGTTTGAGCAGGGAAAAGCGACGCTGTCGAAGGAAGCCATGACAAGCTGGACGAATGTAATTGTTGAGACCTATATCCTGCTTAACGAGGCAAATAACGTCAAAGACCTCGAAGCTAAATTTGCCCCGCTGGTGGACAGCCGCGTGTCTGCCGACTACAAACCCGGCGAATACCTCGTTGGTTTTCAACCGCTGACCGACATCCACCTGAATAAAGATTTTCCGCTGGGCATCGCCCCGGTGAGCGACCGCCGCTATCCTTATATTCTGGGCGGTATTGCTTTGCTCATCCTCGGTTTGGCCTGCATCAATTTCACCACGCTTTCAGTTGGGCGTTCCGTGGCGCGGGCCAAAGAAGTGGGGGTGCGCAAGGCAACCGGCGCCACGCGGGGGCAGCTCATGGCGCAGTTTTGGAACGAAGCGGTGATGACGGCGGGCTTGTCGGTGGGGCTTGGCGTGGTGTTGTCGCAACTGGCGTTGCCATTTTTCAATAACTTGTCGGACAAGCAATTGGCGCTGGATTTTTCATCAAAAACCGGGTTATTGCTGGCGGGGCTGGCGTTGGTGACGGGCTTGATTTCCGGCATTTATCCGGCATTGGTTTTGTCGGGTTTCAAACCAGCTTTGACCCTGCGCGGAATGGTTACGAAAATCGGCAGCGACCGGCATACGGTCTTGCGCGGCCTGGTCGGTTTCCAGTTCATGCTGTCCGTTTTGCTCATCATCAGTACCTTAGTGATGCTGCGACAAATGAATTTTTTGCAAAACAAAAACCTTGGCTATAACAAGGAACAGATTGTGGTGGTGCCCTACAATCGCTCCGGGGCCAGGCTGACCGAACAATGGAATGAAGGAAAACAAGTGCTGGATTTGC
>JBJXFD010000489.1:0-31989 GCA_046153985.1 Saprospiraceae bacterium
TGAAAGTCAGAAAGTTGAAACTGGCATCAAAATAAAAGCCCTTAATACTATGACAGCCCAAGGTATGCCTATTTCAAAACCCAGAAAAACCGCTTAATTGGAGTGAAAATATGCGGGAGCTGTGCCCTCCTGATTCATGCAACAAAGCCCTTTAAATGTAAAAACATGAGTACGCCAGGCAAATCATTGTTATTAATTCTTGTAGGTATTTTTTCTTTCATGAACACCAGTTTTGCTCAAAAAATTGCAAAACAGCCCCCACCTGTAGCAGACACGCTTAATCTTCAGTCCATGCTTACGTTTACTCCGGATGAACGAGACAAAATGGTAGATGAGATTTATTGGGGACTTGGCCTTTCAGAGAAATTCAATCCGGAAGAGGCATACAAAATACTGAACCTGGATGATTTTATTGGCAAACTGGATATGAATGAATTGTACAAGGATATAGATTGGAATGTGGCGCTAAAGGACGTAGACTGGAATTCGATGATGGCTGGTTTTGATTGGAATGAAATGAAACTATATATGTGCGATTCCACAACAATGAAACAAGTAAATGGCGCCAAAATGGACAGTAGTTTATACAAGAAAGGAACTGATGCCGATCCTATGAAATGCCTGGGAAATTCAAAAAGCATGAGCTTTATGCAAATGATGGATGCTATTGATCAAAATTGCCTGTTAGAACTGATCGTTAAAAGAAAGATAAATTTTCAACTCAATCCCAAAGAAGCTGATATGAAGTCATTCTGTGCCATGGCTGAATGTATGGACTTTAATCCAATGTTTAAAAATATGGATTGGAATTGCTATTTTCAGCAAATAGATATGAATATGATTTTTAAGAAAATGAATTTTAATGATTTTAAAAATGGATTAAAAGATATATCTACTCAGGATACATTACTTGAGGGCGTTAAAAATAAAAACCCATTGCTTAAAAACATAGACGTCAATAAATTAAGAGCGCAAATAAAAATAGACTCCAATGCCATTAACTTTAATCCGGATCAACTTTCTGTTGTTTATAAGCAGCTTTTTGATAAAATTGTCGGTAAAGGCTGGCTGGAGTCTCTGCAATGGGAAGATCCCGCCTATTTTTCAAAAATGACAAAAATGTCTTTGTCAATGTTAAGAAGTGTTTTTGGAGATACAAAAGCCTTTAAATACCATGCTGTTTTTACATGGTTGACTTATGAGGCAAATACGGATATTAAAAATTTGAATTTTAAAGAAACAGTGAAAAAACAATTTCTTCAGAAAGACATTCTCATAATCGTCAGGCAGGAAAAACTTTTCGACCAATTAACAAGTAAATATGGCTCCCTCCGCGCTAACATTGGCAAAGATTTTGAAGAAATTACAATATCCTCTGTTTATCAGAATCTTGGAACAACTTACAATTTAATGGGTCAATATTCCGAAGGTCTCAAAAAATTGGAAGAAGCAGCCAGAATTAGAGCACTAATCACGTCAAAGCTACCTTCTTTGCAGAGTATTGACCAAATTCTTCAGCCTTCTTGTTCAAAAAGCTCACTGGAAAGCTTAAAGCAGCAACATGGCATCAGCCCTAATTTGTTCTCACAACTTCAGTTGAATTTTATTTATAGAAAACACCCGGATACCATCCAAAGACTCATAGACAATAACAAATACGAAGAAGCCATTGGCCTGTATCTTGTATTTAAAGATATTGTATTAAGCAAATCAAGCGGCGATAGTATTTCTCCTTCCTATGTCATCCAAAATAAAATGACGGAAAAAACTTATGGATTAAAAATGATCAAAGGGATTTATGAGAATATCGTCGCAATAATGGATGTTGCAGGGATGCAAAAAGACCTCCGTTATTCACTTTATCAGGAGGCCCCATCAGTATTGGAACGATTTGAACAGGATCAATGGCAGGCGGTGTTGTATTTACAGATCGGCCAAACGTATTACGCCATGAATAACTACGAGTTTGCCCTAAAATATCTTGAGCAAAGTCGCATGTTGCTGGAAAGTTTGAAGAATCTGGATTATATTCAGGTGATGCAACCGGGTATAAGTGAGTTAAGCCAAACTTACCTGAGTCAGAGCAAGGCTCCCGTTTACGTTGGCGTATATAACACACTAGCTAATATTTATGTGCGAAGGAAGCAGTATGAAAAAGCCAAGCAATTATTATTAAATTCCAAGGCATGGATTAAAAGCCGTATTGACAAAGAAGATAAATTAAGCAAAGAAGAATTCAAAAACACCCTTTTTAATATAGATGGGTCACTGGGGGAAATATATCTAATTCAAGGAAGACCCGACCCCGACTCAGCAATGTTGCATTTCCAAACAACTAAATCAATAGCTCAAAAATCTAATAACGTGTTACTGAACTTCTATTCCTGCTCTTATCTAGGGAATTATTATCAGCAAAAGAATAATCTGGACTCTGCCCGGATTTATTTTTCGGAAGCACGTGCTACGGCTGAAAAATTAAATTTCAAATATGGAATGGCCAATACCTCTATGCACCTCGGGTATGTATTGAAACAGCAGGGGCAGGCTTCAAAAGCCGTCGAGCTTTACAACTATGGAGAAAATGTGGCTCGGAGCATCAGTTATTACCCTGTTTTATACCAGATTCATGCCTTGCGTGCCAAAATGCATGAAGAAAAAGGCGACTATCAGTCTGCATTGATGGCATACGATCAAGGGATCCGCATCGTTGAAGACAGCATTTTTAGTTTTTTCCAGGGAGAAGGCTCCCGGCAGTTGACCCTCGAAAGCACTTTCGATTGCTACGCCGGCGCAGTGGCTTGTGCACTGCAGTTAGGGCAAAAGGAAAAAGCTTTTGTATATGTCCAGATGAGCAAAAACCGGACGCTGAATGAACTGCTGGCAGAAGGGGCGTTGCGGGCGAAAGATATTCCTGAAGACTTGCGCCGTAAACGGGATGATTTATTGTACAAGCTTCACGAAATTCGATTCCAATATATCATTAATAAAAATGAAACCGAATTAAAATCTCATCAAGATTCCTTATTGGCACAATTGGGGATCTTAAACGCTGAAATTCAAAATATTGCCGGAAAGCGGTCGAATAACTTTGGCATGCCATCTGACATGACCGTACACACTGTGCAAAAATTATTAACCCCTGCACAAGCTTTGATAGATTATTTTGTAGGCAGGGATATTTACGCCTTCGTCATCATGAGAGATTCTTTTAAGCTGGTTAATCTGGGCCCAAGCCAGGAAAAACTCTTATTAGTTAATGATTTTAAGGAAATATTGGATTCCATAAGGGTGCTTGGAGTATCCAATGATGATTTAGTTGATATGGTAGACTTACTCCCCAGTTTGTATGATACCCTTTTTGCACCTATTCAACAATCAGGGGCATTGAAGGGAGTCAAAGAACTGATAATCATGCCCGACCATGAGCTTTTTAGGATTCCTTTTGAATCCCTGATTAAAAAACCACAGCATTATTTAGCAGACGACTATGCTATTATTCGATATTATCCGTCCTCTGTTACTTTTTATCAGGATAAGCAATCTAAAAAGCCCAAAGCTGAATTTTCATCTGATCTCCTTTTGGTTGCTAAATCAAATTTTAAGGAGTACAATCGTGAGGAGGATTCTCTTAAAATGCCTGACCTCAAATTTTTTACTGGTATTTTCAAAAAAGGAGTAGCGCATTTGTTTGAAGAAAAAGCAACTGCAAAAGCTTTGGCAGAAATGGATTTAAGAAAGTATAGGTATATTTATTTTTCTACACATGGGATTATCGAAAATGTACCGGAACTCAGTTATCTTGCATTGACAGGAGGGCCACTTTCTCTGTATCAAACCTTTGACCTGAAGTTGAACAGCGATGTCGTAGTTATGGATGCTTGTGAAACTGCAGGCGGACAGTTTCAGCGAGGCGCCGGGGTTATGGGTTTCACCCGGGGGTTTATGTATGCTGGGGCAAGGTCGTTGCTTATCAGCCAGTGGCCAGTGAGAGAAGATCCTTCTGCCGAATTATCCAAGGCTTTTTTCATGTATTTAGCAAAAGACGGAGCCGAAAAGTGTTCTGCGGCAGAGGCGCTTGCAAAGGCTAAAAAACATCTCAGAACAATGAAAGATGGAAAATACAAGCACCCTTATTACTGGAGCGCCTTTGTATTTTATGGACAAGAATAGACTCTTGTCTTATAGCTTGTTCGGAAATCCCGAACAAGCTATAAATTGCATTTTTATATTTCGATTATTGATTGTCCAAAAATAAATAAAACAGATAATAACATGCCAAGCATTATTATAGAAACCGCCCTTAATACTTGTCCTGATTTTTCAGATTTCGCACCAGAGGAAAAGCAGGAAATTGGTCAAATCTGCCGGGTTGTGGAATACGAAGCGGGCCACAGCGTTTTTTCACTCGAACATCAGGAACGCTACATCTTTATTGTGGTATTCGGCCATCTTTCACTCCGGCTCAGAAATAACAAGCGGGGCGAATTTACGAAAGGAAGCTTGTTTGGCGAAATCACCCTGTTCAGCGAGGCCGGGCGCATGGGTGCTATTCACTGCAACGCCCGGTCCACCCTGGTAGCAATTGACAAATACGGTATCCTTGACCCAAAACAGGGCTTGTCAACGGAATTGCGGCTTAAACTTGTTTTAATGTTGGGCCAAAAAGTAGCAGGCTACCTGTATAAAGATAGCTCCATTCCCACATTGGAATTAGTAAAAAAACCAGAGGGGCTGGGTTTAGAGTTCAAAGAATCTTTGGCTGTGCAGCCTAAAATCGAAGAAACCATCGTCGCTTTTATGAATGCCCAAGGAGGGACGATTCTGGTGGGGGTTAGAAATGACGGTAAATTAATTGGAGTTTATCAAAACAACAATGATATAGACCAGATTATGCTGGGGATGGTGAATAAAATCAAGAGCAAAACCAACCAGGTAGCCGCCACCTATTTTGAACACGATGTAGAAGCTATAGAAGGTAAAAAAATCCTGCGCATCACGGTTGACCCATCTTTAAATCCTACGCTTTTGCATTTTCAAAAACAAAACTCAACCATAGAACGGTTCATCGTTCGGTGCGACGCCCAAAATACAGAGCTTAAGACCGCCACTGAGATTATTGAATACACCCGTAAACGGTTTTTGACCTACGCGAATTGAGCCTATTTAATTCAAATTTCGGTTCAAAAGAAATCTTCAATATTTTCTCTGATTGATTTAGAAAAGTGATGGGCAACATATAAAAGTAAAAAGTATAAAAGCAAAAAAGGGTTAGAAAAAAACAGATAACCTAAAACCAATAAAGATATTAATAGTATAAATCTGAAGATTAGCGCAGACTGGATTTTCTTTTTCTGTGCATCGAGCCAGGTTATACTATTCAACATTAATGCGGATTCTTTTTCAGAAAAAAGAGGCAGGGCTGTTTTATGTTCCCGGATCAATTTCACCTGGTATTTGTTCAGAAGCGTACCTGACTTCAGGTGATGCTGCAATATTCGGGGAATTTCCTGACCAGGGCGACTCGACTGGTTGAGGAGGTCGAGCAACGGAACCTCAAGGATTTGGTGGCTTAAGCGCGTACTTTGTGCTGCATTCCATTGAGGAATGGCAGCATTACTAAGCAAACGAGCGGTAATTAACCCGTCTAATAGCGCTTTAGTTTTTTCTCCATAGCCCTCATAGCGGGTTAACATATCCACCAAAGAAGTGCTGCCAACCGGATTACGGACCGGAAGATGATCTTTCAGGATATTGAGCAATAGTCCGGAGCGATGAGCTTCTTCATGAATGCCTGCAAGTTGTTGTTCTATAAAGTCAGCCCAGAGTGCCGTTTTGTCGGATTCCAGGAAAAGTTGCCAGTTGAGCACAGGCCGGTCTAAATTGGCAGATAAGGCTTTTTTCCAGAGACGGCACAGGAGGTACTGTAAAACAGGTGCAATAAAAGCACTTTTGTCATTGGACAGCGTAATTGCTATGCGCTTTTCGAAATCTTCTTCGATTTCTGCACGATAATAGCGGGATATTATTTGTTTAGGCCCTCCACGCACGATCTGGCCGATTTCTTCCGGGTTGGGAGGCTTAAGGTAAAATCGTTGAAAAGCAATTCCTTTTTCTACCAATACTTTTTGCCAATCCTCCAGCGAGGCGGTGCGAATGGAGACCAAAAAACGGAATCCGCGCTGTGAAGGGTTCGAATTATAAATTGCCTCCAGAATTTCTATTGGGTGTGCTCCGTTGAGTTCGTCAATTAGGAGAATCTGATTTTTTTCAGGGCCAATATTTTCTATCAATTGCTGAAATCCGGATTTCTGGCAATCTGCCCATGAAATATATTCAGTAAGGTGATTGACTTGTAAGTACGGTAAAAGCCCAGCCTGGAGCAAGGACGTTTTTCCAACTCCCGGCGCCCCATAAGCAAGAATAACTGCAGGGGCTTCTTCATCTGTCAACAATTGATAAAGTTCCCTGATTTCGGTATCCCGACCCCAAAAAACTGGAAAATAATGTTTCGGGTAAGGAATCAGGCCTGGGTAAGGCGTTAAAGGAAATGGCATTGGAGGGGCCTGGGGTAGCCCGAATAAAGGCTGTGCAGCTGCTTCCGGAAGATTCCATCCGGCGATGCTTTCTTTATCCGGGTGGTAGCTGATTTTCCAGGGAAGGCCATCCTCTTCGACCCGATCTGGTTGGTACAAAGCTCTTGTATCTGAAGATTCGCCTTTGCTGTCCAACAATCCTTTAGCCTGACAGAATGCCTGATCAATAGTGAAACTGCCGGCCAATGCGCCATAAAAATTGATCGCCAATGCTTCAGCGACGTGGTCATCAACGTCTTTACGCGTGGTAATAACAGCGGGTATTCCTTCCTGAATGAGTGCTTCTGCCTGAAGAGCAGTGGAACACCCGTTTAGAAAAACAAGCTGCAATCCGGTTCGGGCGCCGAGAAACTCCGCAAATCCTTTGGCATAGACCTGGTTTTTTTCCCGGAAAGGCGTCTCCAGCCCAAGTGCATAGCTGTTGGCATGGCCCGAAAAGTGGAAAATGGCAATCCTGTCTTTATACCGGTCATCCTGAAATACGCCTACAATATCTTCCAGCGTCGCATTGTCCAAAACTACTACTTCGCATATTTCTGCCCGGACGGGCCGGTCGAGTACGCGTCGGGTACCTGTTTTTTCAGGGATGAGCCGGCGAAGATGGCCAGTCTGCCCATAATAATTGGCATAAGCCAGCACGATAACGGGAGGTTTAATCACGGGTAAAGAAATTTTCAATTGCTTCTAATTCTCTGTCCGTAAGGAAGCGGAATTTAAACAAATAAGGGAATCTGGATCCTTCAAGTTTTATCTTTAGTTCATACCATTTGCCTTTTTCGAATTCCTGATGGAGGCGAGCATGTATTTTATCCCAATGTATTTCTATTTGTCTCTCCTTTTCATTTATTGGAGTTTGATCAATTACTTCCTCAATTCTATGTTGAATTTTTCTGAATTTTTTTTCAGACTTGGGGTCACCAGCAGCAAGAATCCTGCTTTCCTCGGAGCTAATCGTTATGCTTTCTATAGGGACATCATTCTTAATAATGGCCCTGACCCTAAAACTTGTTACTTCCAGAAAATAAAAATTAGAATTGTCAAGAAAAACCAGCGTAGAATCATTGTTTTCCTGATCGTGTCCTTTTGGGCTCCCGGCTCTTGGTGGTTTTCGGGACGATAAAGAGGAAGGCCATAATTCCTTTACGCTACTCCAAATTAGTGATATGAATGACTCGTGAGTAGATCTTTTCAAGCATTCTGAAATTGAAATTTTCTGACCATTATCAAGGGTGATATTTTTAAAATAAGTATAATCTTTTTTACTGTACAAAGTAATCGAAATCTTGTCTCCACAATCTTTACAATATATTCGAATGAATGTCTTTTGTGGGTTTTCAAATTTAAACTGAAATTGCGTGTTTTCAATTCTTTCGCATGAGGCAAATATTTTTTTATTATTTTCAATAACAATAAAACTATCAACTTCTGGTGTTTCAGCCCAATATGAAAACTGCTGAGACATCAGGTTGTTTGTATGTAAAAAAACAAAAAAAAACAGGATCAACTTTTTCATAAACTTGATTTTTTATAAAATGATTTTTTGATAATAAAATACAGCGTCGGATTCATCACAAAAAATAAAGTGGGTATAAGAATTGGAAATTTGATGTGCATAATCAAGTAAAGCCCGAAAATTAGAAAAATAAAAACCAAGGCTGCAATAATTGTATTTATATACTTTATTTTGAAAAATAAAATTGCAGCACTAAATCGCGCCCATATTCCCCTGGCTTTTTTAAGATACCCTAAAGCAGTCAGAGCTAAAATAATATTTACCCCAAATACAAACCCAATCCCGATTTTTTTTAACCATGTACAGGAGATTACATTCAGGTATGCATTGATAATGCGATAAATACCACGCATTTCTGATGACACAGGAGTTGGGAATTCATCAATGGGCTGGGAGTATTTCCCATGTACTTTGTCAAATAGCCCTATAAAAATAACTTTTTGTAAATCAAGTGGATTGGAATCTTTCACAATCTGGCTTGCATCAATGATGTTTATCCCTTGCCTTTTGTGGCTGCTTTTTTCATTCCTCAAAACATAATTAATTTCAAGCAAGTCCGGAACTTCCTCCCACCCTTCATAGTAACCCTCTCCGGGAATTTTCCGGGTTAGCTGGTCAAGGCAAGATGGCAGGGTATCCAGAACCGGTCCGGTTTTAATATAGCGGTAAACCGGATCATAATTGCTGAAAAAATCAGTATACAGATAGCCGGCATGCTTTGGCTCGTAAATAAGATCCAATTTGCCGGTCACCTTAGTGTCTTCGACACGTTTGCCATATGTTCCTTTGAGTTCATAAGGCATGACTAAGCGATCTTCCAGCGATTTGATGGCAGCAATAAGCGCACTGTCCCACTCTGTTGTTGGAGGCACAAAGAGGTAGTCCAGAAATATTTTTTCGGGTTTCGGGTCCCGGGCCAACCGCTCGAGCAGCTTTGCCAAACTATCCCGGCGAACCCTTTCATTTTCCAAATCAAAATAATTGGCATCCAGATTAATAGCCGAGATGGTCTCCAGGTGTTTCTCAAATTGTTTATATCGAAAACTGTTGCCCTGGTAATCAATGGTAAAAAAACGCTGTACGCCATCATAAATGGCAGATTCGATGATAATGACAGTTTGGTTTTTAGATAGGCATTCCGAAAGGCTCGTTACAAGTGTTGCATAAACCAAGAGGTAGATGAGCGGGGCGACAAATCGCCTCAATAATGATGATTTAACATTGGATAACTGAGCCATTTTGTTACAACTGATTAGTTCTGTTTGCCAAATGTACATAAATTCATTTGTATTTGCAATAGTTAAAACCATTTTACTCATAATTAAGTACTTAAAATCACTATATTTAAGTAGCCAATTAATGAATAGTATTTTTATCCACGCGACACAATATTCTTTCACCACTTGCTTAACACAAAGGATTGTTACACCAATCGGGAACAGTTCTAAAAATATTTATCTTGAAAAAGTGCTTTGATAAAGCTATATCTTTCATATCTTTGTTCAAACCAACCACTTATCAAAGATGATAAAAATAATACTGGCTGATGACCATAAAATGTTTATTGATGGGCTTAGGGCATTTCTCAAATCAGAGGAAGATATAAGCATCGTGGGGGAAGCTTCTAATGGTGAAGAAGTAATTGCTATTCTGGAGAAAACCCCTGTTGTTGATATAGTCGTTATGGATATAGAGATGCCGGAAATGAATGGAATTGAAGCTACTAAGCAGATCAAAAAGCATTTTCCTGGTGTGAGTGTACTTGTTTTGTCTATGTCTGCAAGAAGGGATTTTATTTTAAACTTAATGGATTTAGGCATCTCTGGTTATATTTTAAAAAACAAAAGCAAGGAAGAACTAATCGGGGCTATTCGCAATATCAAGGAAGGCAAACCGCATTTTGGACTGGAAATATTGGATCAAATTCCACGAACTCTAACGACAGAAACAAATAAAGAAGCGAAACTTACAGATAGTGAACTGAAAGTACTTCGTCTGGTTGCAGAAGGTATGACTACAAAAGAAATTGCAGAAAAACTTATCTTATCAGGGGCAACAATAGATGTGCATAAAAGAAACTTGCTCCATAAAATAGGTGTTCCAAATGATAAATTTCTTGTTCGATATGCGATAAAACACGGAATAGTAACCTTATAATATTATAGGCCTACTCCTATGGACTCCAAGCCAGATTGCCGTTTTTATTCCTGAAATGACCAACAGTAAGATTTTCCATATACGACAATCTGGTTTTGTCATCCTATGCTCGAATAATTGAGTACTACTTGTACTTATTTATCATTAGTGAAGAATTATCAGATTTAATGATATTAATGCACCTAACTTGCCTGAAATTTGCAATGACAACTGAATAATGATTTCTTAATCAAATAATCTTTACCATGCAATTATTCAAACCACACGCACAGTTGATCAAAATAACGGATGCCAACAATCCGGATCAATATTATTTGCACGTCATCACGAATACCGATTTGACAAATTACGAAGGTGACGGATTTTCAATTGGCACCCTGGATCAGAATGGCATACTTCCTGTAACCGTAAAATTGACGATCAATCAAAGTATTGCCGGCTTCGAGTACATTACCCCTGTCGTTCATACCATAGACCTTGGATACATTGCTTTCCCCAATGGCACCGGTTCTGTTGAAGTTACCCTTCAGAATACAGCAGGCGGCTCCGGAAACGGCAAAAAAAATATTGTTAGAACAGTAGATGCAGATGAAGATTCGAGGCCCGTATACAATAGATAATTATAAAGTGCATAGTAGCCAGAACGGGGCTTATATGAAGGAAAACAACCTTATAATTTGAATGGCCGAAATTAGGGTTTTACGAAAATTTTATGTGCCAGGAATAATCGGGACAAGTTTATAACTCCAGTTAATACCTGGGTGATGGTCTGGGCTTGTGTTGGTCTGGACTATCATCAGGGTATATGTTAAGACGAAGACCTGTGATAGAATACTGTAAATCAATAAGGGCAATTATCTTAACCCTAACCACCTGTAAAGAATATGTCTACAATCTTAAAAAAAATTATTGGAATGAGCACGCGCGCTATTGGTGAAAAAAAATTAATAAATATTCTGGCTACTTTCTTTTTCTTTTTGCTTTTTTGCTTCAAAATTGAGGCTCAGAAAGCGGAAGATATTGATTCTTTAAAACGGGGTTTAGAACACGCAACCCAGGGGCGCGAAAAGATTGACTTCTTAAATGAGCTTTCTTTTCAATACAGGGATAATGATTCTATTTCCGAAGGATACGCGATGCAGGCGCTAAAAATATTGGAAACAACTAGTTATGAAAAAGGAAAAAGTGATGCATATACACGTTTAGGGACTGTTGCGAAGAACAGAGGGGATTACAAAAAAGCTGAAGATTATTTGTTAAAAGCGCTTGAAATCAGAAAAAAATCAGGAGATAAAGTAACTATAATCAGTGCGCATAATAACCTTGGAATTCTCTATAGAAACCAAGGGCATTTTGAAAAAGCTTTATGGTATTATACTTCAGGGTTAGATTATTTTGATGAGTCTGTTAAAGAAAAAGAAAAAACTAAAACCCTGAATGGCATTGCAGTTTGTTATTTTCATCTCGGTCAATATGAAAATGCTTTAAAGTATAACATTCAGGACATTGAGCTTCGGGAAAAACTAAATGACCCGCGTGAAATTGCCATTTCTTACCTTACATCGGGAAATATATACCAAAAAATAAAGAACTATCAAATGGCTGAGTCAAATTATTCAACTAGCCTTTCAGGATTTAAAGAGCTTCAGGATACTACTAATATTGCAAAAGCCTATATTAATTTAGGCGCTTTGTTTTATGATCAAAATGACTTTGACAAAGCTTTTGACTTTTTTTCAAAAGCCCGGGATTTTGAAGCGTATTTAAAAAAGGATGTAAAAGCTGTGTTGTACAGAAATCTTGGCACTTTTTACGAGGCGAGTGATAAAATAGATTCTTCGTTAATGGCTTATGCTATAAGTAAGCAAATAGTGGATGGACTTTCGACAGACGCCAATAACCTGAGCGAGTTACTGTCAAGCCAAACCTCCGAAGGTGTTCCCAGAGTAGTTGATTTGTGCTTTAGTATCGGTTTTATTCATAAAAGAAAAGGTGAATATGCAAAAGCTATTGAATATTTTTTAAAAAGTTTAGATTTATTGGATAGAAATAAAATCAATGACCGGCTTTTAAAAAAGGATATTTTTGACAACCTGTCTGAAAGTTATTCAAAGACTGGTGATTTTAAGCAAGCTTTGGAGTATGGTAATTTATATAAAGGATTAAATGACAGCCTTAGTTCAGAATTACTTAATGCTTCAAATTATAAGGCAAATTATGAAAAAGAAAAAAGAATAAATGAAAAATTACATTTAGAAAAAATGCAAACAAAAATTATTTCTTATGCCATAATTTTCATCGTTCTAACTTTGACCGGCGTTTTACTTGCAATTAAGGCTCAACGCAGGAAGAGGCAAGAAATGGCGTACAAAATTGACGAATTGTTGTCGGACCAGGAAATTTCTGCCAACTACGCGCGCCTTGAAGGACAAGATGAAGAGAGAAAACGGATTGCCCAGGATTTACATGATCGTTTGGGAAGCATGCTTTCTACTGTAAAATTGTACTTTTCAGCACTGGATTCTAAAGTTGACCTTATCCGCCTGGAAAACAGGGAACAATATAACAAGGCAAATAATTTACTTGATGAAGCCTGTGAAGAAGTTCGCAGGGTAGCCCAAAACCTGGAGTCGGGTATCCTCAAAAAATATGGCCTCCCGGCCCAATTAAAAGACTTAGCCGAAACTATTCAGAACAGTAGTAGCCATATTAAAATAGAATTGATCATCCATAAATTCGACGAACGTTTAGAGATGAATGTTGAGACTAATATATATAGGATTATTCAGGAAATTATCAGTAATACGTTGAAGCATGCCAAAGCCAATAAATTAAGCATTCAACTTAGCCGATTCGAAAATATTATTCATGTTTTTATCGAGGATAATGGCATCGGGTTTGATAAAGACAAGGTTCGCTCAAAAGGAGGAATGGGTTTACGAAGCATAACTCAACGCATAGAAACTTTAAAAGGCACTATAAATATTGACTCAGTGTTAACAAGAGGCACTGCGATTGCGATTGATATTCCTTACCGGAATCAGATTGAAATTGCTTAACAAAACTGCAAAAGTTTCGAGCCATTTTTATGCACGACATTTCCTTTGAATAAACTTTTAACAAAACTTGAAGCTATGAGAATTTGCTCGCTCGCTGTTTTTGGGGGTGCAATGGTGCTTTCTCTATTCAGCTCACAAATTGTAGCGCAGGAAATTGAAGTGATGTATGGTCAGGATGGAGATTTTGCCCACCTTGAAGCGCCGCCAAATGGCAAAAACTATGAATGGTCCATGGGTGATGCAGGGCGCGTGCTAAAAATCAAAAACCCGCCCCTTGAACCCTCCACCTACACAGTCAGGTGGTATTGTTTATTGTGTTCAAAGCAAAGAGCAGCCAATATAACGCTATGTACACTAAGCTCGGATGTAAGCTTAAGTCCGGAAAGCCATACGGGGGCCGAGAATGGCAGCATCCGGGTTTCTGCGAGTGGCGGTTCATTGCCTTATACATATTCGTGGAATAACAACTCGAATTCTAATGAAATCAGAAATCTTTCAGAAGGGATCTATTCCGTGACAATTACCGACAGACATGGATGTATTACAAAGCAGGAAAGAATAAATGTGGGCGTTAGTGGCTTAAGGATACATTTTTTTTCCTTAATGGTAAAAACAAGTTGTCCCGGTCGTGAAGACGCCAATAACGAAGCGATGATTAGCGGCGGGGCGCCCCCCTATGTTGTCCTTCTAAATGGGAATCCCATTAATTACTCGGACAGTGCTGCTTTAAAATTTCAACAATTAAAACCAGGAGATTATCAGTTGCAGGTTATTGATTCAAAGAATACTTCCGCTGTTGCAATATTCAAAGTATCTGATCCTGCTGCACTTCACGCCAGTGTAATGGAAACGCCTTCAAGCTGTTATAATGCCAACGATGGTAGGATCGCTACTCATGTAGAGGGGGGCTCTCCTCCTTATTCAATTATCTGGGAAGATGGGGTAAATTCATTTGATCGAACCGACCTGCCCGTAGGGCAATATACAGCTTCGATATCAGATAAATTCGGTTGTACAACATTTGTCCAGGCGGTTATAGAACAACCACACCCTGTAGATTTTTCAGTTTCAGCAGCGGATGCGGTCTGCTTTAGCTCTGCGACGGGAAGGGCAGTCGTTAATATTATTTCCCCCGGCGAATACGAGGTACAATGGAGTAATGGTTCAATTGGAAGCATACTGGAAGGGGTAACCGCAGGGGGGTATGATTTCAGAATTTTTAATGATAGACACTGCATGACAGGGAGCGTTGTAATCAGCGAGCCGCTAAAGCTTGGCATTCACCCGAAACTACCCAACTTCAATGGATTTTCAATAGCCTGCCAGGGGGGAAGAACTGAGTCTTTCAGGGTTCACATTACCGGTGGTGTTGGCCCTTACGTAGTGGCTATTTATCCTGAATTCCTCCAAAAAGTTAGAAAGAGCAATACTGTAGCCGACAAAAAACTACAGAATAAGATTGAGACGCTATATACTGATTCTGTAGTAACATTAAAAGATTTAATAGCTGGCACTTATTGTCTCGATATCACAGACGCTAATCACTGCAAGGCAGCCCTAAGGTTCACGCTTACAGAACCTCAAAAACTCAACATTGAAACTGACTTTATGAGACAGCTTACTTGCTATCGGGATAGCAGCGGCTATGCCCATGCTTTTCCCTCCGGAGGAGTACCACCCTATAACTTTGCCTGGTATTTTGAAAAAAAACCAATTAGTGCAGCTCAACACATTGATCAATTGCAAGGGGGGATATATGAACTTATAGTTGCAGATGCGAACGGATGCGTAATCGCTAAACGGGTCTCCATAGCACCAAGGGCCAAAGTAGTCATCAATTTTGACAAATCAGGAAAGCCAAACCCTTCTGGTGGCGTACCTCCCTATCAGGAAATTTTCAGAAACGAAACTAAATTTGGTTATTCTCTCACAATCCGGGATGCCAATGGTTGTCCGTGCTCTGATACTTATCTTCGCCCGATGAAAATGCCTCAAAATACGGCGCCTCCACACAATAAAAAGAAGCGCAAGCGTAAAAGTAAAAATGGGGAATGCTATAAATTTACTTCCCTGTCTGGAAACTTAGAGTGCAAGAATTTTATCACTCAAGTTTCTTAAATCAACAACTGCAATATTTATTGCCATAAAGCTTATATGCAATTTATTCATTCATCAATTTTATGACCATGAAAAAGATTTTTGTTTTTGCTTTCTTGTATACATTGTCCCTGGGAATATTTGCTCAAGAGACTTTTAATGATAATAATTTTAACAGTATCGTCGAAAATACGAGCAAACTTATTGTCATGGATTTTTATGCAGACTGGTGCGGCCCATGCAAGCGAATGCACCCGATAGTCGAGAGCCTTGCAAACAAATATGCTGGTCTGGTTATTATTGGTAGGTTGAATACTGACTATAACGATGCAGACGACCAGCTGGGCATAACCGGACTGCCTACTTTTTTGTTTATAAAAAATAATAGGATCGTTCACAAAATTGTGGGAGCGGTTTCTGAAAAAACATTGACGGAATGGATTGATTATTACAAGTAGGTTTTAGGGGCTAAGGGGGTGCATCGGTAAAGTGACTAATTTTTTGCTAATGCGCTCGTTAAAGATCATGCTGGATTATCTGCCAACCTTCTTGTACTTTTCTCCCGTCTTGGCTTAAAAAATTAAGAAGGCATGTATTACCGACTGTTTTTTCTTCCGACACTTTTACTCCTCTTGCTCGCTGCGCCAACGATGGCGCAATGCGATTTCAATGTTGTCATTGGGGTTGATCCCATGGTGGACGGTAACGTCTATTGTCCGGGCGATACCGTAAAGCTGAGCGCAGGGGAATTCGATTCCTACCAATGGTATTATGCATTCAGCAACACCAATACCTTGGGTACAGCCATTGACGGAGCAACCAGCGAATTTTATTTGGCAGACATCAGCTACTGGGGGTTCGCTTATTTTTATGTGGTCGCTACAGATAACGGCTGCTCAGAACCTTCCCCTGCCGTATTGATTGATTCCTGGACCTTCTTGTCGCCCGTGGTGGCCTCCGACGGCGAAAGTGAATTTTGCAACGGCGATTCCACCGAAATCTCCGTTCCTTTTGGCGGGTACGTCAACTTTCAGTGGTACCAGGATGGGGAACCGATTGCGGGGGCAACTGAAATCAATTATTGGGTCAAAGAATCGGGTACCTATGTCATCTTCGCTTCGCCAGCTGTATGCCCCGAAATTGTACTCAATTCAGGCGTAGGCCCTACGTTCAATTTCCTCGGGCCTGCCGTGCCGGTGATTTCGCAACAGGGAAGTATGCTCAGCAGCACTTCCGGGCCCAATTACCAGTGGCTGTTGAACGGGCAAAATATTCCCGGCGCCACTTCCGCCAACTACACGCCGGTGGAGAACGGGACGTATACCGTGCGGGTTACGGATGGCAGCAGCGGCTGTGCAGTTTTTTCCGCCCCTTTCCCGTTCACCATCACCAGCATTGATGAAACTTCTCCGCTGGCGGCGCTGAAAATTTACCCCACGCCCGCCTGGGCTTCGGTCTGGATTGATCCGGGAAAGCTGAACGTGCAGGAAGTTCGCCTTTACGACCTGAACGGCAAACGCTGCCTGTCGGTAATAGCGCCTTCGAGTGGTGTTTTTTCGCTGGATTTGTATAAAATGCCTTCCGGCTTATACTGGTGCGCCGTGCAAACGGACAGTGGGGTGATTTATCGGCAGGTGGTGAAGCAGTAATTTGGTTACTGGTTTATTTGTTACTGGTTATTGGCGACGCAGGAACGATACGGATCCCCACAAGCCCCCGCTTTGTAAGCAGTCCAAAATTCAGACCCTGAGCGAACCCCGGAACCCCCTGGCGGCATAGTAAGATTCTGCCCCGTTGTGATACACGAAAACATGATCGTAGCGGCGATCACAGAAGAGCGCGCCACCGAGTTTTCTGATGGCAGCGGGCGTTTTTATCCAACTCGACGTTTTTAGATCGAAATGTCCAAGTTGCTGTAGCTCCCGGTATTGTTCTTCCGTTAGCAGCTCAACGCCCATGTCCGTTGCCATCTCAACGGCACTGTTTTCCGGTTTATGTTCTTTCCTTGCCTCTAGGGCTTCATGGTCGTAACAAGTACTTCTGCGGCCTTTCGGGCTTTCCGCCGAGCAATCGTAAAAAATGTATTCGTCCGTCTTTTGATCGTACCCCACCACATCCGGTTCGCCGCCGGTACTTTCCATGGCATGGAGCGACCACAGTTTTTCAGGATGCGCTTCCAGTTTTGCCTGTACTTTCATCCACTCAAGCCCTTCATGGCGACCCTTGTTTTTCTCAAAACGGGCTTTTAAGGTGGCGAGTAATTCTTGAGAATCTATGGGTGACAACTCCTTTTTCATTTTATTCATTTATGGATTGACTGAAATGATTTTTTATTGTCATTTTAAATTGTTGAGAATGGTTTGCAAACGATTATGCGCCATATTAATGCCCTGAGCAAAAGGCAGTTTCAGCATTTGGTCTCTGTGTTCGACCGATTTATACACAATCTGCATCGTGAGTTTGCTGGTATCGTGCGTGAGTTGTTCAAATTCCAGGAACTCCAACTGGACGGGAAAAGGCGTCTGCTCCATTTCAAATGTCCGGGTGATTTTCCGGTTTGGAACAAACTCATGAATGACCCCATTGGCTTGAAAGACCACGTTTCCCTGCGCATCGGATGTTTCAAATTGCCAGCTTCCGTGTTTTTTACTTTCCAGTTTCAGCACTTTCGTGCCCATCCATTGCTCCACAATTTCGGGTTCTACGTACGCTTTGAACAATAACTCCAGGGGCAACTCAAATTCCCGGGTAATCACCAATTCTTGTTTGCCAGCTTCGGCATGGATTTTTGTTTTCCGTTCCACAGCACGTTATTTTTTTGGTTTGTAATTTTTCATAATGGTTTCCAATTTGTTAAACCGGTCATCCCACAGGTTGCGGAAGGGTTCAATGAAGTCTGCTATTTCCTTTATCTTTTGGGGATTGAAATGGTAGTAAATTTCTCTGCCGTTTTGCTCCTGGTCAAGCAATTCGCACTCGGTGAGGATTTGCAGGTGCTTTGAAACGGTGGGCCTGGCGGTGTCAAAGTTGGAGGCTATGGCGCCTGCTGTCATGGATTGAGTGGCGACGAGGAGCAAGATTGCCCTTCTTGTCGGGTCTGCGATGGCTTGGAAAACGTCTCGTCTTAAATTCATTGCGTAGTTATTTGGCTACAAAATTACGTGTAGTTATTTGGCTACGCAAGTTTTTTGAGAAATTTTTTTTTGGGAGGGAAGGGGTGGAGTGTGACTTTTAGGCTGTTGTTCAGTGGTCCTACGACTTCAAGTCGTAGGACCACTTTTTCCCTTTGAGGATTCCCCAACAAGCGCTTAGGATTTGGGTGAGCATGCAATTCCTTTACCAAATCCCGTCTAAATTACACACACAAGGTTCTGTTTCCGGACAGTAAGAAGACAGGCAATTACAGCTCGACAGACCAGAGCAAGATGACCGAATAACCCCGATTTGGCGGCAGCTAACCAGACCGATATTCGCCGGGTGAAACTCAATGCCTCCATTCCACTCGAACACGACGAGGTTGTCAAAAGCAGTGATGACTAAGGAATTTTGAGGCGCGTACTGACTGCAAGTCCTTTCTTCGGTGAGTAAAGCATCCCAGGGGCCTTCGCTGGTCACGCACACAATCTTATCCAGTCTTATTGTTGTGCCCAGCTTACTCAATTTACTGTATTTAAAACGATCGGCCTGCGGCGCTGAATTGTTTGAGGTTTGTCCAGCGCCTTGCCTTTTCTCCATGAAAACGAGATCCTGGCCCGGGACCATTATAAAACTCCTGAGCGGCGCACATTTGGTGTAAGGAAAGGTGACTTTTAAGGCTTTCCGGTCGGATGTGCTGCAACAGGGGGCCAATGCAATAGCGGGATCCAGTTTTCGCTCTACAAAAGAGAAACGGGCAGCTGTTGCCATCGTATTGGTATCGAGTGTAGCGGCAACGTCTTGCGGTAATTCGGGCAATTTGTTGAATTGGCTTTCGAGGCTATTTTTTTGACAAGCCGGGAACAGCAAAAGCAAAAACAAGGCGCCTGGAATGAGGTGTGAGGTTTTCATTGATTGTGAGGTTTTTGAAAAAAATTCTTTGAAAAATTTCAATGGTTTATACAGATCAAGCTGCTTTTGTTACACTATGGCGTTCACGTAATTGGAAACGGCAAGGTTGATGAATCGCTTGTGCGCCTCAATGTTGGCAGGGATGTCTCCCTTAACGGGTTTTGTTTGTGCAATGCTGATTTTCATGCTTGTGTTCTATTGATCCAATTCGTCAATCATTTCATGGATGTTAAATGCCGGATTGTAATGGAGGATTCTTTTTGCTTTTTCAATGGCATAAACCCGGTCAATTGAAGTTGGCAAATCCCAATTCCGTTTTTCAAAAAGTTCAAGGAGTTTTGGTATTCGGTTTTGAAGCAGGGCATAAAGGTTGTTTTTTAAATCCGGCAAATCCGCCAAACTGAAAATGCTTTGCGCTGAAATGTTGAAAACCCCAAATTGGTCAACAGCTGTTTTTAGGGCCAATTGGTGAGCCAGGGCAACATCCCTCACATCTACGCCCCGATACATTCTATAAAATACCCTTTTATCCAAGGGTTCATCCCAAAACCTGGAAACTCTCAGGCTTATGGTTTTCAGTGTTCCGCCATCAAAAAAATCTTTGCACAACTCTTCTGCTGTAATTTTTGTAATGTCGTAAATATCTCTTGGTTTTGCGACGACCTCTTCCGAAATCCAGACCGCGCGATCGGCTTGCACCATGCTTTCTCCGTACAACGACGTAGTGCTGGTGTACACCAATTGCTGTACGCTGTTCAACTTTGCCGCTTCCAATAAATAAAGCGTGCCTTTGATATTGGTATCTACGAATTGCTCTTTCGAAAAGGTATGTATATGTGGCGCATGCAACGAAGCGGTATGGATAATTGCGGAAACGCCTTTGGTGATTTCTTTTACCATCGCCCAATCGGTCAAATCGCCTTTTATTGTGGTGAATCTACCCTCTAATTTATCAAACCCAATGACTTCATAGTCTGAAGACAACAGCCTGGCTATTGCGCTGCCGGATTGCCCTGAACTTCCTGTGATTAAAATTTTAGGTTTTTTCATTCCGAAATTCTTGTGTTACACTTGTTCTTTGGTTTTGGGGAACCGCAGGCATTCGATGGGATTTTCAAAACCCCACCAGGCCGGCTCGTTGTAGAAATTTAATACAGGTCTGTAATTTTGAACTTTTCAAGCTTGCGCGGTGGAAAATGGTCATCCAAGGTTAAAAAAAACTTAGAAAAGGATTCAAAATTCCCGGTGATTGTGTAGGCCCCTGCTAACAGGTATTCAGGTTTTATAGAGATTTCTCCAATTTTCTGGAATTTATCCACCATTTCTTTTAAATACCGGTGCTCAATACCCAGTTTATCCAGGCCTATAGTCCAGGTATTTGTTTTTTCAGCCTCTGCATGCAATAAGGTGTGTACATTTATTTGCAGCTTGAGTATTTCTTCATAATGCATCGCAACGATTTCTTCTATCTTGCTTTTAGACAAGGCTGGAGATTTAGTCCCAATTATTTCACTGTTTTGGATGTTTTCAAGGCTTGGCACTTCATCACCAGCATACCAAACCCTTGCAAATGTATAAAAGCAAGTCCCTTTATATTGGCTGATGTCTAATACAATGGTCGCATGGTATTTACCGTCTGCCAATTTGAAAGCCAACACGTCATTGATGTTAAACAGGAAAGCCTTTATCTTTCTGTATTTTTTCCTTTTCCTGACCTTGATGTTTTCAGAACTTATTTTTTGCAACAACTTATCCAATTCTTTTTGTCTTGCTTTTCCTGCTTTAGGGCCAACTTCGGCTGTCCAATCCCTCACACAAGCACCCTTTGCGATCACTTTTTTTACTTCGTCTACCATGTTTTTTGTCATCGCGCCGATTTCCCAAAAAGCCAAGGCACAAGCGGTTACATAAACTTCGTATTCAAAATCATCTAATTCGTCATAAGCCGAAAAAGGGTAACGGGCGTGTATGGTTTCGAGGGGTTCCCCGTCGTCGTATAGGTCTAAGATCCCATGGTAGGTATCGTAAGCAGTATCTCCATCAATTATTTTTACACCAGTTGTTGCCATCGTGAAAAAAGGATTGGTAACAAAAGTATAAAAATTTAGCTTCGGGTTTCTTCCACGTATTCAAGAATATCAGCAGGCTGACAGTTCAGCGCCTTACAAATAGCTTCTAACGTGCTAAAACGGATGGCTTTCGCTTTTCCTGTTTTTAAGATCGAAAGATTAGAAAGCGTTAGTTCCACTTTTTCTGACAGCTCATTGAGCGACATTTTTCGCTTTGCCATCATAAAACTGTACATACTGAAAAAAGCCCATTGGCTGCGGTGATACATTTCACTTAAGTCCAGCTTTTGATATAAATTCTGGACAAATTCAGGTTTGTATAGGCTGAATACAAAATTGACGAGCAAGCCACCGGCTTCAATGCACAAACCGACGAAGATGATCCAGGCCACAATGCTCAGGACTGTAAATACGAAGTTGCTTTTTGTTGACATCCTTGTTATGGTTTAAGTTGATGTCGAAAAAATAATAAAAATTTATTGATAAGCAATAAAAATGTGCCTTTGTGCAATAAATTTTTTTAAAACTTTGAAAGGTTTGCGATAAGCATTTGATTGCCTGACTTTTATCATTTGTGTTGCCTGTGGCGGAAGCCTTTTTTCTCCAGCAATGGCCTGTGGCGTTTATCGAAAATATGCTCTTTTATACTGCCAGGGTATTGGCACTTCTTCGTTCAATTTTCTTGCTGCTTCTAACGTGAAATAGGGGTTGCGCAGGTGCTCTCGGGCAATTACCACCATATCTGCCCTACCAGTTGCTATGATCTCATTGGCGAATTCCACAGTTTTGATGCCGCCTACAGTTGCAGTCAACATCCCGGTTGCTGCCTTGATGGCTTCGGCAAATGGCACTTGGTAGCCTTCCATAATATTGGATTTGTCCACCCAAACAAATCCGCCACCCGATGCAGTAATCATATTTACGCCAATCTCTTTTAATTTTTTCACCAATAATTTACTGTCCTCTAGCACCCATGCATTCGCATCATTTTCAACATAATCCACTGCAGAAATCCTTACCAGTAAAGGCATTTGCGTTGGGGTTTCCGCCCTTATTCCTTGTATGGTTTCCGTTAAAAACCGGATGCGGTTTTCAAAACTGCCTCCATATTCATCGGCGCGATCGTTGATTAATTTCGAATAAAACTGGTGGAACAGGTAACCATGAGCCGCATGGATTTCAATCGCATCAAACCCTGCTGAAACGGCACGTTTGGCCGCATTGATAAAATCTTGCTGAACGCTTTTTATTTCATCAACTGTCAATTTTTTTGGGATGGACATTCCCGCAAAAGGCACTTTCTCCGAAGCACTGACCGTTTGCCAGCCGCCCTCCGCTATGCTGATGGGTTGAAAGCCTTCATTTGGGTGCGATTTGCTGCCCTTGCTTCCGAAATGTGCCAATTGTATGGCACTCTTTGCACCATTTTTCCGGACAAAATCGGTCACTCGTTTAAGCCCATCTATATGTTCATCCATCCAAATCCCCAAGTCATTCTTCGTGCTTGCCCCTTGCGGGTTTACGATAGCGGACTCCGTCACAATCAGTCCAGCACCTCCCACCGCACGGCTGCCATAATGAACGAGGTGCCAGTCGTTGGCATAGCCATCTTCGGAACTGTATTGCTGCATCGGTGAAAGGACTATCCTGTTTTTTAGTTCCAATTCACCTATTTTTATTGGCGCAAATATGTTGTTCATTTTGACTCGATTTTTTTGTTCCAAGATATAAATCCTCGGATATTCATGATTAAAAAAACAAGGTTTCCAATGGCGATACCCAAGCTGTTCATGAGGAAAAAACCAAGAAAAATCCAAAGCAAATTTGCTGCGGAAAAACTGATAAAACCGAGCTTGTTTTTGCTGCCCAATAGATAAACAGCCAACAGGCTCAAGGCCATTGCCAACCAGTCAAGGGTATAATATTTTAAGAAAATTTCCATTGCAAGGCTTTAATTGGTAGGAGGCAATCATTGGCCATCCACCCGATTTTTTTTAAAATATTTCAGCTATTTGGTGCTTGGTTTTTTTGAACTCCGTGAGCGTCACGCCCGCCATTTTTTTGAAAAAACGGCTGAAATGCGCAGGCTCATCGAAACCCAGTTCATAGCCGATTTCCGCAGCTGGCATATCGGTGTACAACATCAGCCGTTTGCTTTCGAGGAATAGTCGGTCGGCGATGACCTGTACGGGGCTTTTTTCACTGTACTTCGCAAAAAGGTTGCTCAAGGTCTTGGGCGATTTGAACATCAAGTTGGCATAGTCCTGCACCTGGTGGTGCTTTTTGTAGTGGTTTTCTACCAGCAAGTTGAACTTCCGGACGATGTCAAGCTCGGTGGTTGTTAGCTCCCCGGCAGAAGATTGCGCTTTCACCAAACGGGTCAGTTTGATGATGAGCCGCTTGAGCAGTATCCGCAGCATTTCGCCCTGTATCGTGTCCCGGTCTGTAAATTCTTCCAAAAAAACCGCAGTGAGCAGACCAAAACGTTGTACCTCTTTTTCATCCAATAAAATCGGGGTGGCCTCCCGCCAGCCATAGAAAAGCAGGCCCGTGCAGGACACCTCTTCATCATGGGTAACGATGCAATAGAATTCCCGGTTGAACTGCCAGATGACGGCATCTTCCGAGCGTTCGAGCCGGAAAGAGTGGCTGACATTGAGGCTGAAAAAACTGTTTTCGGGCACCTCGTAAACCATTTCGTCAACGGTCATGCGCTGTGCCTGGCCACGGTTCCAAATGATGGCGTTGAACCGCTTCTCTCGTTCCCGAAAAAAATAACGGGTAAAATCAGGTTCATTGGCCGTCATCAAAAGCTGCCCTCCAGTTGCGGGTTCATGAAACTCGTGGCGCATAGGTGCTTCGTCGGGTTTAGTGAAAGAATCAATCGGGCAACACTTGCCCAATTAAAACAACGATTTAAATTGCTTCCGCTGTTTTTTCGGCGTGAGGTACGGCGTTTTCAATCTCCCATCCTCCTGTGATCATGCGATGCACGTAACAGTTGTCGGCTTCGTGCATCAGTACCGCCCGTTGTTCGTCCGTCAGGTCACCTTCGATTTTGATGGCGATTTTCACCTTGGAGAACAGGCTCCTATCGGGGTTTCGCTGCACCGACATTTCCAGTTCCGCATCCACGTCCCGAACTTCCCAACCCCTTTTTCTGGCCACGAATCGCACCGTTGCCACTTTGCAGGAAGCCAGCGCCGCCAAGATGAGGTCTTCGGGCGAGAAGCCCTTGTCAGTGCCCTTGCTGGTGAGCGGTTCGTCGCCCACGATGGCGTGGCGGCCATTCGAGATAATGGATTGGTAGCCGATGGGGATGTTCTTGATTTTGATTTTGGTTGCCATGATTTTAATTGGATTTTTAAATGATTTTAAAACAGGATTCCTTCGGGAAACACGGCGTTACCGTTCAAGTTTACAGCAGTTGGAGCTGGTTCCGGGCCTTCCGCCTTGTCGCAAGCAGCGAAAAGGGTCGTAAAACTAAGCAGTAGGCCTCCAACGATTCGGGATTTGAAAAAGATTTCATGTTCTTGATGATTTGAAGAATTTGCCTGCTAGAGAAGGATAGCCCTACTCCAGCAGGCAAAATGCTTTTGTTAAGAAGAAAACAAATTATCAAATTGGGAGTCATCGGATGAGCAAGTATGAAGCCTTTTAACCGGTTTGCTCAGGCATGAACTTCTTCCAATGCAGGAGCCAATGGAAAATCAATAGGAATTTGCGTCACGCCATGCAAGAAATTAGAGATGATTTTGTCACCAATGACGATGAGAATATCCACCAGGTTGGCATTGTCGTAGCCTGCGGCAAACAAGTTTTCGATTACCGCCTTGGAAGGTTTTCCACGGTTTATGGTGGCTTCTTTGACGAATTTGGCCAAGGCATCCAGTTTTGCGTCAAACGATGCTTCGCCGCTGCGTAGCTCAAGGATTTGCTCATCCGTGAAGCCGTTCATTTTGCCCAAAGTAGTGTGGGCGCTCAAGCAATACAGACATTCGTTCACTTGGCTAACCACCAGATTGATGACCTCCCGCTCTTTTGCACGGAGGCTGCTCTTGCGGTTTTGGAGCGTCAGATAATCGGCTAGCGCCGTTTCGTTGAGGGCAAAAGTAGCGTATAGGTTTGGGACGAAGCCAAGCCCTTTTTGGAGGTTGTCGAAGATAGCCTGGTTGTTTTCTGAAACTTCGTTGCGGGTCGGAATTGTGAAATGTGTCATTTTTTTTTGATTTAGATTGTGATAAAATTTTGATTGATTTGATGACACAAAGATGGGGGCACAAAAAGCCGCTGGGCTAACCGATATTGCCCGGTGAGTTACCAATATTTCCCAAAGTTGAAATTTTGATGTACTTTATGAAAACACGAAGGAGGGTTGCAAAGCTCAAAACTAATTGGAGTGGGAAGGGGCAAACCATTAAATCCTTTCCTATCCGGAGACGATGCTATCAAAAGGATAAACTGAAAGATTTTCTTTTCTACCATAAAAACAGTTCAATCCAGCACACCCAGGCCTGCTTCCACGATTTTCATCAAATCTTTTTTGGATGGGTTGATTTTTGCTACCACTTGTAGGCCATTATTCAGGGCATAAATTAAGGCCGCAATGGATTTCAAATCTTTGTTCGATTTGATTTCGCCTTGCGCCACGCCTCTTTTCAGGTGCTTGAGAAAGATGGCTTCAAAATTCTTGCGGTTGCGGTCGAGCACAGGGAGCCATTTTTCATCATTGGGAATGAGTTCCGTGGTCGTGTTGACTACAAAACAGCCCTTTTTGTCCGAGTCCTTGACCGATTGTTCGATGATGATTTTGAATAGGTTCAGAAAACCTGCTTTCACGCTTGGTGCAGCTGCCAGAAACGATTCGGCAACCTTAGTATTTATCCTGTTGATAGTGATCGAAAGTCTTCTCAAAGAGCGTATTCTTGCCACCATAGGTATCGTAAAGGCTCGCCCGCCCCCAAAATTAACTGGTTTTTGAACATTCGTTCCAAAATTTGCCAAAAAAAAACTACATCAGCCCCGGGTTGATGTTCATCCCACCATCAATATTATATTCTGCTCCAGTTATGAACCATGCGTCATCCGATGCGAGAAAGGTCACGAGTTTGGCAATGGCCTCCGAAGTGCCAAACTGCTTGAGCGGTATACGATGCGGCGCGTGCAGCGAAGCGGTATGGATAATGGCCGAAACCCCTTTGGTAATTTCTTTTACCAGCGCTCAATCCGTCAAATCGCCTTTTATTGTGGTGAATACACCGTCCAATTTATCAAAACCAATGACTTCGTATTGTGAGGACAGCAGCTTAGGGTCGCTGAAATAATAACTGTCCACTTTTCCAGGAGGCCTTTTGCGCCTACCCTTCGTTGGGGAACCGCCTCCCTTAGCTTTGGCTAAGGTCGGGAACCACCGCCTCGGTTAGAACCAAAATGCCTTGCCTGGCAAAAACGACACTTATTAATTCAGCGACCCTAATGGTGCGAGGTATAACTTTGAGTTTCTTCCACGTATTCAAGAATATCAGCAGGCTGACAGTTCAGCGCCTTACAAATCGCTTCTAACGTGCTAAAACGTATGGCTTTTGCTTTTCCTGTTTTTAAGATCGAAAGATTAGAAAGCGTTAGTTCCACTTTTTCTGACAGCTCATTGAGCGACATTTTTCGCTTTGCCATCATGACATCTAAGTTTACAATAATTGGCATAGCTTATATGGTTAAGTCGTTTTCGTTTTGTAATTCAATTCCCCTTTTAAAAATAATCGCAATGACATAGACGATAGCCGCCATCAAAATAAAAGCTTCACTGTCTACCCAAAACTGATTGAGCTGGTCAATTTCGTACCCACGATGCAGCAAATTTTTAGCGGTTTGCCGGGCTACGTAACTTAATAGTCCTATGGACAGGGTGAAGTAGCTAATTTGTGCAATTTGGTCAGAAACATAACGGTTGAATGGTTTTGACAAATCAAGTTTGTGAATCAGCATGATGACGACATAAAATAGGTAAGCTTTCAAAATCGAGATGACTAATATAAACGAGTACATACTGAAAAAAGCCCATTTGCTGCGACTATACATTTCACTTAAGTCCAACTTTTGATATAAATTCTGGACAAATTCAGGTTTGTAGAGGCTGAATACAAAATTGACGAGCAAGCCACCGGCTTCAATGCACAAGCCAACGAAGATGATCCAGGCCACAATGCTTAGGACTGTAAATACGAAGTTGCTTTTTGTTGACATCCTTGTTATGGTTTAAAATGATGTCGCAAAGATAATAAAAATTTATTGATAAACAATAAAAATGTGCCTTTGTGCAATAAATTTTTTTTGAAACTTTGAGGGGTTTGCGATAAGTCTTTGATTGTCGGGTGTTTGTTATTTGTGTAAGGGTCGGGCTGGAGGCCGGAGGTTTGATGCGTATGAGACGAGAGGTTTAATGCCGCCAACTTAATGAACGGTAACCACGAAGTGGTTGAAAGTGAATAGCCCCCGATGCAATCGGGGGTTGGTCGCATAAACGAATTATAACGGGCAACCCCGAATGGGGTTGAATGTTAATACGCCACGCTCCATTTTCAATATTCAACCCCATTCGGGGTTGCCCGTTACCTCACCACTTCCTCTTTTCCCCGATTGCATCGGGGGCTATTCACCTTTGACCCTTTGCCGGGTCGTTCACGTCGCTAAGTTGACAACATTCGGTCAGGGACTGCAACGAGCGCGCGATGTTGACGGTATCGGAGTTTAGTCGCGAGCGGGGCCGTTTTCGTTCAATTTGATGGTACACTTTTCGTGATTAGTGACAATGGTTAGTGATAAACTAGCGGATATGCTCAACATAAACACCGGTCAGGAGATCGACAGAAGGAACGCGACGGATTGCAAATCCGCGCGAGCAAGGCCGTGTTTTATAAGATTCTGAATAAGGAACACCCTGTGCCAGCGGGGATTCTTCCTCCGCCTTCGCCGTTTCATCCACCCAAATAGGCGTTTCAGGACACTGTTAGTTGCGAAGCGAGGGGAGGCAACCCTATCTTTGTTTCAACAAAAAGAAATAAAAACTCATACTCGTCACGGCGGTGGTGTTTGACTGCTTCGAATTCAGCCGCCCCGGATTTTGAGTTTTTAATTCATTGATTTTTAAATTATAAATTCAAATAAAAACACCATGAAAATTCCAAAAGAACCCGTTCTGTTCAACCTCATCGCCCTGTTTTTTAAACTGATTTTGAAAACCATTGCCTTTCTGTTGTCAAATGGACTTTCGCTATCGAGCCTATTGCCCGCCCGGCAAACTGGAACAGCCACTGCCGGGTTGGGCAAAAATGACCAACGACCACAATGATCAATGACTGCAACATATCCAATCATCATTTAAACCAATATAAATATGGAACGGAAAGTAATTCTCTATATCGCCATGAGCCTCGACGGCTATATTGCCAAACCTGATGATGATTTGGGGTTTTTATCCATCGTTGAGAAAGAAGGCGAAGATTATGGTTATGCAGATTTTGTGAGTACGGTTGACGCCGTTATCGTTGGACGAAAAACGTACGACAAGGTGCTTTCCATGGGCTTTGATTTCCCACACAGCGACAAAGACGCCTATATCGTCACCCGGACGCCAAGGGACCCCATCGGTTCGGTGAAGTTTTACACGGGCAGTTTGCCAGCGCTGGTGGCCGACTTAAAAGCCAAGCAGGGCAAGCATATTTTCGTGGACGGCGGCGCCGGGATTGTCCATGAATTATTGAAACATGACCTCATTGACGAGTTTTATATTTCCATTATCCCAATATTGCTCGGGGAGGGCATTTCGCTCTTTAAAAATGGGCGACCTGAACTAAAGCTCAAACTTATGAGTACCAAGCAGTTTGATATGGGGCTTGCTCAGCTGCATTATGTGAAATAATGCCCAGTGAACCCCCCATTTTTTTATCAAAATAAGATAGGTATGAAAGCCATCCAAATTTTCCTGACGCTCGTCATCCTGGCGAGCCTATTTTCGTGCAAGCCCGCCGAAATTGCCATTGACCCATTTCAACAACCGAAATCATCCGTATTTTTTCATTTTTAAAAAATTTAAAGCCATGAAATCCACCCATTTTTTCAGCCTGCTTGGCTTCATCGCCCTGCTTGCAGCTACCGGCTGCGAGCGAAAAGCCGAACCCACCAAAGAAACCCCCATGCCTGTGGACATCACCACACTCGAAACCGCCGTCTGGCAACTGACCAAGATCCTCGCCGACCCCTTGCCCCTTATTGTGCCCGACACGATTCCCATCAGCATCAAATTTGCCGAAGGCAAACTGGAAGGGCACGACGGCTGTAACGGCATCGGCGGCAGCTATGTTGCCGATGGCAAAAATCTGACCGTCAGTAACTTAATCCGAACCCAGATGTACTGCGAGGGTGCTTCGCAATGGGAGGAACGGTTCGTACAGTGCCTCGAAAAGGCACAGACCTACAAGATTGACGGCGAAGAGTTGGAGATTTTGAGCGGGGATATGGGCGGGCTGGTATTCAGGTTGAATTGGAAGAAACGGTGATAAAAAAAAAACGTCTTCCCATATTTACCACGCTTCCTTCGCCTAAGCGGGAAAGCAGCCATTCCAGCAGGCTATGTAAGCATAGTGTTTATTCCGGAGTATCTGACCCCCCTATTCCGGAGGTCTGACCCCCCTGTGGATAAGTACGGCCAAAGAAGGGTGCTAAGGTAGTTGTTTTAAGTTTTTGCGTCTACTATTTCCTTTCAATTCGATACGGTGTGCTCTTGGGATGATGCGGTCAAGGATTGCATCAGCCAGCGTCGGTTCTTCCAGGTATTCATACCATTTGGAGATGGGTAACTGGGAGCAAATGATGGTTGAACTGACTTCATACCGGTCTTCCAGGATTTGAAGCAAGATGAGTTTGACTTGTTGGGTGATGGGTTGCAGGCCAAAATCGTCAAGGATAATGAGTTGTGCTTTTTTGAGGAGGTTGAGCCACTTGATGAGCGTTCCATCAGTTTTGGCAATTGCAATTTGTTCGCTCAGGCGGTTGAGGTTAAAGTAGAGGGTTCGATGGCCTGTGGCGCAGGTTTGGTGTCCGAGGGCACAGGCGAGGAATGATTTTCCGCAACCGGTGGCGCCGGTGATGAGGATGTTTTCAGCGCGAGACAACCAGGCGCCATCCGCCAGAGCGACGAGGATGTGGGGCTGGAGATTGCGTTCGTCCGAACACTGGATGTCAGCTAAAGTAGCGCGGTAGCGCAACCTGCTCATGCGCAGGAATAGCTCCATTCTGCGTTGATCCCGGTATTGAACTTCAGCATCCATGAGGGTTGCGATCATTTCATGGGCTGTGGGAAGCTGGTTGACGGGCAGGATGAGTGTGGCTTCATAAGCCCCGGCCATTCCGGTGAGTTTGAGCCGTTTCATGCTTTGCAAGGATTCATTTTTCATACGTGTTGTTTTTTAATATTGAATGAGTTATTGATAATACTCAGGTCCCCGGATGTTTTCATGCAAACCCAGACTGAGTTGTAAAGGCTGTTCATCGACCTGGTCGAGTTTGAGTTGGAGGATGCGTTTGAGCATGGTGTAGGTGGTCTTTTCGACGGTCTGGCAGCGTTTTGCGGCCTGTTCGAGTCGTTGGGGCGTATGTTTTTTAGCTAATTGCAGGATGCCTTTGCAGCTATTGTATGCCTGGGGTTCGTGGATACGGCCCAGGAGCACCTGCTGCACAGCCCATTGGGTAGCCGGGCCAATGATCCGGGCCTGTTCGAGGAAGTAAGCGGCATCATAGCCTTGAGCTTTTTTCCATTCCAGGTGATGAAGGGGCATGTGTTCTTCGCGGGTTTGGTAGCGATATTCCCGTCCGCGCAGGAACAGGCGTTGGTGGGTCGCAATGCGTTTTTGATCCACATAGACTTCTACCATGCGGTCGGTGTATAGGACTTGGGCCTGTTTACCCGCATGCTGCCAGGGTACGGAATAAAAGTTTTTTTCTTCGCCCAAAAAGACATGGTAATTGCGCTGGACTTTTGCCTTCGCTATCTTTTTGACCTCAAACAAATCGGCGGGCAGGGGCTGCATCACAGGCAGTTCGTACTGTTGGTACAGGGAGTGTCTACTTCCGTTTTTCTTTTGGTAAGGCTGGGTGTTGTGCTGCCCTAATTGCCTGATAATAGCTTCGTTGAGCGATTCGAGGCTGTGAAAAACCTCCTGGCGAAGCGGGGCGTAAATGCGGCGGTACATCTGTGTTACGGCATTCTCCACGCTGGCCTTGTCTTTAGGCTTGGCAACCCGTGTGGCTTGTAAATCAAGCTGATAATGGGCGCCTAATTGTTCGCATAACTGCGTAAAAGTGGGTTCGTAGCGATCCGCCCGACTCACATAAGCCTTCAGATTATCGGACAAAAGCACCTTGGGAAGGGCGCCTAAAAACAGCAACGCCTGGTTCAG
>JBJXFD010000533.1:0-7033 GCA_046153985.1 Saprospiraceae bacterium
TCGACCAGCGCTGCCGCGTGCGCGCCGTGGAGCTTGCCGCCAAGCTCGGCGTGACCTGCCACCTCACCATCATGGTCACGCCGTTCATCAGTTGTTCGGCTCGACTGCCTGTTTACATTGTGCTGGTCGGCTTTGTTGTCGCAGATCCGGAAGCCCAGGCATTGGCTTTTATGGGCCTCTACCTGCTGGGCATTTTCGGCGCTTTGGTGGCCGCGTTTGTATTCAAACTTGTTCTGAAAACCGGCGAAAGCAGTTTTTTGCTCCTCGAATTGCCGCCCTACCGACTTCCGGTGTTGCGCAATATAGGCTTCACGGTTTGGGAAAAAGTCAAAACCTTTCTGCTTGAAGCGGGCAAGGTCATTCTCATCCTCTCCATTATCCTTTGGGCGTTGGCGAGTTACAGTTTTCCGGGGAAAATGGGGGAGGCCGAAGCGCAGGCGCGTGCGGAAGCCCAGAGCATCGCCGCCGACAGCTTAGTCACCGAAGATCTCGTTGCTGAACGCCGGTTGGAAGCTTCTTTCGCCGGCCAGCTCGGCAAAGCCATTGAACCCGCCTTCCGTCCGTTGGGGTTTGACTGGAAAATGAGCCTCGGCATCCTGTCGTCTTTTGCGGCACGGGAAGTCTTTGTGGGCACGATGTCTATCATCTACGGTTTAAAAAGTAAATCTGAAGCCGATGCGGAGGCCGAAGATTATCCCTACCTGCGCGAGCGTCTAAAAGCCGAAACGCGCAACGGCGAAATGGTCTATAACCGGGCCACCGCCGCTTCCCTCCTCATTTTCTACGTCTTCGCCATGATGTGCATGAGCACCCTCGCCGTCGTAAAACGCGAAACCAAAAGCTGGAAATGGCCGATCATTCAGTTTGCGTTTATGACGGGGACGGCGTATTTGGCGAGTCTTTTTGTCTATCAGCTATTGAACTGATCCGGAAAATTCAATGTTTTGAATTGCGATGTAACAATATTAAACATGAATCCATGAGAAGCAAAGTAGCTGATCGTATGATGGCAAAGATGCCCGAAGAAACAAAAATCTTTGTCCGGCTATATGCCGACATCGTAGTAAGGGTGAACCAGCTTTTAGAGGAAAAAGGACTTAATCAAAAAGACTTTGAGAAAACGCCTTCTGAAATCAGCAAATGGCTGAAAGGAGAGCACGATTTCACCTTACGTTCTATTGCCAAACTTGAAGCCGAGCTTGGAGAAAGGATTCTGTATGTGACACAAAAGAGAACTCTTTTGTAATCAATCAATATGGGATATTGGGATGCCTCAATGTGCGATGTTTCGGTGCGCTGCACCTGAATGACCTTATATGATCCGCATCTACTACAAAGATTCCAGGTGCGCTGCACCTTTCAGAAGTCGAAAACCTGGTTAAAGGGTCATGGGGCATCCCGAAAATTCGAGATGCCCCATGCTTGTTTCCCTGGTTGTGCTTTTTAGAAGTTATTCTCCCCTTCACTTTTCAAATCATCATTCCTCACCCCTCTCCGGCGTGGCGCAGGCTCTTTAAAATCAAGCTTACCAAACCGGTAATTCACGCTGATGCCGACAGAACGGAAAGCGATGGTGGAAACCGTGCGCTGGTAGAAGCCGTCTCCCTGAAGTTCGTTGATGAACTCCTTGTCGCGGAACAGCGGCTCTACGATGCGGACGCCAACGCTCAGCTTCTTGCCAAAATCTTTCATAACGCCCATGTTGAACATCGAAAAGCTGGTGTTACTACCCTGAAGCGATTGCTCGTTGGCTCGGAAGAAGCCAAACATTTCCACCCTCCAGCCTTTTTTGAAAGCAAAAGTTGAGTTGATGTTCCCACCGTACAGGAGCGCGCTGTTGCTCAGGGTCAGGCCCGGCGTGGTGCTTTCTGCGTCGTAGGTATAGACGTTAAAGTTGCCGCGCAGGGTCCAGATTTTTTTGATGGTTGCAGAAAAAAAGAAATTTAAGCCGATTGAGTTGTTTTTGCCTATATTCTGAAAAGTAGTGGTCGAAACGTTGGTGTTCGGATCCAGCACCGTGAATCCTTCGATGATGTCCGTGGTGGTGCGGTAGAACACAGAGGTATTCAATACAATGCCTTTTACAAAACCGCTGTACGTCAGCTCGTACTGGTCGGTCAATTCAGGTAGCAGGTAAGGGTTGCCCGTGGAGACGCTGCGGCTGTCGTTCACGTCGGTAAACGGATTCACGTAGCGCAAACTTGGGCGCTGGATGCGGCGCGTATAGCTTGCTTTGATGGATTGGAAATTCTTCAGGTTGCGGCTAATGATGATGCTCGGCAATACATTGTCGTAATCGTTTTCAAAAGGATTTCCGTCTATCTCAAAACTGCCTCCGATGCGCGTGTGTTCGTAGCGCGCACCGGCTACTATGCCGTAATTTTTACCCAATTTCAGGTTGAAGGAAGCATACCCGGCGTAGACATCCTGGTCGTAGTGGAAAACATCCGTTTGGTTGGGATCGAATGCATCCGCAAGGTTATCAAAAAAGCTGAAATCGCTGTCAATTTTGCGCATGACCCCTTTGCCGCCGGTTTCTAATTTGATGGACGGCGTGAAAGGGTGGACGTAATCGAGTTGGAAGGTAGTTTCTATGTTGTTGCCGTCGTTGGCGTTCAGCGCGTCCCGGAGAATCAGGCCATTGACGTCTTCCTCAAAGATGACATCATCCTGGTAGTTTTTGTTGGCGCTGACCTGCACCGCCATCGAAAACTCACGTTCGGGTTGTTTGAAGGTTTTGCGATAGTCAGTAGACCAGTCGAAACCGCCCCGGAAACTTTCGCTGTCGTTGATGCGGTCGTAGGTCGTTTGCCCGAGCGGGAATACGCTGATGGTGTTGTCTCGCGTATTGCCGAAGCCCCGCAGCGATACAGAGGTGGAGATGCTGTTGTAAGCATTGATGTCGTAAGATGCGCCAATGTTGCCATTCGGGCCGTAAGTCGCATTGGTGGACGCGCCCCGTTGTTCCAGGAGCACAACACTGTTGATGTCATCGCGGCGAATAAATTCAAAAGAACCATCCCTGGGCCAGGAAAACCAGGCGCCCAGACCGCCATTCAGCGAAAAGCGGCCACGGGTGAGGTTCAGGTTGAGGTTGGCGTTGTTTTGACGCGTACCGATGGATACGTTGGTGGAACCTGTGAACCCTTCCACTGATTTCTTTTTTGTGATGATGTTGATGATGCCCGCTGTGCCTTCGCCGTCGTATTTGGCGGTCGGGGTGGTCACCACTTCTACGTTTTTGATTTGTTCGGCGGGAATGGATTTGAGCGCATCCGCCACGTTGCTGGAGAACATCGTAGACGGTTTGCCGTTGATCAAAATCTGAATATTGGAAGACCCGCGCAACGTCACATTGCCTTCGAGATCAACCGAAAGCAGCGGCACCCGGCGCAGCACATCTCCGGCATCGCCGCCGATCGTGATGTCTTTTTCTGCATTGTAAACCAACTTGTCAATCCTGTTTTCCACAGTTGCTGCCTGACCGACAACCTCCACTTCCTCCAACCGAATCCCTTCTCCAAGCAAAAACAGTTTGCCCAGGTCAAGGTCGGGTTTTTCTAAGGTAGTCGTTACAGGTGAAATGGTTTTTGCCCCATATCCGAGGTAAGACACCTGCAATTTATAGGCGCCGGTTTTAACTTCCTGAAAGCGAAAAGCCCCTTTTTCATCGGTGAGAACCCCGTCCAATTCTTTGCCTTTGGCGTCGGTGAGAACGATCGTAGCAAATTCGAGGGGCGCCTGAGTGATTGAATCCAGCAGCAAGCCACTGATTTTACCAACCGTGGAAGGCCCGCGTTGCATATTGCCCATCGGGAAAGGCGGTTGTTGTGCAAATAAGGAGGAAACCATCAGGGTGGTCGCAAGGAAGAGTGAGAGTTTTTTCATAACCAGCAAAGTCGGGTTTTTATTAAGCGATAGTTGCAAAGACAACCTATTAAGCAGTTGTGTACAGAAAGGTTGAGTTCCCGGCTACATTTAACAGTTTCTTGACATAAATCCCCTGGCTCATACAATTAGACCTTAATTCTGCAACATTATCATTCTGTTCGCTTTGTCCGCCAAAAAAAGACTAACTTTACCACCTCATACCATTGCTAATGAAAAAACTTGTACTCTCCATCGCAGTGCTTTGCTGTGGCCTGACATCACAGGCGCAGATTACGGTGACCAATGCCATGTTCCCGGAGGTAGGCGATACCTTGTACACCGCTATTGACAACATGCCTAGCGGTATCGCCATCACGTCGCCGGGCGGCCCGCAGAGCTGGAACTTCGCAAGCCTTCAGTCGCCGTTTACCCGCCAGAACGTTGTTCGGGCAGCATCTACAGGATCAGCGGCGGGTCTTTTCCCGGCTGCGGATGTTTTGCTGTCATTAGGCAACAATGGCGAAGGTTATTTTAACGTCACCAGCACCCGCTTCGAATTGGTCGGCATTAGTGGCACGGATCCGATCGGGCAGGGCGTGCAGGTGCAGACACGCTACAATCCCGCAGAAGTATACCGCCGGGCGCCGATGAATGTCTTCGATGTCAATCAAACCCAAAGTGCGCTGCTGGTCGCTTTTTCGGCTGACGACCTGCCTTCTGTGATCCTTGACCTGCTTCCCATTACGCCGGATTCGCTGCGAATCAGACTGAGCAACAATCGCGTAGACATTGTTGATGCCTGGGGTACGCTCACTATTCCCGGCGGCATCTACGACGTATTGCGCGAAAAGCGCACCCAATACCGGGATGTGCGTTTAGACATAAAAGTTGGATTTTTTCCCTGGCAGGACATCACAGACATCGTCCTCCAGTTAGCTGGTGTAGAAGGCATAGCCGAGCTGGGCAAGGATACCACGGTGACTTATAATTTCTTCAGCAATGAGGCCAAAGAACCGATTGCGGTTGTGACGATGAACGCTACCGAAACCGCGCCGGAAATGGTGGAATACAAGGCCAAAGAAATCGTTTCCAACGTTCAGAACACCAGTGGCCTGAAACCCAGCGTTTATGCTTTTCCCAATCCAGCCATTGTCAGTGTGCGTTTCGAATTTTCCAATTTGCCGAAAGGCGAATATACCCTGCGGATATTTAACGTCCTGGGGGAAGAGGTGATGAAAAAACGCTATCATGTGAATGGCAGCCGAACTGAAAAAGTAGATATTTCTCAACTTAGGAAGGGCGCCTACCTTTACAGCCTGGTCAACGACCGCGGTAAAACTTTGGCGACTAAACGCTTAGTGGTCGTGCGTCCATAAGTGTGTCTGTCTTTAGAGTCCGATAGCTGCGTTATGCTCGGCCCGACTTCGACTTCGCTCAGTCTCCAGCTCAATGACCGCTCGTTGAGCGAAGTCGAAACGGGGTCTTCGCATGCCTTGCTACCGAACTCTAAAAGCCAGACACTAACTATATACAGGGTATTTTTTTTACATGAAAAAGATCATCAATTCTTTTAGCGAAGTCGTTGTACAGATTGCAACGCCATACAGCACCGGAACCGGGTTCTATCTAAAAAAATACAACCTTATTGTGACCAATGAACACGTTGTGCGCGATAACCGCAATGTTATTGTGAAAGTCAACGGCCTGAAAAAACAACTGAGCCAGGTACTGTACCTGGATCCAACCCACGATCTTGCTTTTTTGGAAATGCCCGCCCATAGTGAAGAAATCATCACTTCGATCAATTTAGCAGCAGGCAAAGAAGTTCATCCCGGAGAATCGGTTGTAGCCATCGGGCACCCCTTCGGGCTAAAGTATGCAGCTACGCAGGGCATTATTTCCAATGTCATGTACCAAAGCGGCAACCTGAATTACTACCAGCACGATGCCGCGCTCAACCCCGGAAACAGCGGGGGGCCTTTGGTCAATATGGCCGGCGAAGTCATTGGCGTGAATACCTTCATCATTGAAAATGGCGACAATGTGGGCTTTTCTCTGCCCGTACAATACCTTCAAACAGCATTAGACGAATTTGCCGCTTCGGGCCGTCGCGTTGGCGTGCGTTGCCATTCCTGCTCGAATCTTGTGTTTGAAGATACTACACAGCAGGGGTATTGTGCGCATTGCGGCGCAAAAGTTGTGCTTCCGAATCAGATGGAGGTATACGAAGCCACCGGAATTGCCAAAACCATAGAAGATATGCTGGCCAACGCCGGCCACGACGTAGAGCTTTCCCGACGAGGCCCCAACAATTGGGAAATTCAGGAAGGCAGCGCCCGCGTCAACGTTCTGTACTACGAAGAAACCGGGCTCATCACCGGCGACGCCTACCTCTGTATGCTTCCCAAAGAAAACATACAGCCTTTGTACGAGTTTTTGCTGCGCCAGAACTATCAAACCGAAAGCCTGACGTTTAGTATACGCGGCCAGGATGTGATCATTTCCCTGTTGATCTACGACCGGTATTTCAACATTGAAACCGGAACAAAACTCTTCAGCTACCTTTTCGAAAAGGCAGACGAGTACGACAACATATTGGTGGAACAATACGGCGCCATCTGGAAAAGCGAAGAAGACTAACCTGAAAACAAGCCAGCAACTCACCCTCCGAGCGGTCAAATTTACCCATAGCAATAAGGTTCGGCCCGCTACACACCAGCAAACTGGTATGTCCAAACCAAAAGCGACCTACGCCCAACGGTGCATGCACCCTTGAGGCAAGCACAATAAACCGCTTGCCGGGAAGAGACCTACTCTTCACAGACTTTTTGAATAATAAACCGGGAAAAAAGGTGCGGAGCGTTTTGGGATTACCGGCAAATATGCGTCATAGGGAAAGGGCAATTCGGAAATAGGCTGGAGTTAAAAGCGTGTTGCCTGAATGAATGATGCGTTTCGTGCCGGTTGTTGTTTGTTCTAAAATACAGCAGTCGCTCAATAGTAGCGACTTCTGCTGCGTGGTGCGAAAACATTGGAAACCATAATAAGGCCTCCACCTACGATAAATGCCCCCGTTGCGATGTAAAGGATTAACATGACCATACGTTTTTGAGTGAATAAATGGGTTTCTCGATATGTTCATGAGGGCGGGTGCTAAGATGAG
>JBJXFD010000536.1:0-4922 GCA_046153985.1 Saprospiraceae bacterium
GCTAAAACCGGGCTGTTCGCTATGGTATTTCGCATTCGAACGCCTTGCCCTGCTGTAAAAACAGGTTTGCAGGCATAATAATTGGTATACGCCATGATGTTTAATAAATCAGGGCTATAGCCTGGAGTAGGGATGTAGTTGTAGCCAGGGGGGCCCGCAGTGCAAGCAGGAGGAAAAAAGTGAGAGACCCATTGACATGAGGTATTTACTGAAAATCTGAGATTAGGATCAGCAGGAGTATCTGTAATTAAATCGCCGCAAGTTGACGAATTGGAGCCATCAGGAAGTTCTGCACAAGTAACTGTTTCGTGGGTATGGAACAAACCAAGGCAATGTCCCATTTCGTGGGATAATACATGGGGGATTGTTGCAAAATGATCGCCGTCATACGCAGGATAAAATGCTGGGTAGCACTCATAAACTTGGCCATAAATGACAAGGTTTGTTGCGGGTAACGCACTCTGGTTTGCTAATGCAAATGAACTCCCCCCTCCCGCTGAACTTGATGAATAGCCTCCCTCATTATCAAAATAATTATCTGGTAAGATGTATGCATTAATACCATCATTCAGACTGTATGAGCCAATAAAATTAGTATACGGATATTGCTCAGATGTAATAAAATCCTCATCACTATAATGGTACAAAACACACCAGTCAAAGAAAATATTATGAGGCTCAAAGTCTTCTTCCGTTGTAGCAATAATGGCATTTAACTCTGTAGCAGAAATGCCGTGATGGTCTTCCGGAGCATTGCTGCCAATTGCTGAAGTTGGCAAACACATGTGGACATAAACCTTGATGGTATAAGGGCCATCATTTGTTGTGCTGCTTGGAGGAGGTGGAGTATAAGCTATGGCAGCGCCTTCTACACGACAAAATTGAGGATTAACCTGGGCAAAAACCTGAATTGAAAGGCAAAAACATAGCAAAAATGGCAGGATAGTTTTCTGGCTCATGAAAGTTAGGTTTGAAGGTTGATAAAAATTAAAAGGGAATTAAGTATCCATCACCATAGATTTTTGATACTTACCTAACAAAGATGCGCCAAACGTTCCATCAAATCAATACGCTTATAAAGACTTAATACACAATTAATACGGCATTCCCTTACCCCATATCCACAAACTTATACCCCACCCCGCGAATAGACAAAAACCGCTGCGGGTTACGCGGATCCAATTCAAAATATTTGCGAAAAGAAAGGATGAAATTGTCAATTGTGCGGGTGGAAGGATATACGTCGTAGCCCCAAACGGATTGCAGGATTTGCTGGCGAGAAACCACTTCATTTTTGCGGTCAATGAGCAGCTTGAGCAACATGGTTTCCTTTTTGGTGAGTGGGATGACCTCGCCGTTAACTTCTGCTTCGTAGGTGGCAAAATTGATGCGGCGTCCGTCGAATTCGTAGGTATCGGAGGTATTTTCGACAGCGCGGTTGGTGCGTCGGATCAGGTTGCTGACGCGCAACAACAATTCTTCTAAGTTAAACGGTTTGGTCAGGTAATCGTCGGCGCCGCGCTTTAGCCCGGTGATGCGATCCATGGCGGTATCTTTGGCCGTCAGGAAAATGATCGGCACTTCGCGGTTGGTGAGGCGCACTTGTTCGCAAATCTGAAAACCGTCTACTTCCGGCAGCATCACATCCAGAATCAGCAGGTCGAAATGCTGTTCTCCCAGTATTTTTAAAGCCTGCCGGCCATTCCCGCTGGTCACGACTTCATAGTTTTCCAACTCCAGGTTGAGTTTGACGACCTCGCGGATGTTCTCTTCGTCTTCTGCCAGAAATATTCGCTGCATGTGTGATTAGTTATTGGTTACTGGTTACTGGTGTATTGGTTACTGGTTGGGTGTCACGCACCAATAACCAGTAACAGATAACCAGTAACCATTTCAACCCGGCAAAGTTATCCTAAAAACACTTCCCGCCGGCTGGTTATTCAAAATTGAAATTTCGCCGCCGTGCGCCCGGATGACCTCTTTCACGATGAACAAGCCCAGCCCCGTGCCTTTCGCCTGGCGGGTATCTTCGTTGCCGATGCGGTAAAATTTTTCAAACACCCGGGTCTTTTCTTTGTCCTCTATGCCGATGCCATTATCGGCAACCTCCCACGATATCCAGCCGTCGTTTCGTTCCAGCCGTACCTCGATGGCAGCGGGTTCGGGCGAATATTTCACGGCATTTTCCAGCAGGTTGATCGCCACGGAAGTGAGTCCCGATTTATCTCCATGAACCAATCCCACAGGGTTCTTTTCTATAAATGAAAAATGCACCTGCGGATATTTTTCCTGTAATTTCTGGATCAGATCGTGCAGCAAGGCCGAAAAATCCAGGGCTTCTATGTAAGGGCGGTAAGCTGTTTCCAACCGTGCCGACAACAACAGGTCGTTGACTAAATCGTTCAAACGGTCCGATTCGCGCAGGGCGCTGCTGGTGATTTTATCCGATTGTTCTTTGGGCAATTGCCGTTTGAGCAGGGTTTCCAGCACCAATTTGATGGAAGCGATCGGCGACTTTAGCTCGTGGGTGATGGAGAGCAAAAAATTGCGCCGCTGCTGTGCCGCCATCACCTCCCGGTGGTAACCGCGGTTGATGAGCCAAATGCCGATGACCAAACTGACAATGAACACCGACGCTTCGCCAACGATCATCCACTCCTGGCGGTAGTATTGGCGCGCCAATTCGAGATAGCGCGGGGTTTGATAAAACGCTTCATCATTGGCCACCAAGCCTTCCGCAATCATGCCAATGCGCAGCAAATCGCGTTTGGCTTCAAAGGCATCGTTGTTTTTTACAAACAGCAACACCGACCACCACGCAAACGCCATCATCATGTATGCGATGACGCCGTAGGAAAGGAGCCGGAGTTGGATGTTTTGTTTCATGTTATGGTTACTGGTTATTTGTTATTGGTGGAATTCGTTGTAAGTTGTTCGTTGTAAGTTGTTCGTTAGGTTTTGTAATGTTCGGAGTGACAACACAAGTTCTTGTTTCGGCTCTTTCACGAAAGGAAGTTTTGACTTTTTCAGAACCGAAACCTAACGAACAACGATCAACCGACAACGATCAACGAATTTCGTCAAAAACAACTCAACCGAACACTACATCCATCGCCGCATTCACTTCAGCAGCAGCGGCTTCCAGATCCGCCTCCGAATGCGCCGCCGAAACAAACCCGACCTCGTAGCCGGACGGGCCGAAATAAACGCCCCTTTTCAACAGCTCCAAATGAAGCACCTTGAATTTTTCCATACTTTTCGGGTCAATCTGATCGGCGGTGATGATGCGTTCCCGGCTGAAAGCGATCCAGAAAATGGACGCGATTTGCGGAATGCGGACTTCGTAGCCTTTCGCATCGCAGTGGCTTTGCACGGCTTGCACAAAATACTGCGTTTTGCGCTCCAGCGCCTCATAAAATCCGGGCGCCAGCAATTGTTCCAGCGCTGCCAGACCTGCCGCCATCGCTACCGGGTTTGCCGAAAGCGTGCCGGCCTGATAAACCGGTCCGTCAGGCGCAATATGGCCCATCAATTCGTGGCTGGCCCCGTACGCGCCCACCGGCATGCCCCCGCCGATGATTTTGCCATAGGTCAAAATATCCGGCTGGATACCGTAATGCCCTGCTGCGCCTTCAAAGCCGACCCGGAAGCCAGAAATTACTTCGTCAAAGATCAGCAGCGCGCCATATTCTGTGCATTTTTCCCGCAGCAATTCTAAAAATGCGCGATCCTGCAGCAACAGTCCGTTGTTGGCGGGCACGGGTTCGATGATGATGCAAGCCACATCATGGCCGTGTTCTGCCAGCGTTTTTTCTAAGAGCTCGGGGTCGTTCAGCGGCAATACGAGGGTTTCTTTGGCAAAAGCCTCCGGTATACCCGCCGAGGTGCTGACCCCAAAAGTGACCAACCCCGAGCCGGCCTTCACCAGCAGCGAATCGAGGTGGCCGTGGTAGCAGCCTTCAAATTTAATGACTTTGCTCCTGCCCGTAGCGCCCCGCGCTAAGCGGATGGCCGACATGACCGCTTCCGTGCCTGAACTGACAAAGCGCATTTTTTCGATGAATCGGTTGTTGTCCAAAAGCAATTTGCCGAGGCGGTTGCCCCACTGTGTGGGCGCACCGAACGAAAGGCCATTGGCCGCCGCTTCCATCACCCGCTCCAGAATGGCGGCATTGTTGTGTCCCAGGATCAGTGGTCCCCAGGACGCGCAAAAATCTATATACTCATTGTCGTCTTCATCCCAAAGGCGACTGCCGTTGCCTTTTTTGATAAAAACCGGCGGCCCCGTCACCGAACGGAAAGCCCGCACCGGCGAATTGACCCCGCCAGGAAAGTATTGTTTTGCTGCTTCGTATAATTTGCCTGAGCGCTCGCGCGAATAGTTTGGATTCATAATGGTGGTGCTTGAAACTTCATTAGAACAACATCGGATCGGGAATTTACTACCTGAAAACGAGTGCTTTGCAACAACCGTGGCCAGGATTTTGCACCTTTTGAGGAAACAAGGCGGACTAAAGCCCGCGAAACATAGCACGGCGCCCTTCGTTTCGCGGGCTTTAGCCCGCCGTTCCTTAAAAAATGCCCGAGTCCACGTTAGAACAGCAAAGCTAAGGAACAGTTGGAGGATTTGGTGCAGTCTGTTGTCAGGACTTGGTAAAAGTATGACTTCGCACTTGCCATTACGTAAGTTTTAGGCCTCGCGCCGTTGGGCGCGAATCCTTTTTTGTCATACTGAACGCTGCGAATCATCTGGTTAAGCTAAAGGCAATGCACAAACTAAGCAGCGTGAAGTATAAAAAAAAACCGTACCTTAGCCCAATAAAGTTTTGTTTGGCTATGGATATAGACGTCGGCGCATGCCTTTCAGCATTGCTTTACGAACAGGATACGGTCAGCATTCCCGGGTTGGGTTCGCTGGTCGG
>JBJXFD010000540.1:0-5797 GCA_046153985.1 Saprospiraceae bacterium
AAAGATAAGTAAAAATTTCGGGTGTTTATTGTTGATTTTTTGTGTTTCATTTTTACATATCCAGAAATTTCATTTTCTTTATGGTGTATTGGAACCAATTTACAACACTCAACCACACCACCATGGAAGACCCAAAACTCACGCCGGAAGAAGAACTGCGCATCGAAAATGAGCTCAAAGCCCTCGATATTGACCTCACCTATGGCGCCCACAGTTTTATTGCCGACGATGCGCCGCCGGAATTGGTGCGGATGTTTTTGGATAACGTTGCCAATTTTGAGGCCACCCACGCAAACGAGCCCAAAGTGCCCATTCGCCAGTTTGCGAAAATCCCCGACCTCCTGCCTGCCGCCGAAATTCCCGAAGATGACCTGGAAACGCACATCAAAAACCTACTGGAGCAATTAGAAGCCAGTGGCGTGATCATAGACCGCCCGGAGCACCTCAAACCGCGGGGGTATTATATTTTTCTGACCGAAAAATTCTTAGACGAAGAAGTTACCGATCATTCGGCGCCGGGCATGATCATGGGTTTCAGCTACAGCGATTATTGCCACGACGGGCCGGAGTTCATCCGCGACCACGTGGAAGAAACCATCATTGACATCATTTTTTTAGAAAAGGATTTTGAAGGCGAATGGATCAGCGAAACCTGTCGAGGCCAAACCGAAGCCCTCACCAAAGCCGAGGTCGTGGAACGCATCCACATTTTCAGGTCAAAATACGTGAAAATTGCGCCCATTGCTTTTCAGCCGGAAGGCGTAAAAATGACGGCGGTCGGCCTCTATTTTTTCTTTCTGATTGCCTGGGAAGGCACGCCCGTTGGCGGCGGGGAAGTCGAGTGCTATGAAGGCTCCGGTGTTAGTCAGGTCGGCTGGAAAGATGGGGAATGGTGGGTGGAAGGGATTATGATGCCGGGGTTTGAGTTTTGAAAATACTTGCTTTATCGCTTATTGTTGAATACCTTGCAGGTAGCAAAAAAAATGTCAACTATGTCAGTTCAAACCAATAACCAGGCGCCACTAAACGATGTACAGGTAATGCTGCTTCGCTTATTTAGCAGGGAAATGACTGCTGAAGAGTTGCAGACCGTCCAAAACATGCTTTTAGATTACTATAATCGGGAATTGCAGGACGAATTAGAAGGAGTGATCAGAGCGAAAAATATCTCAACAAAAGATTTTGAAGACCAGTTAAACAAACAGCAGCGTACTCTATGAAAGTAGTGATTGATACGAATTGCCTGATTGTTTCCATCCCCAAAAGAAACGTTGAGTATTGGCTTTATGAAGCATTCTCTAATCGGATGTTTGACTGGTTAATCAGCAATGAGATTATGGCGGAATATGAAGAACAACTTAGCTCTTTTTATTCTCCCCGAACAGCAGATCTTGTTCTTAAAATTTTATCTACCGCGCCTAATACGCTTTTGGTCGAACCATATTTCAAATGGGCCTTGATAGAAAAAGACCCGGATGACAATAAGTTTGCAGATCTCGCTATCTCCGCAAATGCTGATTTTCTGGTGACACATGATAAACACTTTAGGGTCTTGAAAAATATTCCTTTTCCGACTGTAGCGGTTGTAAAACTTCCGGAGTTCAGAAAAATACTCTTCCGGGAATAGGAAGAGGGACCCATCCCATGATCATGGTATTGCGCCCTTCGCGATTTACCCCTATCCTTACGGTTAAATCTGTTGCAACATGATCAAAATCGCCATCTACGAAGACAACCACGCCCTGCGCGAAGCCCTCGAAATCCTCATCACCGGCGTGCCTGGTTTTGAATTGGTGGGCGCTTATCCCCATTGCATCAACATCGAAGCGGACCTGCGCCGCGCCGAACCAGATGTCATCCTGATGGACATAGACCTGCCCGAACGCAGCGGCATCGAAGGCGCCTACATCGTGAAGCAGCAAACCCCGACGGTGGAAGTGCTCATGCTCACCGTGTTCGACGACAACGACAAAGTTTTTCAGGCCGTCTGCGCCGGCGCCAGCGGCTACCTGCTCAAAAAAACGCCCCCATCCAAAATCCTCGAAGCCATCGAAGACATCTACAACGGCGGCGCACCCATGACGCCCGTCATCGCCCGCAAAGTCCTGCAACTTTTCCCCCGCACGCCTGCCGCCAACACCGAAACCGACAAACTCACCCCCCGCGAACAGGAAGTCCTCAGCAGCCTCGCCAAAGGCAACAGCTACAAAATGGTCGCCGAAGAGCTTGGCATCAGCATCGAAACGGTGCGTACGCATATTAAAAGGATTTATGAAAAACTGCACGTGCATTCGGTGGCGGAAGCGATTGCGAAGGCTTTTTTGAAGTAGGGGACGTCAACTGATTGCGAGGAGGGATTGTGGTGTTTTGCAGAGAGACAAATGAAAAATATTTTGGATAAGACGGTTGGTTGGAAATTTACTTTTAGTAATTTGCATCTTAATATTTTTTAATTTATACAATTTTGGAATTTCATGAAACTTTATCGGTAAATCTGTATAAATAAAAGAAAGTGTGTCTTTAGACAGGATATAACGAGGATCATCGTGACCCATCCGAGTGCGAAAAACATCACAGATACGACAACCATATGACCAACCCAACCCACCTCCGCTCCCTCCTCGCCTCCGCCCGCACCGCCGAGGCCTTAGAACATCTCACAACCTGGGCGCAAACCCAGCCCCCCGCCTACCGCCAGGCGGCGCTACTCTTGCAGGCCTCCTGGGCCAGTAACGAACAACAAGCCACCCGCGGCCTCATCGCCAGCGAAGAAGCCGAGCGAACCCGCAACCGCATCACCGCCGGCGCGCTGGGCTTGATAGATGAAATCGAAAGCGGAGCGTCTGCGCCCAAGGCCGTACTGGAAGGACTGCAAAAGCAGTTCCTGACGGAGCAGGTCGCGGCCGTGATGCAGGGCGGGAATGTGACCAACCTCAGCGGCAGCAATATTCAGGTGCAAGGCAGCCAGGACGTGGTGATTGGGTCGGGGAATGTCATCACCAAAAAGAAGATTGCCGGACTGGCGCGCGGGCAGTTTTTGGGAATTGCGGTGGGGCTATTGATCCTGGTTTTGGGCGGGTATTTTGCATTCGACCTGCTGCGCGACCGACAGGAAGATACCTATGTTTCTCTTTTGGAGATACGGGCCGAACTAAAAATGCGGAGCGAACTGGATGCGGGCGTGCGTAGCCGATTGGAAAATAACGCGACAACCCTGGAGCGTTGGCTTACTGACGGTATGAACGCCTTCCAACGAAAGGAATACCCGGTTGCTGTGGAAAACCTGGAAAAGGTGGCGGCAGAAGTGCCGCTGGCTACGGTGCATCAAAATTTATCTTACGCCTACCGGCAATTGGGCAATAGTACAAAAGCAGATGACAACCTGGAGGCCGCCCGCCAAATTAACCCCAATTTGCGGCGCTCCGCTTCAGGTCAGGTCGCCTTTAATTTGAATGGCGCCTGGAATTCGCCAGAATGGGGGGAGATGGTATTGGTTCAAAATGGTAACAACATAACCGGTTTCTATATCCATGATAAAGGGCAGATCAAAGGGATCATTCGTGAAGACCGGATGGAATTCCAATGGTGGGAATTGGTAGAAAAAGGACAACCTTACGAAACTGCTAAACCAGGGCAAAGGGGTGATGGATACTTTATCTTATCCAATGAACCCACTGGTATTACCATCAATGGAATGTGGCGCTATGATGGGGACACCGACTGGAGAAATAAATGGACAGCCGTGAAAAAATAGGCATTGACAACGAAAAAATCATATTGACACATGAACAACCCAACCAACCTTCGCACCCTCCTCGCCTCCGCCCGCACGGCCGAGGCCCTGGAACAACTCACAACCTGGGCACAAACCCAATCCCCCGTCTGGCGGCAGGCGGCCTTGCTCTTGCAAGCCTCCTGGTTCAGCGACGAACAACAAGCCACCCGGGGCCTCATCGCCAGCGAAGAAGCCGAGCGAACCCGCAACCGCATCACCGCCGGGGCGCTGGGCTTGATTGACGAAATCGAAAGCGGCGCCTCTGCGCCCAAGGCCGTGCTGGAAGGACTGCAAAAGCAGTTCCTGACGGAGCAGGTCGCGGCCGTGATGCAAGGCGGCAATGTGACCAACCTGAGCGGCAGCAATATTCACGTGCAGGGCAGCCAGGATGTGGTGATCGGGTCGGGGAATGTCATCACCAAAAAGAAGATTGCCGGACTGGCGCGCGGGCAGTTTTTTGCATTGGTATTGGGTGTGCTCGTGTTGATCATCGGAGGCTATTATGCTCTTGGGACAGTGCAAAGCGGGCAGGCAGCAGCGTATAATTCGCTTCAGGAAATCCAAAAAGAGCTTGCCCTGCGCGGCAATTTGGATGCCGGTGTGGCCGAACGGCTGGAGGCCAACAAAGCTGAAATAGAGAAGTGGCTGGCAGAAGCTATGGCCGCGCTCAAGAACAAGGACTATGCGACTGCGATACCGTATTTGGAAAAGGTGGCGGAACAAGCGCCATTGGCAACCGTTCGCCAAAACTTAGCTTATGCTTACGAGCAACTCGGCAATGCCGAGAAGGCAAAGGAGAACATGGAAGCGGCCAAAAAAATCAACCCCAACTTAGACACGAGTAAATCGTATGCGCAGTTGAAGGGGAAGCGGATTAATTTATTGGCGCCGGATAATGGGAGGATTCTTAAAGCCGTTGATGAACCATCGTTGGATGCGCTTGCAGATGGATTGACCAATGGCTTTCACCAAAAAGGGCAAGTCTGGGGAGTCTGGGGGTTTACCGGGGACCGTAAGGCGACTTTTGATGAGATTAAGTATTTTGTACCGGGCGCATCACACTGGTACATTGACAAGTTTGTATTGTCATATGGAAACGAACCAACCGGTAACTTCACAGTTATTGATACCTTCAAACTTTTTAGCGGTCTTATAACGGATCAACCTTTTCAGACCTTTAAATTTCCCAAAACAAGCGCTAAATATGTAAAATTTGAAGTTCCTGGCGGCTGTAGAGCCATCGGGTGCGACTTGTTTGAGCTTCAACTCTGGGGCGAACTACAATAAATTTATTACCAAAAATCCTGAAATATGAATTCTTCCATCAAAAACCTGTTCGTTTGCATCGTTTTGCTTTTCCCCGCCGGGCTATCCGCCCAATATGGCGATCAAATCAGCGGCAATGACTTCCTTCGCACGGTCAAGGTTAACCGTTGGGTATCGCCTGTCGTTGGAGATTTTGTTACCATTCCTGAAAGCCACGCGACCGATGCACAAATGGCGAGCTGGGGGTATAAAAGTAAAATTTTCCAGTACGAAGCATGGATAGACAACCCCGGCGACGAGGGCGAAACCGTTGCAGTCTACCGCTGGACAATGCCCAATTGCAACGATTTTATCATCCTTGGCGAGCACGAGCACACCGATACCCAATTGGAAAGCTGGGGCTACCGGGATAAAAAGTTCCTGTTCTACGCCTTTAAGACGCCGCCCAATAGCTCTTACGTTGCCGTAAACCGCTGGATCAGTGCTTTGCCGGAGGGAAATTCCTGCCGGGATTACACCCTGAGCGTGCTGGCCACCGAATTCACTGACGAGCAATTAACCAGTTGGGGATATTCCGGTAAAAAAGTACAGTTTTATGTTTTGAAACCCTAATAATATGACCACCCAAACATTCGCAACCAAAGTCACCGTCGCCGAAGCCATCAAGGTGGGCAACCGAAAGATTTTTTGGCCCATCAGAGCGATGGTAATAGGATTTGGTGGCGCCCATTTTTTTTTCACGATGTATTTTCAGCA
>JBJXFD010000546.1:0-9189 GCA_046153985.1 Saprospiraceae bacterium
GACACTTCCAAAAGTGTCCGACACGTGACCTTCCCGACACCTAAACCCCCGCCATCGCCCTCTCCGAAATCGCCGTAATCGAAAGCGCGGGATTCACGCCCGGGTTCGCGGAAATCATCGAGCCATCGCACACCAGCATATTTTCGTATCCAAAAACCCGGTTGTGGCGGTCAATGACCCCGGTTTCTGGCGATTCGCCCATGACGGCGCCGCCGAGGATATGCGCCGTGCCGGGGATGCCCGCCAGCGGCGTCAGGCTAAACGCCATGGCTTTGCCGCGGATTTGCGTTTCAAACTTCCGGGCCAGCTCGATGGCGCGCGGGATGAAGGCCGTGGGTTTGTTTTCGCCTACCACAGCTGTGCGCATGCCGCCCCGGCGCGTGCGCGTAAACGTAACCGTGCTATCTAAGGTTTGCATGAAGAGCATCACCACCGAACTTTTGGCCCAGTCTTTCACGCGCAGGTATTTCCAGTAAGTGCTTGGGTGAAGGGCCACGTCTTTGAGCATCCGAAAAAAGCGCACCGGCATGTTCGCGCCTTCCACAAAAGGCAGGAAACTGAGGCGCCATGCGCCCGAGCCGGCGCCGTATCGGCAAAATTCAAGGTGGCTGTGTTCGTCCGTGTGCAGGATAGCGCCAATGGCGATGCCCTGCGAGAGGTCGGAGGATTCATCCAATTGCGTCACGCAGATCAGGCTTTCGTTGTTGGTGCGCACGTCGCGGCCCACCATGTTGGAGAGCCGGGGCAGCGAAGTTTGTTTCAGTTTTAGCAGGAGCTTGACGGTGCCGAGTACGCCGCCGGAAAAAACGACGCCTTTTGTGCGAAGGGCTTGCCGGCGTTTGAACAGGCGGGTAGACGCCTGCATGTGTACTTCGTAGCCGTCTGAACCGTCGGGGTTGCCAATGGGGCGAACGTCCACGACTTCCTGCTCGGCGATGATTTCGACACCGAGTTGCTGGGCTAAGTAGAGGTAGTTTTTATCTAAGGTATTTTTGGCGTTGTGGCGACAGCCAGTCATGCAGGCGCCGCAATAAGTGCAACCTGCGCGTTCGGGACCTTTGCCGTTAAAATACGGATCGGGGGCGGTTTCGCCGGGCTTCCCAAAATAAATGGCGACATCCGTGGCGTCCAACTGACCTTCCTGGCCGATGCCCTGTGCAAGTTCCTGTAATGCTTTTTCGCCGTCAAAAAAGCGGGGGTTTTTGGTTGCGCCCAGCATTTGCAGCGCTTTGTCGTAATACGGCGCCAGCTCCGCCTGCCAGTCGGCCAGCCCGGCCCAGCTTCCGGAGCGAAAAAACGCGGGTTTAGGCACGGGCAGGGTATTGGCGTACACCAGCGAACCGCCCCCGACCCCCGTACCGGAAACGACGCCAACGTCCCGGAAAATGGTGATTTTCATGATGCCGTACCAGCGCAGGGCCGGCAACCAGAGCCATTTGGAGAACGACCAGTTGGTTTTTGGAAAATCTTCGGCCCGGTACCACTTCCCTTTTTCAATGACGAGCACTTTGTACCCTTTTTCTGCCAGACGCAGTGCGCTGACTGAGCCGCCGAAGCCGCTGCCGATGATGATGTAGTCGTATTGTTTCATAACCGCTCATAATTTTATCAAATTTAATTATTTACCACACAGGTGCTATTTTTTCTACCACATAGTTGTGGTAAAAAAGAACTTTGAACTTATTTCATTCGATTGACTTTTGTCATTGCTCCTGCAATTTTTTTTGGTATGTGATCTTGCTCACAGACGCTTTCCCGGGATCCCCCCACCTTTGTGTCGTCATTTAAATCATGTTATCACAAACACAAAAATATTCTTGCGATGCACAAAATTGAGCAAATCTATACCGGCTGTTTAGCCCAGGGCGCTTACTACATTGAAAGCGATGGCGAAGCAGCGGTCATTGACCCCTTGCGTGAAGTACAACCTTATTTAGACCGCGCAGAAAAAAGCGGAGTGAAAATCAAATACGTTTTCGAGACGCATTTCCACGCAGATTTTGTTTCCGGCCACTTAGATCTGGCTCAAAAAACCGGCGCTCCGATTGTATACGGACCGAATGCGCAGACAGGCTTTGAATCCTATACCGCGAAAGATGGTGAAGTTTTCCAGTTGGGCAAGGTGCGCATCAAAGTATTGCACACGCCGGGTCACACCATGGAGAGCACCAGCTACCTGCTGTTGGATGAAAACGGCAAAGAAACGGCGCTGTTCAGCGGCGATACGCTGTTTATCGGCGATGTAGGCCGCCCTGATCTGGCGCAAAAATCTGATTTGACCATCAACGACCTCGCCGGTTTTCTCTACGACAGCCTGCGCGAAAAAATCATGACACTGCCCGACGATGTGATCGTATACCCGGCACACGGTGCAGGTTCGGCTTGCGGCAAAAACATGTCGAAAGAAACGACGTCCACCATTGGTCTCCAAAAAGTGCAAAACTATGCGTTGCGGGCCGACATGACCAAAGCGCAGTTTATCTACGAAGTAACGGATGGTTTGACAGCCCCCCCGCAGTATTTCCCCCTGAATGTGAAATTGAATAAGCAGGGCTATGAAAGTTTTGACACCGTGATGAACCGTGCCGCGCAGGCCCTTACGCCGGCTGCCTTTGAAGAAGCAGCAAATGCAACGGGCGCCACGCTGTTGGACGTGCGCACGGCGCAGGAATTCGCAAAAGGATTTATTCCGAATTCGATCAATATTGGTCTGGACGGCCAGTTTGCACCCTGGGTCGGCGCGCTCCTGATGGATGTGGCGCAGCCCGTTCTGCTGATTGCTCCGCAAGGACAGGAAGAGGAGAGCATCACCCGCTTGTCGCGTGTCGGTTTCGATCAGGTCATCGGCTACCTGAAAGGCGGTTTTGAAGCCTGGAAAAACGCAGGTATGGAAGTGGATCAAATTGAATCCATTTCGGCCAGCGAATTGGCTGAAAAAGTTGCAGAACTGGGCGTTGAGCACGTATTAGATGCCCGCCGCCCTGGTGAATACGCCGCTGAACACGCAAAAGATGTCGGCAGTTTTCCACTCGACTACCTGAATGATTTTGTTGGCGAGCTGGATAAAAATGAAACCTACTATATCCATTGTGCGGGCGGTTACCGCTCTATGATTATGGCTTCCATCCTCAAAGCTCGGGGCTTTGAAAACGTGGTGGACGTGGCTGGAGGGTTTAAGGCCATGAAAGACAGCGGATTGTTTGAAACAACAGATTATGTCTGTCCGAATTCGCTGCGCCGGCAGGGTGTGACGGAAGTGGCGTAGTTGATTTTTATAAAACAAAAAACATGACCTTAAAAAAATACATCCCCATCCTGAACTGGCTGCCCGGATACGGGAAAAGTCAATTGCAGGGCGATCTTGCTGCCGGCTTAACGGTCGGTGTCATGTTGATTCCGCAGGGGATGGCTTATGCGATGCTCGCAGGTCTGGCGCCCATCCACGGGCTTTATGCGGTGACGATTCCTTTGATTTTGTATGCCGTATTCGGAACGTCCAGACAGTTGGCGGTAGGGCCGGTGGCGATGGTGTCTTTGCTCACGGCAGCAGGGATTGGCGTGCTGAGTCCTGCTTCGCCGGAGTTGTATTTGTTGTATGCGATTACGACGGCCTTATTAGTCGGTTTGCTGCAATTGGGCATGGGGTTGTTTCGGCTTGGTTTTTTAGTCAATTTCCTGTCGCATCCGGTCATCAGTGGCTTCACTTCGGCGGCGGCCATCATCATTGGCCTGAGCCAGTTGAAGCACCTGCTGCGGCTCAATTTGCCCAATACGGAGCATATCCAGGACATGGTGCTTGCTCTTGCCGAAAACATCGGACAAACCCACTGGTTGACGCTTGGCATTGGTCTTGCCGGCATGGTCATCATCAAATATGGGAAAAAGATCCACAAAGGGATTCCAACCTCCTTAGTTGCTGTGGTATTGGGGATACTGGCGGTTTGGGGTTTGGGATTGACGGAGCAGGGTATAAAAATAGTCGGCGCGGTTCCGGACGGGCTGCCCGGTTTTTCCATGCCTTCTTTCAATCCGGGGGTCTGGTCGGCTTTGTTGTCTACGGCCCTGACCATCGCATTGGTGGGATTCATGGAGAGTTTTGCTGTTGCGAAAGCCATCCAGGCCAAACACAAAGACTACCAGGTGGATTCGAATCAGGAGTTAACCGCATTAGGATTGGCCAATATCGGCGCTGCCTTTGTGCAGGCTTATCCGGTTACGGGCGGTTTTTCCCGCACGGCTGTGAATGATCAGGCCGGCGCTAAAACAGGCATGGCTTCGATATTTAGCGCGGTATTGATTGTGCTGACGCTTTTGTTCCTGACGCCTTTATTTTACTACCTGCCCAATGCGGTGCTGGCGGCGGTGGTGCTGGTGGCAGTCGCCGGACTGATAGACTACAAAGAAGCCATCCACCTTTGGCGCCAGGATCGAAGCGATTTCTGGATGCTGATCGCCACTTTTGTGGCAACCCTCACGCTGGGTATTGAAACCGGAATCGGAGTAGGCGTTGTGTTGTCGCTCATCATGGTGATTTACCGTTCCACCCGCCCGCATATTGCGATTTTGGGACGGGTGCCCCATTCCGATTTTTATCGGAACATCGAGCGGTTTAACAATTTGGAACAACGCCCGGATATTGCCATTGTGCGTTTAGACGGGCCTGTATATTTTGCCAACCTTGCATTTGTAAAAGACAAATTGGATGCCATTGCCGCTGAAAAAGGCGCTGCGCTCCAATTGTTCATCATCAATGCAGACAGCATCAACCATGTAGACAGCAGCGCGCTGAACGCCATAAAAGACTGGATTGCTGCATTCAGGGCAAGCCGGAGAGACGTGTTTTTTACCGGGGTCATTGGCCCGGTACGAGATGCGTTTACCCGATCGCATCTGACGGATTTTATCGGCGAAGACCATTTCTTTTTAAGCAATCAGCAGGCGGTAGATGCTTTCAGTAAGCACACACACACAAAAGAATTTAAGGCTTACGCTTTACAAACAAATGCACTAGTATGAAAAAGCATGTTTTGATTCCACTGGCTTTGCTGTTATTCGCCTCGTTCAATAATCGAGCCTATGCTCAGCAAGCTGATTCTGTTATTCACAGGTTATTGGAAAACAACTGCGATTTTCAGGCACTAAAAAAACAGGGGCATGATGAACGGCATTAGCAATTTGGTTAAACTGACCCTATTGACAATCATTTTGATTACAAGCGATGCCGCTTTGCAGGCTCAGAACGGAGACAGGCAGAAGGTTGCGCCACAAACCGTGGATTCCATTGTCTCCCCGGAACAGCTGGCCTGGAAGCCTCGCTGGCTTCCTAAAAAAGAAGGGTTTAAGTTGACCATAAAAAGCATGGTGCAATTGTGGAGCATTTACTCTACTGATTTTGAAATATACAACGTCTCAACCGGCGCTTATGAACGGGTAGACGACCGGTTCAACGTCTCCCTGCGTCGCGCCCGGCTGGTTTTCAGCGGCGAACCTTATCCGCGGTTGCAGTACACGGTGATGCTGTTTTACGACCAGATTGGCCGCGACGTTTTGTCCAGTGGCATCGGCGTGACCAACAAAGCAGACCCTTCTGTGGGGATTTGGGATGCGTTTTTTCAATGGAAAGCGCTGCCCCGGAGTGAGGTGTTGAACGTCGTAGCGGGGTGGTTTCGTCCGCAGATCCAGCGGGAGAGCATCACATCCGGATGGGCGGTCAATTCTTTTGAAAAATCCATGTCGCAAAGCTACGTGCGCAATCATTTGGTGGGCACCGGACTGGGGCGGGCTGCCGGAATCAATATCGGCGGGTTGATCAACAAAGACAACTATGGGTTTAATTACAATTTAGGGTTATTTACCCCGGCAACCACTGCCTTAAACGGATCGTCTTCCGGGAAAAACTTTTCGCCTTTAATTACAGGCAGGGCTGTTTTGACACTCGGCGATCCGGAATTGACGCAATACGGCGTCAGCTACGACATCAATTATTTCAACCAACGCAAAGGGTTGTCGCTGGATTTTAATGCAGCGGTGCAGGGCAAAAGTGAACAATTTGAATCGGCAAGTACCTTCGGCCCGGGTTTTTTGCTCAATTACGGCCCGCTCAACCTCGATGGCGAATGGATGTGGATGTCGCGTTCCGGGCGTGCGGAATTGCCCGAACAGGAAGTTCGCAACTATACCTCCAAAACCTGCGCCGGGCATATCCGCGCCGGGATAAACATTCCGGCCGGGCGTTTTGTCCTGGAGCCCATGGCGATGGTGATGCGCTTTGAAGGCGCCAACGATGCTGCGGGACAAGCCGATGCGGCAGCGCTGAAAAATTCCTCCGGCGATGAAACGACTTACGAAGTTGGCATCAACTATTACTTAGATCAAAAACGACTCAAATTCATGCTCCACTATACTTTCCGGGAAGGAAATTCCGGGGCTGCCGGCGATGGCGCAATGGTGAATCAATATTTTTCACAAAGTGGGGTTGGGGCAATCCGGCGGGGCAATTGGCTTGGTCTGGGATTGAATGCCATTTTTTAACCCCTCGAACTCTAAAGAGCAGACACCTGACTGATGGACAAACACTGATTTATTCAAAACTAAAACGTTTAAAAATGCAAATTAAATTGATGTTAACGGCCATAATTGTTTCGCTTGGATTATTGACCGCTTGTTCGCAGCAATCCGGTGAGCCTTATCAGAATATACCGCTTTCGGAATTTAAAGAAAAAATGAAAGGTTCGGATGTGGTTATTCTGGATGTGCGTACGCCACAGGAAACGGCGCAGGGAAAAATAAGCGGCGCTATCGAAATAGATTACAGCAGCAGGGATTTTGATACAAAAATCCGGCAGTTGGACAAAAACAAAACCTATCTGGTTTATTGTGCGGTAGGCAGCCGTAGTGCAGCCGCTTGTGATGCCCTTTCAAAAAAAGGATTTGAGAAACTCTATAACCTGAAAGGCGGCTACATGGGGTGGAAAAACGCACAATAATCTATCGTTAACTGCTTTGAATTAAATTTTTCAAATCTCACTCGCGGGCAATCTTTACCTGCGGGAAAATTATTTTTAACATCATGTTTGAATTAATTAATTTAGTAAAATCGCCCTGGCATTGGTCGGTAGCCGGTGTATTAGTGGGGTTAACGGTTCCGGCATTGCTGATTCTGGGGAATAAACATTTTGGCATTTCGGCAAATTTACGCCATGCCTGTGCGGCTTGTCTGCCGGCTAATATTCCATTTTTTAAATACGAATGGAAAAAAGAAGTCTGGAATTTTTTCTTTGTTGGCGGATTGATTGTTGGCGCTTTTTTAACGGCTCAGTTTCTGCAAACACCCGATGCGGTTACCATCCATCCTGATTTAGCACGCGATCTGGCTGAGTCAGGGATCACCGATTATTCCAGTTTAGTGCCACAACAGCTTTTTAATTTTGAAAACCTGCTGAGTTGGAAAGGTTTGTTCTTTTTTGTCTTTGGAGGATTTTTGGTGGGATTTGGTGCCCGTTATGCTGGCGGCTGCACAAGCGGGCATGCCATCAGCGGGTTGAGTAACCTGCAATGGCCTTCGTTGGTAGCCACCATTTTTTTCATGGTAGGCGGGTTTGTCTCCGCTAATTTGATTGTACCTTTTTTATTGAATCTCTAAGAGCTTGTTCAAATTTCCCGCTTGTAGCCGATTGATGGAATTTTGAACATGCTCTAAATAACTTCTAAGGATATGGAAAAGCTGAATTTACAACAAACGACTGCGGCAGCCATGCAGGGCGAATACGAAAATCGTTCACTCGACACCATCTGTGTGAATGACAGCCTACAAAAAGAATCCGGGTTCGCGAATTTGAAGTACGGCCTTGTAGGTCTGATGTTTGGCGTTGTATTCGTCAAAGCAGAAGTGATTTCCTGGTTTCGGATTCAGGAAATGTTTCGCCTGCAATCCTTCCACATGTACGGGGTAATTGGCGTTGCTGTTGTCGTAGGCATGATCTCTGTTTGGGCGATTAAGCGGTTTAACATCAGGGCAATAGGAGGGGAGATCATTGAATTTCACGACAAAAAATTCAATAAAGGCCAGATTATTGGCGGCACGATGTTTGGCTTGGGCTGGGCGATCACAGGTGCTTGTCCGGGGCCGTTATTTGCCCAAATTGGCACGGGAGCGCTGGTGATAGGCGTGACCTTGCTGAGCGCCATTGCCGGAACCTGGGTCTATGGCTATTTTCGGGAAAAATTGCCGCATTAAGAGCTTGTTCAAATTTCCATGATCGAGCGAAAGCGAGGAAATTTTGTTTTAGACGAGGTAGATTTTGCAGACATAGCCGGCAGCTATGGCGAAAAAATCTAACATTGAGGGCGGCAAGGGTGACTAAACGTCACGCTTGCAACCGAAACTCGCGAAGCGAGATTAAAACAAAATTTCCCGCTTGCAGCCGATTGATGGAATTTTGAACATGCTCTAAGAGCTTGTGTGATGAACATTACAGATTGTTGGGTTTGATGCCTTGTATCTTTGCATCAGATTTTTGAACATTAAAAAAACAATCGAATATGAGTTTTTTGCAATCGCTGTTTGGTACAGCAACAAAAAAATACACTGACGTTCGTGGAGACGAATTTTTAAATTTGTTGGGATCCACTAAAAACGCGGTGTTGATAGATGTGCGCACGCCTGCTGAATTTGCCGGTGGGAAAGTAAAAGGCGCCGTCAATATGGATATTTACAGCCCCAATTTCGCTGCAAGTATTGATAAATTAGACAAAAACAAAACCTATTTTGTCTATTGCCGCAGCGGCGCCCGGAGCGGGCAGGCCTGTAACCTGATGGCAGAACGCGGATTTGAAAATTTGTATAACCTGTCTGGAGGGATTTCGAGTTTGTAATTCTATAAGCATGCCAGAAATTAAACGCGTATTGGTTGCCCTGCAAACCGCCGAAGAACACAAAGTATCCATGCCACTGAACTGGCAGCCGGGCGATAAAGTCATCGTTCCCGCTCCAAAAACGCTCGTGGAACTTGCAGAACGCGAACAAAGCGGTCTGGAAATGATGGATTTTTACTTGGCAAAAAAATGGCTTTGTTGCATGAACATTTCCTGTTTGGAGAAAGCCTCTTGAAGCCAAATTATTCTCAAATAATCAACACTATTTTTGAAAAAATTTGGCAAATATCTACTTTCACAGTACAGGATTGTTTC
>JBJXFD010000551.1:0-4004 GCA_046153985.1 Saprospiraceae bacterium
CCGACATTTTCGTTACCGGACTTTCTTCAAAAGCGCGTTTCGCTACCCTGCCTTTTCGCCTCATCGAAGCGGGTAAAGGCAAGGAAAATAACAACGTGCGCATGAGTGGCAACCCAAGTCTGTATATCCAAAAAGACGGCGAAACCCGCTATGTGGTGGTGAACGGCGACGCTTATGATTTGGAACGCGACCGGGATAAAATCTTGAAATTAGTGAATAAACTCTAAGCTATGGATCCGAAAAAGCAGCAGCAAGCAATTGTTGAAAGCTATATCCAGGCTTACAATGCCTTTGATGTGGAAGGCATGTTGTTGAATTTGCATGACGAGGTCGTCTTCAGGAATATTTCAAATGGCGAAGTGACACTGGAAACCCGGGGCAAAACAGCTTTTGCGCAACAGGCTCAATTGGCTGTGGGGTATTTTCTGGAGCGCAAACAAACCATTACCAACATACAGTTTCCAGAAGAGGATGCGGTGGACGTTGCTATTGACTATAGCGGCGTGCTGGCCATTGATTTTCCAAATGGGATGAAGCGCGGAGATCGAATTTCCTTAAAAGGAAGGAGTTGTTTTCGTCTTAGAGATGACCATATCATTGAAATTGAGGACGTAAGTTGATACGCCTGCTCAACCACCCGCCAAGCCCGGTGCAGGAATTGCATTCGCCTATCTTAGCTGAAAAAGGCATCCGCCTGCTCGTCAAACGCGACGACCTGCTTGCCTTGTCCGAAAACGGCGGCTTCTGCGGCAACAAATGGCGGAAAATGCAATACAACCTGCTCGAAGCTCAGGCGCAGGGCAAAAAGCGCCTGCTCACATTTGGTGGCGCTTTTTCCAACCACATCGCCGCAGTAGCCGAAGCTGGGCAGTTATTTGGTTTTGAAACCATCGGCGTCATTCGAGGCGAAGAACCAGCGGGGCCAAGTCATACGCTGCAACTTGCTGCTGCCCGTGGAATGCAATTGCATTATACCGGACGAAGTGATTTTCGACGAAAAACCGACCCGGATTGGATTGCCAACCTGCTTGAAAAATACGGCGATTGTTATGTATTGCCGGAAGGCGGTACCAACCAACTTGCCCTCGACGGTTGCCGAAGCTTAGTGGAAGAAATCCGCCTGCAATGCGCCGATGCGTTGCCTGATTATTATTGTATGGCATGCGGTACGGGGGGCACCTTGGCGGGCGTCATTGCTGCATTGAACGGACAGGCCAAGGCCATTGGTTTTTCAGCGCTCAAAGGCGGGTTTATGCACGATGCAGTGGCGCAATTGCTATCGGAATACGGAGCAGGTAGCTTTAATCAGTGGGAAATTCAGGATTCGTATCATTTTGGAGGATATGCTAAAACCACGCCTGAATTGTTTGCGTTTATGGATGATTTTTTGAGCGAACATGGCATTCCGCTCGATCGGGTTTATACGGCCAAGTTGTTTTTTGGTCTTTTCGACCTGATTGAAAAAGGATATTTTGAACCGGGCAGCGTAGTTATGGCTATCCATACTGGCGGGCTTCAGGGGAATAAGCAATTTTAAAAATGATCGTCCTACAAAGATACGTTTTAATAGGCATTTTTGCCAGCGATACAAGCCTTACTCCAAAATTTACCTTACGTTTGGGGGCAATTTCCAGCATATGAACCGCTACTTTTTCTACTTCATATTCATCCTCGCAGCCGGATTGATACTTCCAGGCTGTCAAAAAGACGCCTCGCAGCGCATCATTTTTCTGGGGCATCCTTATAATTGGCGGGTCGGGGAGCGCGTGGATCCGCGGGTAGAAGCCCTCGATTTTTCGGAATACGATCAAATCTGGCTGGGCGGCGACGTTTGCGGGCAAACCACAAAATTACCGGCTACACTGGATTATTTAGACAGCCTTTTTCGCTTGGGTTCCAACCAAACGCACTGGGCCTGGGGCAACCACGATGTGCTGCACGGGAACACGGACCGTATCCGGGCGCATACCGGCAAACCGGATTATTATGTTAGCTGGCAGGATGGTTATTGCCTGCTGGTACTGAATACGAATTTATTTTGGTACTATGCCTCTCCGCCACAACAGCAGAATTGTGAGGCTAAAGCAGCCCAGATTGCTTTGATAAAAACAGTGGCGGACAGCATTCAAAAGGCTTCTCATCTGGTGGTGCTCCACCACCACGCGTTGCTGAATGAGTACAAAACGGACGCTCCCGGCAATCCTGCCGACGCATTTAATGGCACAACGATTCCCATCCGGCCTACCTGCGATTCTACTTCTGACTTCACCCGTACGGTTTATCCCTGGCTGACTGCTGTGCAGCAGCGCGGGGTTCAGGTCGTGCTGATTGGCGGCGATCTCGGCATGCGCACCAAAACCTTCGCTCAGCAAACTCCGGAGGGCATCTGGATGCTGGGGTCGGGCATCAACAACAGCCTCGACCCGCGCTATGTGCCCGAATACGTGACGACTTTTGCGCCGGATCAGGTGTTGATCCTGAACTATGATCGCAATAAAAGGACGTTGGATTGGAGGTTTGAACCCCTGAATGACCTTTTGCCGCACCGATAATTTGTGTCTGTCTTTTTAGTCGGTGTCTGTTCTTTAGAGTTCGAGAGCAAGGCATGCGAAGGCCCCACGTTTCGACTTCGCTCAACGAGCGGTCATTGAGCGAAGTCGAAATGAACGCAGCTATCGGACTATAAAGACAGACACTAACTATTCCTCGTCCTCGGCGCCATTGTTGCTCAGCGATAAATAGATGATGACAAAACCCGCCAGGATCATGACGATTTTGACGACGAACCCGAACAGGCTCCCGGGCGCGTCTATCCACGTCAGAAAAGAAAACTTCAACCCGATCATACTCAGGATGATGGACAAAAAGCCGAGACCAGCCAACAAAAAACCAATCAAAGCGGAAATACCTCTATTCTGTGTCATTGGAAGATCATTTTTTAGGTAAAACGCCGGGAACGCACAATGGTTTGGACGGCGTAAACGTGTGCAAAGTTAGTGGCTTTCAGGCTTTGGGTACATCAATTTTGCGAAAAGCGAAAAAAAACAAAGCCGTACAAAGTATCCAAAAAGGGCTATTTTTGCCCATATCGGGCGGATTAGAAGCCTGCACTCAAATCGGTACTCGTTTATGATCAAGCTGATAGAATGCCCTCGCGATGCCATGCAGGGCATCAAAACATTCATTCCAACGGAAGTCAAAGCGGCTTACATCAACCAACTGCTTAAAGTGGGGTTCGACACCATTGATTTCGGCAGTTTCGTATCCCCTAAGGCCATTCCGCAGATGCAGGATACGGCTCAGGTTCTGCGTTTGTTAGACCTGAACGCTACCAATTCCAAACTCTTAGCCATCATTGCCAATGAACGCGGCGCTGCAGATGCCGCCCAATTTGAAGAAATCGCTTACCTGGGATATCCGTTTTCAATTTCTGAAACCTTCCAGTTGCGCAATACCAACGCCACCATTGAGGAGTCGGTCGAACGGGTGAGGGCCATCCAGGACATTTGTTTGAAACACAACAAAACGGTTGTGCTTTACATTTCGATGGGCTTCGGCAATCCTTACGGCGATCCCTGGAACGTGGAAATTGTACAAAAATGGGTGAACCTCCTGGTAGACATGGGGATTCGGATTTTTCAGCTTTCTGATACGATTGGCGTTGCCAATCCTGAAAACATCAGCTATTTGTTTGCAAATCTCATCCCTCACTACCCGGATATTGAATTCGGCGCGCATTTTCATACCCTGCCCCACGCCTGGAAAGAAAAAATTGCAGCAGCCTGGAAAAATGGATGCCGCCGCTTTGACGGCGCGCTTAAAGGCTATGGGGGCTGCCCCATGGCCAAAGACGACCTCACAGGCAACATGCCTACCGAAAATATGATCTTTTACTTTCAGGAAGAAAACCAACCCACCGGCATTGACCTGGATGCGTTGGGGCGTTCGATGGAAATGACCGGGTCGGTGTTTCCGCACCATTGATTAGGGCTCGGTTAGGTGTC
>JBJXFD010000559.1:0-6864 GCA_046153985.1 Saprospiraceae bacterium
GAACGCGTATTTACCTTTTTTGAAAACGAGGTGCGCAAGCCGGGCAAACACCGGTTTAAATTCAATTTCCAAACAAACCGCCTGCCACACGGGCTATACCACACGCGGCTGACGGATTCAACGGGTAAAGTCTACGGCGGGGTGCCTATTCAGTTGTAAATAGGCATCAAGGCCGCCTTGTAGGTTGTACAGGTTATCAAAACCAAACGCTGTTTCCAGTTCCCGGATCGCTTTAGCGCTCCGGCTGCCCGATTTGCAGTGGACGACCACTTTTAATTCCCTGGAAATCTGGTGTTCACTTTGCAGGATCGTGGACAATGGCATCAATTCCCCGCCGATATTGGCTGCTGCGTATTCTTCCGGCTCGCGCACATCTATGAGCTGGAATGTTTCGCCCGATGCCTGCCATTGCAGGAATTCAGCGATGCTGAGTTCGCGAACCGGCTTTCCGGGGGATTGCACCCTGCAAAATTCCTCGTAGTCAATGAGTTGAAAAATGGTCGGTTTTTCGCCGTTCAGCGGATTATCGGCGCGTTTCCGGATTTTGAAGGTGCGCGTTTCAAAGTGCAAACCGTCAAAAATGAAAATCCGGTCGTTCAATACCTGTCCCAAACCGGTGAGGACCTTCACCACCTCCAATGCCTGCAAACTTCCAATGATGCCCGGCAATACTCCCAAAACGCCCCCTTCTGCACAGTCGGGAACCAACCCGGGCGGAGGTGGAACCGGGTGGAGGTCGCGATAGTTGGGGCCAAAATTGCCCTGTATGTCGCGATAATTGAAAACGGAAACCTGGCCTTCGAACCGGGAAACTGCGCCATGCACATTCGTTTTGCCGAGCAGCACACAGGCATCGTTCACTAAGTAACGGGTTGGGAAATTGTCAGATCCGTCTGCGACGAGATCATAGTCCCTGAGGATGTTCAAGGCATTTTGAGCGCTCAGTTTTTCAGGGTGCAGGGTTATCCGAATGTGCGGATTCAATGCTTCAAGCCGGCGTTTTGCAGCCTCTACCTTCAGGATACCCAGGTCTGCTTCGCCGAACAACACCTGACGCTGCAGGTTGCTGTCTTCTACCACGTCAAAATCCGCAATGCCGATATGACCCACACCAGCCGCGGCAAGGTACATCAACAACGGGCTGCCAAGGCCGCCGGCGCCAATCACCAGCACCTTTGCCGCTTTCAATTTTTGTTGCCCTTCCAGGCCGAAGCCGGGAATGCTGAGGTGCCGTTGGTAGCGGTTCAGTTCTGCTGCCGAAAATTGGATATCCTGGTATGACATCTGTTGTGGTTTATCTGTGAACGCTGTTCGGTACTTTTAACGATTTCCTGTACCTCTGAATGCTGTTCAGCGTTAAATTGCCGTATGAAAGGTAAATAATTACCCTTATTCTTGCGATTTGGAACGCGATAATAATCATCATAAACAATGCCGACAAAAGGAAAGCTCTACCTCATTCCGGTACCCCTTGGCGAAGAAGGAGGCTTGCACACCATCCCTGCCTATACGGCAGAAGTGCTGCGGCAACTTGACTTCTTCGTAGTGGAACGCGCAAAAACAGCCCGGTATTGGATTAAAAAACTGAATCCGGAGCGCTCAATGGAACCCCTCTCTTTCTATGAACTGAACGAGCATACCCAGGAATCGGAATTGCGCGGGGCGATGGATGTTTTGTTGAAAGGCGGAAACGTCGGCCTGCTTTCTGAAGCAGGTTGTCCCTGTGTGGCCGATCCGGGGGCCATCATGGTGGCGTGGGCGCAGCGCCAGGGTATTGCGGTTGTTCCCCTGACGGGCCCTTCTGCCATGCTGATGGCGTTAATGGCTTCAGGAATGAACGGACAGCGGTTTTGTTTCCACGGCTACCTTTCGCCAAAACGCGAACCCTTGTTGAAAGACTTGAAAATGTTGGAACAGCGTGCGGCGCGACAGCAGGAAACGCAATTGTTTATTGAAACGCCTTACCGCAACGCGATGGTTTTTGAAACAGCGCTTCAAGCCCTGATGGGCGAAACTTTGCTCTGCATCGCAATGGATATTTCTCTTCCGGGTGAATACATCGTGACCAAAACGATCAGGGAATGGGCTGAATCAGGTATGCCGGACGTTCATAAACATCCGGCCGTATTCCTGATTGCTGTACAAAGTTTGCAACTTAAAGGAAAAAGTGAGAGCGCGCATTTCAACAAGAAGCGCAAGTAATTTTTTAGTATCCGGCCATTTAGTCTTCAATCATTTCCATTTCGGCAGAGACATGCACAAGCTGCCCGTAATGCCTGCCAATCATGTCTTTGAGCTCTTTGCGAGCGAAAAATATGCGACTCTTTACGGTGCCAAGCGGCAAGCTCAGGTGATCTGCGATTTCCTGATATTTATACCCCTGATAGTGCATCAGAAATGGAATCCTGATGCTGTCGTCTAATGTATCAAGCATACCCGTGAGTTCCTGCATGGTAATATTGGATTCAGCCGCATTAGAAATGATGGTGCTCCCGGAGTTGATGTAATACAGGTTATCGGTGGAGTCCATAATTGTGTTGGACTTCATCTTTTTGCGATAGTTGTTGATGAAGATGTTCTTCATGATGGTGAACAACCATGCCTTGAGGTTCGTACCCGCCAGAAATTTGTCCTGGTTGGTCATGGCACGGAATGCAGTTTCCTGCAGGAGATCTTTTGCGTCCTCGTTGTTCTTCGTCAGGTTGTACGCAAAAGCCTGAAGCAGTGGTGATATTTCGTGGAAACGACTATGGAATTCTACTTGTGACATGATGCGCTTTTTTTTTGTTTAAGTAAACAGACGCTGTTGCCCTGTTTTGTTGAACCAAATGTACGATTGTATTCAACAAAATACAAGAAAAATAACCTATTTTTTGATCAATAAAGCTGATGATGATTCAAATCCTATCTATATGATGTATTTTTTAATTGATAATCAAATGATTAGGCAGGTGTATGGATATGCAATTTTAATTTCTTATCTTTCAGAAAGAATTGAAAGAAATGAATCAAGGCCATTTTGCATGAACCCAAGATGGGTCTACGAACCCCATATCTGTATTATGCAAGAGCTTGTTGGGGAATCCCCAACAAGCTCTTGCATAATACGGTTTGTCCCGAACTGCTATAATGCAGTGAGAAAAATGGGAAAAGGAAGTGGTATTCTAAAAATCGGTGCCCAGCGAAAAATGCAAACGCGGTTCCTGAACATCGCGGGTTTCAATTCCCCAGCCATAGTCGAGTTTGAGGAAATACCCAAAAACAAGGCAGCGAAGCCCCACACCATAACCGGCCACAATTGGATCCCGGAAATATTTTACCCGAACAGAAACCAAAGGATCTCTGGTGTCTGTTGGGAATGTGCTGATATTAAGCGGATTGTCTTTGCTGAACGGATTGTTTCCACTCCAGGCAGTACCGGCATCGAAGAAGCCGACCACCTGAAAATTCCGGAAAAAAGCAGAACGGATATTTTTGGACAAATACCGGAAAACCGGAACGCGCAATTCGGTATTTATTAATGCATAGGAGTTGCCATTGCGAATATTCCGGGCAAAGCCGCGCATTTGAGCAGCCAGGGCATTGAATGCCAGATTGCCTTCCAGCCTTGGAATTTCTTCATTGAATTGGGTCGAGAACAAACTATTTTCCACGCCGCCCATCTGGTAAGAAATTTTTTCCGCGCCAAAAGAAGTCGCGCCGGCTACCCGCATCGCCACGATGCTATATTTATCAAGGCGGTGATAGTGCCGGGCATCGAGGCCCAGGATGGTCATAATGCCTTTACCAAAGTCGAGGCTTGCCCCATCTGTAAAGTCGAGGTTAAAACTTTTGAAAACCTCTGCATAGAGCCGGTAGCGACTGCCCCTCATCAGGTTGATTCCGAGGTCGAGGGTGTTGTCAAAAACGTATTCTAAGCGAAGGCTTGCGCGTTGTTGGCTCACAGAAGCTTGCTCTAAAGTAGAACGCTCTGTGGAAAGCCGGGTCACCCGGTCGCGGCGTATCCCTGCCGTGGCCCGGAAACTTCTGAAAATATCTAATGGCCAGGAAACGGCAAACTGCCCCAGGATGGTGTTGACCTCCTGCCGCGGAATGATAAAACTGATGGTATCCACGGTCTCCCGGAAATTGCTCCGGTAGATGGTATAGTATTTGTCTAAGCGTTTTTTCTTGTCCTTAAATGTGATAAAATACTCAGAACCGTTGAAGGAAGTAGGTATTCTGGCGCCGCCCTCCAAATCGTAATCTTCCAGCAGGTCTTTAAAGTTCGCTTTAAACAAAATGCCCAAAGGCGGCTGAAAATCGCCGCGGGAGTTCGCAGCGTGGCTTTCCCAGGTTCCAAAAAGGACAGAATTATCGAGTTGCGTCTGAACGAAATCGGCCTGGAACAACAAACGGTAAGGAATGATGATGCCGGGACGAAAGCGATGAATTTCTTCGGTAGCCCCGGCTGCTGCTGTCCCGGTTCGCTGCGGGCCGTTGCGCTGGGTTTTGACAGGAAGGGGATCTTCCAGATCTTCCGGTTTTTCTTCCGTATCTATTTTAATGACCACCGGTGGCGTTTCCTCATCGTCGAACTCGCTTTGGAAAAGGTAATTGTCAATATCAATTTTATGGGTATCCCTTTTCGTTTCGGGCAACTTGAGCGTATCCTGTGTGACGGGGGGGCGTTCTTTTAGCAATTTTTCCACAACATCGGCAGGCGAAGGCTGGTCTTCCGGCGCTGTTTCAAACAAGGGTTTGGCAACGGGCCGAACCGACTGAAAGGTCGTGTTCGCGGCCTGGACCACGCTATCGGCGGTTAAAGGCGACACCATAACCCGGTGTTGACCGTCTTTAATCATCAGCTCTACGACGCGCATGGATGCAGGCGAGGTGTGCTGCCCGATCAGGTTGCGTGTATAATTGGTATTGGAATGGGTGATGGCGCGTTTTTTGTAAACGGGCCGCATCACAATGGTGTCTATTTGTGCTGTGTCAATGCGGCTCAGCAGGGAGTCAGCGTTGACGATAAGCTCTGTCCCGTCGTTGAGGGAAACATAGCGGTCGTAATGGTGGAGGTAGGTTTCTAAGTAACCGGCTTCCCGATTGTAGATGCCGCTTTGATCGCTCAGCCAGGCAAAATAGGTGGTGTCCACCGCTACCGGCGCTTTTTCGTTGGCATAAGGCGTATTCGTCACCCGCACCAGTTCCCGGCTTCTGTCATCGAGGTCGTAATAAAAAATATCGAAAGTCTGAACGGGTGTGATGCTGTCCAATTTGGGTTGCAGCATCAGCGAATCCGGGCGATTTGAAGCAAACAGGATGCCGCGCCGGTTATTGGCTTTGACGAAAGCAGCGTCGAGGTCGTCAAAAATGTCATTGGTCAGGCGTTCCGACTGCCGGGTGTTGATGAAATACAGGAAAATATCAGAAAATCCGCGGATGGTTCCGGAAAACACCAAAGTCACCGGATTTACAAAATCAATGCTGTGAACCCGTTGGTATTCCGGCGCCAGATCCTGCAGGGTCTTTTTTTCGGTTTTAACATCGTACAGCAGCAGCTTGGCGATGTCTCGTCTTTCATACAAAATGGCGATTTGCTGGCCATTCGGATTCCAGGCTATGAGCGGATACCCATAATCTGTTGCCTGAAAAGCATTCCGGAACCCCTCTTTAAAAATTTGGGTGCGTTCGTTTTTGCCCGACAACGCCTGCACATAGACCTTAACCTGGCCGATTTCATTCGTCTGATAAACAATCTGCCGGCCATCCGGGCTCACCCGAAGCTGGCTGATGGGCAGGTTGCGTTTGTTTTTGATGGCAATTTTCCGGCCTTCCGGATCCACCCGGCCAAGCAGTTCGTTTTCGTACCTGCGCCTGAAAAACTCTTCCCAACTGTCAATAATAGAAGGATAAGAAGCGCCCAGCACATACAGAAAGCCGCTTTCAACGCTACGATTGATTCGGGTGAGGTAAAGCAGGTTGGAAACTGTGGAAGCCCCGTAGTTTTCGCCAATGAAATACCAGAACGCATGCCCGGCTAAGCGTGGGTTTTCGGCGGCCAATTGTTCAAACCCTTTGAAATTTTTGTTCAGCAGGGCGTCGCGTAGCAAATTATCCGTTTCCGTATTCCAGTATTCGCCGATATAGGACGTCAAACCCTGTTTAAACCATTCGGGCAGGTTCATCATCACGGCATTCTGGACGATTTCCTGCAAGGTGGAGCCAAAAAGCATGGCGTCTAAGTAAACGCTGGCAATGCCTTCCCGGATCTGGCTGCGCAAGTGGGTGTGATCGCCGTTGAAATACACAAAAATTTTGTTGCCGACAATTTTGGTGTGGCCGGTGGTATTCACAAAGGCGTCTTCCACGCCAATATTGCTTTGTTTTAGATCGGTCAGGTCGGTATACACGATGATCTGCAACTTTTCATTGAGCGGGTGCTCCAGCACGGCCTGGATGTTTTTGAAATCCTGTTCGGCTATCTGTACGGCAGCCTGGCCCACATTCCTCGCTTCCCCATACCAGAAAGTAATGAAATTGTCGCTTTCGTACTTCGACCACTCGTCAAAGTCATCGTGGTATTGCACCCGGTTTTTGCCAAACTCCGCGCGGACGTACTGCGCATTCAGTTGCAAGCCCATAGCAGGCAACAAAAGGAAGGTCAGAAAAATATACCTTTGCATGGAGAATTTTTTTGTGGTTTTCAAAGCTGCTTTCAAGATAACAATTTTTTTCACCAGCAGATTATAAAAAATAAAAAAATATGGCGAATGTTGTTCGGTTGACATTCAACCCCTTCGAGGAGAACACCTATATTATATACGACGAAACCAAAGAATGCGTCTTGATTGACCCGGGTTGTTGCAATGCAACAGAGCG
>JBJXFD010000560.1:0-23417 GCA_046153985.1 Saprospiraceae bacterium
ATTAGGCACAATCAACTTGTTACTGCAAATATTAAAATCCTCAAAATAGATATTACAGATGGGAATACGCTCGGTGAATGGGATTTGGGGGATAGCCAGGAAAATGAAAATCCATTCGGTTTACTGAAGTACAATCAGGGCTTTATCATTTACAGTTTATTATTCCCACCCGATCACGAGGAAATTGCCTGGCTTATCTTTACAGATTCGGTTTTCACGCCTGTCCGTGAAGTATTTTTTGATGAAGAAACCCATGAATATAGTTTGGTTGTTGCAAAAGATTTAGTCGCAACACAAGGCGGCAATCTGATTGCAACCAGAAGATCCGGCTCCGTAGGTTTTGCTGTTGGAAACATTACCAAATTCGATTCTCTTGGCAATGTTGCCTGGCAGCAGCTTTTGCCTTTGAGCGAATCGGGCAGCGGCACTCACGAGGTTCACATTACGGAGTTGCACGATGGCGGCTACGCGGTCAACGGGTTTCGGGATCAACCCTGGAGTTCCGGCAATTATGAGTATCCGCCCACCGTCTTCAAATTAGATTCCGAGGGTGAGGTACTCTGGGAATACACCTTCATCACCCCCCTCTACGATCGCAAGCGGATCAACAACCTGCACACCGCTGCCAATGGCGATATTATCGGCGAAGGCTACCGAAAATTTCACAGGGACGACCTCGACCGTTATGTGGATTGCGGCTGGATATTCCGGCTGGATCCCAACAACGGAGAAGTCATCTGGGATCGCACCCTTTGCGACTACCGCTCGCCGATATACGACATGGGATTCTGGGACGGAGTGGAATTGCCTAATGGCGATCTGGTTTTCACAGGCCTTTATCAGGATACTTTCCCTAATGCCATGCCTTTCATCAACGACCCCAACGTCTGGCTCGTGCGCCTCAGCGCAGAGGGGTGCTTAGTCGAAGACTGTGGTGAATGGACCATCATCAACCCGGACGGAAGCATTACGGCCACAACGGAATCTTTACCAGGAAATAATCACTTCCTTGTTTATCCCAACCCCGGCAGCGGGCAGGTGTGGATAACTCCCAATGGCGACTTCATGAGCAACCAACGCTGCCGAATCGTGCTGTACGATGCGCAGGGGCGACCGGCAAAGGAGGAAACTTTCCAGGCAGGCAGACAGCAACAATTCGATTGGGGCGATTTGCCGCCGGGGATGTACTATTATATGATCCGCACGGAAGATGGAGGAACGCAGAGCGGGAAATTACTGATCGCGCGGTAATTAATTTTCTAATATTAGATCGGCATTAACTGACTAAAAACCAGTGTTTTTGAATGTATGGCCAGCCACTTTTCGGGCTCGCGTCTAAAATTTCCCGCAAAGGGCGCAAAGGAGACGCCAAGGCCGCAAAGCGTGGCGCCCTTTGGCTTAGCGTCCTCTGCGAGACCTTTGCGCCCTTTGCGGGAAAAAATCGCTCGAAAGGCTCCACGGAAGTGTTTTGCATCATTCAAAAATCTATATTTTCTTCCTGATCTCACGTTTTTCTAAGAAAAATAAGGAGCCATCCCAATCAATTGGAATGACTCCTGTTTTATTTTATCCAACCTAAAAAACCTGCCTCAAATTTTACAATAAGAGGCAGGAAATAATAGCATATTCCTATGCAGGAACTAGAGCGGTATTGACGGTCTTGATGATCCGTGAAGTTACCAAATATGGATCTGCATTGGAAGCCGGGCGACGATCTTCAAGATAGCCTTTCCAGGTTTGTGCCGTGGATACCGGAATCCGGATGGAAGAACCGCGGTCGCTGATGCCGTAGCTGAACTGATGAATGGACTGCGTTTCGTGCAGACCAGTCAGGCGCTGTTCGTTGCTCGAACCATAAACGGCAATGTGTTCTTTGTGAACCGGGCGGAAAGACTCGCAAATGGCTTCGAAGAGCGCTTTGCCGCCTTCATCCCGCATTTCAGCGTTGGAGAAGTTGCAGTGCATGCCCGAACCATTCCAGTCGCCTTTCAGCGGTTTTGGATGGATGTTGACCACCACACCGTATTGTTCCGTTACGCGGTGCAGGAGGTAGCGGGACAAGATCAAATCATCAGAAGCTTTTTTGGCGCCTTTGCCAAAGCACTGGTATTCCCACTGGCCCAGCAGTACTTCTGCGTTGATGCCCGTGATGCCCAAACCTGCGCTGAGGCAGAGGTCGAGGTGCTCTTCCACGATGTCGCGACCGGAAACTTTGCCGGCGCCAACTGCGCAGTAGTAAGGGCCTTGTGGGCCAGGGTAGCCTTTTTCAGGAAAGCCCATCGGCATTCCGTTTTCCTCCAGCACATATTCCTGCTCGAAACCGAACCAGAAATCAGGGCTATCGTCCTGAATCAGGGCGCGGGTATTGCTTTCGTGCGGCGTGCCGTCCGGATTGAGTACTTCGCAAACAACGAGCCACGCATTCGTACGGGCTGCGTCGGGGTAAACCGCTACCGGCTTGAGCAGGCAGTCGGAAGAACGGCCTTCGGCCTGCTGCGTGGAGCTGCCATCGAAAGACCATTCCGGCAATGCGTCCACATCGCCGTCGTAGGAATCAAACTCCAACACCTTGGTCTTGCTTCTAAGATTCGGATCTGGCTTGTAGCCATCCAACCAGATGTACTCGAATTTGAATTTTGCCATTGGAATAAGCTATTTTATTTGTGACTAAAAGTTGTTTGAACGCAACGCTGTCATTCACTTTTGCTTACATTTGCTGATGCAAAACAATTTACTGCCGATAGCGGGCGGAATCCCGGCTCTCGGAAGGTAGCTGAAGCGAACCTCGAAAGATTTTGAATTGCAAAGAGGATAGGGCTTAAAAACGACCCAAATTTACGTTGACTTAACCTTTGTCTACCACTCAATTTTTAAGCGCTATGTTATGCCCAATCCGGTGGAAAAGTCAACTAAATAATTGCAAATCAATCATTTGATTGTTCTTTTTTTGTTATGCTCAACACGCAAAAAGACCAGTTATTTATGTTGGTAAAGTCGCTTTCCAAGTCGGAAAAGCGCAATTTTCGCCTCTATGCTACCCGTTTGGAGAGTGGCAGCGACACTAAATTCCTGCAATTATTCGATGTTTTGGACAAGCTGGCAGAATACGACGAAACGCAGTTGCTGAAAAAATTACAGGCCGGCGTGGAAAAGGCGCAGCTCCCGAACCTGAAGCGCCACCTCTACAAACAACTGCTCATCAGCCTGCGCTTGGTTTATATTCAAAAAAACATAGACATCGAGATCCGCGAACAAATTGATTTCGCGCGCATTTTGTACGGCAAAGGCATGTACATGCAGGCCCTGAAGTTGCTGGAACGCATCAAACGCATTGCGCTCGACCACCATCAGGACATTTTGCACCTCGAAATTCTCGAATTTCAAAAACTGATCGAAGCGCGGCACATCACGCGGAGCCGGCAGGTGAAAAACAAAATGGAGGACCTGCTGGAAGAATCGTTGCGCCGCAGCCAGATCACCCTCACCGCCAGCAAATTATCGAACTTCAACATCTCCGTTCAGGGCTGGTACATCCAGTTTGGCCACGCCAAAAACGACCGCGAAGCCCAGGCCGTGCGCGCTTTTTTTGAGTCTAACCTGCCGGGCGAACTGAATACGGAAAAACTAACCTTTTTTGAGCGCATCAACCTCTACCAGTCTTATCTGTGGTACCATTACGTGTTGCTCGATTTTCAGTCGTGCCGCCACTACACGGGCTTGTGGGTAGAGCTGTTCGAGACCTACCCGCAAATGAAAGACAAAGACCCCGACCTTTACATGCGGGGCTTGTACTATCTGCTCATGTCGGCGTATTTCCTGGGAGATGTGGCGACTTTTGAACGGAATCTGCGCGCATTCGACCAATTCGCAACAGCCAGCCGGGACCTGTTCAACACCAATTCAGGCATGGTTGCTTTTGTGTACCTGCACCTTTCCAAACTCAACTATTCCTACCTGACGGGCGATTACGAAGCGGGCCTGGCGCTGGTGCCTGAGATAGAAAAAGCCATTCCACAATACGAAGCGCTGTCGGACATTCACCGGATGCTGCTTTTTTATTATAAAATTGCTTACCTCTATTTCGGCTGCGGCAATTTTGAAAAAGCGCTCGAATACCTGAATGAAATCATCCACCTCAAAGGCGGTTCCCTGCGCGAAGACCTGCATTTCAATGCGCGCCTGCTGCACCTGCTTTGCCACTACGAATCGGGCCACTACGACCTGATCGCCTACCTCTCTGAGTCTTTGCACCGCAGTTTTGGCAATTCAGAGGACATCAGCAAGCTGCAAAAAGCGACCCTGCAATTTGTAAAAAAACTGATCCGCACCCCATTGGCGGAAAGCCGCGCTGCGTTCGATCGTTTCCACCGGCAGGCGCTGAAACTTGCCGCCAGTCCTTACGAACGCAAAGCCACGCTTTATTTAGACATCCCGGCCTGGGCCGAAAGTCACCTTCTGAATAGTTCGCTCAGCGAATTGGCAAAACGGGGGAAGTAGGGATTGGTTTTCCCAGATAGTTTTTTTTTACCACATAGGAATAAACAACCGAAACATGGCCAACCTTCATCCTTTTGCAAAGTCCGGATTTTTCGCCCTTTTATTCCTGCCTGTTTTCGGATGGGGCCAGCAAGACAGCCTGCCCCCACCCGAAACTGCGCCCATTGAGCAGGTGATTGAAGACGCTTTGCAAAACGCAGGCGGCGACGGAGATTTCGATTTCAATACCCTTTTTGAGCACCTTGAGGCTTATGCCAAACGTCCGCTCAACCTCAACAAAGCGGATGAAACGGCTTTGCGCGAATTGCAATTGCTGAACGACGTGCAAATCATGAACCTGATTCAATACCGCGCTGTCGCCGGGGATTTGGTGGCCATCCAGGAATTGCAGGCCGTGCCGGGTTTTGATTTGAGCACCATTCGGAAAATCCTGCCTTATGTGGGCATCGGCAGTGGCGGTAATGAAACGTATACCCTGCGGCGCTTTTTCCGGGAAGGCGACAATGAATTGTTCATGAGCTGGTCGAGGGTGCTGGAACAACAGGAAGGCTACGACCCTGCCCGAACGAATGGTTACCTCGGCGACCCAAACCGGTTTTATCTGCGCTACCGGCACACGTTGGGCAACCGCATGAGCATGGGCATGACGGCGGAAAAAGACCGGGGCGAGGAGTTTTTTAAAGGCAGCAATGCAAACGGATTTGATTACTACTCGGCCCATTTTTTTATGAGCAATCCCGAAGCCGGGAAAGGCAAAATCCTCAAAGCGCTGGCCATCGGCGACTACGCCGTGAGTTTTGGGCATGGTCTGGTTTTGTTTTCGGGGTTTGGCGCCGGCAAAAGCGCCTTGGTGACGACCCTCAAACGCAGTGCCCGCACCCTGCGGCCCTACACTTCGGTGAATGAGGCGAATTTTATGCGTGGCGCGGCGGCAACTTTGGCTTTTTCCGACCGCTGGGAATTCACCGCATTTGCGTCCCTGCGCAACCGCGATGGCAATCTGATTTTACAAAGCGACACTGCGGATGTTGACGCCGAATTCCGGGAGCTGACTTCCTTCGACATTGACGGGCTGCACCGCACGACTGCTGAAATCGCTGACGAAAATGTAACGGAACAATTCACCCTTGGCGGCAGCCTGAAATACAAACTTTCGAACGGCCACATTGCCGTAAACGCACTCTACGACCAGTTCGACACCCCCCTAAATCGGACGCCCCAACCTTATAACCGTTTCTATTTCAATGGCGATCGCCTGCTGAACACCAGTGTAGACTATTCGTGGGTATGGCGCAATTATAACTTTTTTGGAGAAACGGCAACCAGTCCCAACGGCGCCGTTGCAACCCTGAACGGCCTGTTGATCGGTTTGGACCGAAAAGTGGACATGGCCGTTTTGTTTCGCCACTATCCGCGCGAGTACCAGGCGCTCAACGCAGATCCTTTTGGGGAAACAAGCGGCGGGCGCAATGAAACCGGACTGTACACCGGCATCGTTGTTCGCCCTTCTGCAAACTGGATTGTGAGCGGGTATTTCGACATCTGGCAACACCCGTGGTTGCGCTTCGATGCGGACGCGCCGTCAAAAGGGCACGAATACCGAATTCGGTTGACGCATTTTCGCAAACGCCGGTTTGAGGCTTTCGCCGAATTCAGGAATGAAGTGAAGGAAATTAATGTCCCGGATCTGGAAACCAAAGTGAACCGCTTGGCGGAAAGGAGCCAGTACCAGCTTCGGCTGCAATTCAATTACCAGGTCTCCAAAGCGTTGGAATGGCGCAGCCGCGTAGACGCCGGCTTTGTAGAAAACGAAGTGTACAACCTTCAGCAAGGTTTTGCCATCTACCAGGATCTGATTTACCAGCCCATTGCTTCGCCGGTTTCGTTTTCTACCCGGTTTGCTTTGTTTGACACCGATGGTTATGCGGTTCGCTTTTACGCGTATGAAAATAACCTGCTCTATACCTTTTCCATTCCGCCTTATTACAACCAGGGCATGCGTTTTTATTTCAACTGCCGCTACCGGCTCACCCGGGCGCTTACGGTAGAAGCGCGTTACGAACAAACCTACTGGAACGACCAGGAAACGGTAGGTAGCAGCTTAGAAGAAACTGACCGCCCTACCAGATCTTTGGTGAGTATGCAGATGCAGTATAAGTTTTGATAAGAAGCAAGAGGCAAGTTGGCAAGGGGCAAATTGGCAAAGGGCAAATTAGCAATTTGCGTGCTTGCCTACTTGCCCTTTGCCTCTTGCCTACTTGCCAATTTCTCAATTACGCCCCTTGCCGCCGAGCGGGAAACGCGCCCCAAGGCCGATTTGCAGCAACCCTAAATTGCCCTCGGTTTCGCTCACGCTTAGGCTGTAATAGCCGACATCAATTCCAAATTTATTGCGACCGCCAAACATAATCCCCGTATTGCCGCCAAGGTATGAAAGGCCGTTACCTGCTCCTGCATAAGAGGTAAACTGATAGATGTAACGCGGGGTCAGGTACCATGCAAAGCGCTCGGATGGATGCACCGAAAGGAAAACCGGAATTTGTACGTTCCAAAGACCTGAAACTAAGCCGAAAGTACCGACTTCTGCGCCCAGTGCCATTGCGAACTGCGACTCCGAATCGCCTACTACCTGGAATTTACCGCTCACGCCTAAATTCAGGTTGGTGTTTAGGCGGACACCAATATCCACTTTATCTGCAACGCCATAGCGGCCTGAAAATTCAAAAGAAGGAAAAAACAGTTCAGGAATATCCACGTCCACAGAATCTTCAGCTATATCTTCCCAATCATTAAAATCTGGGCTTTGCGAGAAATTCAGCGAAACGCCAAGCTCTCCGTTATCCTGCCCCAAAGTGCGGCCATCCTGAAATCCCGTGAGCGAAGCGCAGCCCGTAAACGCAGCCATTCCGGCCAGCAGAAGTGCAATGAACAACAATTGATTTTTCATAAACAGTAATTTTTGGTTAATTTAAACAAAGTTCTCTTATCAAATCCTCGACCGATTGGCGGCAACCCATATTTTATTGACCCACTCCCGGTCGGTTTGCCGGGAACAGTTGACGCAAAGGTTGTTGATGGGATGTTCGCTCCAGGTATAAATCAGTTCCTCATCCGTGTAGTGGGAACCCATGAGTTGTTCGGTAAAAATCGTACCATAAAGCGTTGGTTGCCAGTACCGGACTCGATTCGTTCGTTCAAAGTCTATGGCCCAGGCCACCCGATCTCCATAATCGGGCAGCCGGTCTAAATAATGGCGGCTGTAGATGGTGTGGATAAACATCCATAGTGAAGATTCAAAATCGGTAAAGATCACAAAATCAGTAGGTTCGGGGTCATTTTTCATAAAAACGCCGCAAAAGAAAAACGACTGGCATACCCATTCTTTGTTCATTCGGCGAATGCCAAAATAATTATTGGTTCGATTGCAGAGAAAGGATGCACCCCAAAAGGTCTCTCTCGCCGCTTTGGCCATCAGGGCTTTCCAGTCTGCCAAATATTTTCGGCCGTAAAATTGACAAACCCCGCTCACATCGTAATAGAAAGCATCTTGTAGCCGGATCAGCCAGGCTTCGGAAATAGCATCCCTTCGCGGGTCATTCAGAAACCAGCGCTTTGTTTCCGGAATATAGGAAACCATGTCGGGTGCTCTTTTTGAAATTTGCCACAATACCATTTGCACGCTATCGCCTGGCAGCACACGCTTTCCGGCGATATTGCCAGACGCAACAGCAGGGTTAAACCAAAAAACAAGACTAAGGAACGCCGCAATAATAACTTCCCGATTTGGGCGGTGGCTTTTCCCACCGGACTTCGTTGCTTCGTCGGTCACGTAGCTTTGGCTACGCTCCCTTCTCGCGCCTTGTCCGCTGGAAAAATCCCCACGCCGAAAACATGAACTTATTATTGCGATGTTCCTAAACAGGATCGAAATGTTGATAATTGGGCGAAATGGCGCCATAAGTTCAAAGTTTAGTAAACATCCCCGGCAGCTGCACAGTATCTGCTCCCGGTTTGTTTCGATAAAATGAGATATGATGGTTGGATCTAAATCCGGATTGCATCAATTTTTTTTTAACAAGCCCTTAACTTGCAGTAGACAGGCGCAAAAGGTGGAGACAAACATAAAGATTTTTTAAAAAACGGTTCATGTTAAGGATAAAAACCTGATTTCAAACAGAATTTATTACTTCAAAGTGCCGTAGAACAGTAGTATTAAACCTGAAAAAAATAGCTAATTTGCCCCGGCAATTTTCCTTCTTTTTATCGAAAACCAAACACATGGCTGTCCTCACCGCGGAAGCAATTGTATTTGCCATCAATTCGGCAATCAAATTAGGCAGAAATATCCAGCGTGCATACGCTAAAAACCTGAAATCAAAAGAATTGATTCTGCCTCTGCCTGCCTTCGACGGCGTGCCCACTGCGATGAAAGCAGAGGAATTTTTCTCCATAGACAACGACAATACGGGCGGCTTTCAGTTCGTAAGGCGCATCGAGCGGTTGGGCAGATTGCACGAAACCCAGTTGACCACAGGTCTGGATGAGCATGGCGCCCTGGAATACGTGAGCTATTACGAGCTTTTCTGGGTGCTGTTGAAAGAAGATCAGGCCAAGGCCGATGATACCCGCATCCATACGGAAGACATGGTTGCCCTCTTGCGCATCCGGCAATGGGAAACCGGCAAAGAGCCGCCAACTTCGCCCCTGCAGTTGGTGGCCGGCACCTTAGTCGAAATCGGGATTGACTATTTCAACCAGGTTCCCGGGGCCCTGAATACCAGTTCGTCGCATGGCCGAATCATTAGGAGTTTCCTTGCTGCCATAGACGAAGTGACCTTTAGTGACGCTACAGAATTTAAAACTTCAGCAGAGCGGATTGTCCCCAAGCTTTTCATTTCAGCAGCCGAAGCAATTGGGGAACTCAGCTCCGAGATCAGCGCAGACCCTAAAGTTCAGGCCTTCATCAAAGCCACCAGCAAAGGCATTGCCCAGGATATTTTCAAGCGTTCGAGAGAAGGCGGCGATGAAGATGAAGCGATTCAGTGGGGACAAATGTTGTTGCGCAGCATGGTCAAGAATGCCGGACATTATGTGTTCCACGCTTCCGATGAATTGCTTGGCGCAAATGAAGGCCAGGCCCTGCTCATCCAGTCTACCGGCATGGCTTTTTTAGAAGCGATCCTTGATGCGCCCAACGATCAATTTAACATCAAAGGCGCGTTCAGCACAGACACCTTGGATAAAGTAGTGCGTGCGGCACTGGGAGCGGTTGCTGAATGCCCGGAGTTGCTTGAAAAAAACAACCGTGGGGTCAAAGCCATCATCAGCGGAGTAGCCCGTGCCCTGGCAGCACATCCGGTGCTCAAAAACCGCCCGGATCTCCTGCCCGAATTGGTGCGGCTTATCCTGGAACATACTGCCCAAAATTTCGATTTGCTTTGGGGTTCGGTTCCGGACGACGGCGAGCACCTGCTTTTTATAGGTCTCCAGCAAATTTTAATTGAAATATCCCGCCCGCCGGTACAAGGAAAATGGAGGCCACAATTGACCAAAGCGCAACTGCTGGACATTACGGCCAACCTCCTCGACGACGTCGTAAAAAATCCTGCCTGGGTAACAAACAAGGTGCAGGACAAACCCATGCTTCAGGAGGTGTTGTGCGCTGTTTTCGACGCTTTGGAGAACATTCCAAAAGAACAGCGCCTCAACGTCCAGGTCATCAACATGCTCATTCGCCTGAGCATTCGCACTGCGGTCACCAGCCGCGCGGTGCTGGAACGCATCCAATGGGCCGACGACGCTCAGGAAAAGACCATCCTCAACCAGGCGTTAGACATGGTTTTCCACTATGTGGACGACCTCGACAACACGAAAGGGGCCGACCGGGTGCCCCTGCTCATGGACTTGCTGGAATATATCCTCGATGTCATCATCAGCAAACACCCGAACTCTAAAGGCCTTATTTTAGCAGATCTGGTGCTTTTCAAAACGCCAGGCATTGATTACGCCGGCGGTTTTAACCGCGAATTGGCCGACCAAATTCTCAACTCGGCGCTGAAAGTATTGAACGAAAAGCCGGAATTGGTCACCAACCATATTGCCCTGCAAGGCATCCTCGCCGGAGTGGCCGGCGCCCTGGAAGCTTCGAGTTTCCGGCAAGCAGGCATCCTCCCCGAATTGCTGCGTCTGGCCCTGGAGCATACCGCCCGGAATGCAGCCTTAGTTATCCCTGCTGAGCACGGCCAACCGCAATATTTGCTAACCCTGGCGCTGAAAGAAATTCTGGAAACGATTTCAGACAAACCGGATTCGGAGCACTGGCAGCCACGCCTGACCGGAGCGCAGGTGCTTCAATTGGTTCATAACCTCTTCGATGAGGTGGTACAGTACCCGGACTGGGTCATCAGCAGCGCAGAAGAACAATCATTGCTTGGCGCAGTGCTGGATGCCGTTTTTAATGCTTTCCGGCATTTGCCTAAAGACCAGCGCCTGACGCCGGAGGCACTGCAGACCGTGCTAAAAATGTCGCTGCGCGCCGTCACCCGCAGCAAAGTCCTGCTCGACCGCATCCACTGGGGGCGCGAAGAAGAAGAAATTGTTTTGCTGAATAAAGCACTGGATCTCGTTTTCGCCTACATTTTCCCGGAAGGGAGCGAAGCTTCTATTGACAAAACTGCGCAACTGCTCGAATTAATAGAATATGCCTTAGACATGGTCGTTTCTCAATACCCTGACAAGCGCGGCCTGCTCCTGCTCAACCTGATTTTTTTCAAAGACCCCGAATTCAATATTGCTGGCGGATTCCGGCGCGAACAAGCCGAACGGCTCATCCATGCAGCGCTAAACGTTTTTGCAGAACACCCGGAGTTGGTGAGCCGCGACGCTGTCTTCCAGAAGATATTGGACGATACCGCCTCGGCGCTCAAAGCTTCCAAACTTCCGATGCCGGAATTACTGCCTGAGCTCTTCCGTCTTGCCCTTGAAAATACAGCAGGGCAGGTAGACCGCATCATGAAGCTGAAAGAAGATGGCCCCAAAAACCTCATCGCAACGGCCATGGAGCAAACCTTGCGTGCGATTGCTGCCAAACCCAAACGCGGCAAATGGAAACCGGCGCTTAGTCCCGAACAAATTCTGGGCATCGTTAGTACGGTCATCGCTGAAACCTTGCAAAACCCGCAGTGGGTGCGCAATGACAAGCTCATTCTGATCGTGATGGAAGCCGTATTCCGTGCATTGGAGTGCGTTCCGGATGGTCGAGACATTCCATATGAAACCGTAAAATTCCTGATCGAAAAATCGCTGGAAGCGGTCGCTGCCCGGCAACAAATGATTGTCATAGAAATCCCGACGGCTGCCGGCGATGAAAAAAAATTGGCGCTGACTTATTCGCTGGAATGCGTATTTATTGAATTGTATGATGAAAACAACCAAAGTGCCGGAACCTGGACGTTGACGCAGGCCCCGGTCATTCAGGCAATTATAGAATTTTTTCTTTTGGGCATAGCAGAAGGCCCGGTAGACAAACCCACCATTGATGCTTCTGTTGATAAAATCAAAAAAGCGGTCAGCGACATCAACAACAATCTGCATTTTACGTTGGATGGATTGCTGGATGGGTTGGAAAGGAAGGAGTGAAAGGGGGAGAGGGAGTGAGAGAGGGGGAAAGTGAGAGAGGGGGAGAGGGAGAGTGAGAGTGTGTCCCGAATTATGGGAAACGCGACCCTACTTTCTACTTTCTACTTTCTACTTTAACCTTTCCACTTTAACCTTATTTCAGCTTTGTCAATTGCTCAAATTCTCTATATTTGTATTCGTTTTATATTGAACAGTCATCCCAATCCCTTGAACATGAACAGTTATACTACCATCAGTAGGACTTCATTGTATTTTAACAACCTGAAAGAGAGGCCAATACCACTGATTCATCTGTGCTTACCCAAAACCTGTACTGGATTTTACTGAAAGCCTGCCGGCTTTTCTTCCATAAGGTCTCTGTGACCACTACCCTACCCTTTTGCTGTTATGCTTTGGCGACGGTGTTCCCGTTTGCTAAAAATTTTCTCAAAACCGATTTTACTCCACATCCCATGCAAAAGCTAGCTCATAAAGGCTTTTTTGCCTTTCCAAAACCCGTTTATCTGCCCGCTATCGCATTCGCGCTCTGGTTCAGCTTATGGCCAGGTCTGTTTTCAAACCACTCCCTGTCGTCCCCCGAACCAGAACTTGCGGCTCATCCTATGGAAGCCGTACAATTTGCCTTACCCGGCAATTTCATGGCGCCATTTACCAACCTGAACAACATCCCGGAAGGAGGAACAGACTTAAACGCCGATGGGGTTATTGACATCATCCCGGCCTGTTCCTGTCGCAGCCTGCCCATTATTCCCAACGGAAGCAATCCCAACAACGGCTTTTTCAACGACCAATTGATCATCGCCACCGGAGTTTCGGGCCAGCAATGGCGGGTGGTGGATTCAGATAACGTATTTTTGAGGGCTTCCCTCTTATCGGTGCCGCAGGGTACCAATATCCCCGAAATTGGCGCCACCGGGGTCTACGTGTTGCAAACAGCCGTGCGCGATGCCAACGCATCCTATGCACTCGTGGAATCGCCTGATTTACCGGGATTGGTATTCGGTCCGGTTACGAACACCTGTTATTACCCTGACCCGCTCATTGAAAACCTCGGTAGCTTTTATTGCGATAATGCGCCGGATGTGTTCATGCAGGGCAGCGCCACTTCAGATTTCGACGGTAACGTAGTCAACCTGGATCCGGCCAATCAATTCTGGAGCATTACCCGCGTGCAAAACAACCAGACATTTTTCACACAAACGTTTTCCCCTTCCACACTCGGGCAGGGGACGTACAAGGTGCGCTATACCTTCGATGTTGGCGTGCCTGCCCACGGCGCTTATCACCAAACCGGCTGCGCAACCACCGTTGAGAAGCAGGTCATTGTGCGGAGTACCGCTTCGTTAGCCTGCAACAGCACCATCAATGTGACCCTAAACCCGACCACGTGCTTCATTCCGGTTACGCCCGCCATGCTGTTGGCCGGTACTCCGATTACCTACGATTTTTATACCGTCGAAGTCTTCAATGAAGCAGGGCAAAACCTCGGGGATACGATTACAGCCGAATATGCCGGCCAGACCTTGCTGGGCGTAATTCAGGACGATTGCAGCGAATTATTTTGCATTACCAACATCAATGTCAAAGATTTTACCCTGCCGACGCTCACTACGCCTCCCAATATGACCATCCCCTGCACGGCGCCCTGGCAGCCGGAAGCAACGGGTTTTGCAATTGCAACGGACTGCACCCCGGTGGAACTAACCTACACGGATGTTTGGTCTGAAACGCCATGCGGCAACCCCAAAGTCCAGATTTTCCGAACCTGGCGCGCGGTGGATGCTGTCGGCAATGTGCGCACCAGAATTCAGACCATTTCAATTGCAAGGGGTACGCAGGCAGCACTTCGATTCCCGCAAGACCGGACCTTTACCTGCGAAGCATACCAGGCCAACCCGGGCATCGTTAATGCAACCGCTGGCCAGGCCGGCATCCCAAACTTAGTGGACAATCCACTTTGCGGAATGGCCTATTCCTTTATGGATCAACGCATTAATCTTTGCGGCAATACAGATGTCAGTTTCACCATCCGGCGCACCTGGTTTGTCATTGATGCCTGTACGAATGCCATTTATAGTACCGATGGGCTGGGCGCCGACAATATCCAGTTCATTGTGGTGCGCGACGTGACGCCGCCTACGATTGTAGCGCCCCCCTTGGTCATCAGCGCCACCGTTTCTCCGCAGATCAACGGTTTGGGTTATTGTACCGGCGCAGGTTTGATTCCGGCGCCGATTGTGGACGACCCCTGCAATGCCTTCACCATCCGGATTTTCACGCCAATGGGCGAAGCCACTTACGTCAATGGCGTCAATGGCAACGACGGGGGGATTCTCCCTTTCCCGGGTCTGCCTTTAGGCGTTCATGAAATTCTGTACGAAGCCACAGATGCCTGCGGCAATACGAATGAAGTTGCAGGAACGCTGGAAATCGCAGACGACCAAACGCCCTTTATGCTTTGCGACAACGCGGTTTCTTTTTCGCTGTCATCAGGAGGTTTTGCGCGCCTCTATCCGACTCATATAGACGAAGGCAGCTTCGACGACTGTTGCATTGACGCATTCAAGTTGAAATTTGTGGACGAACCCGACAGCCTTTTCCGCGACAGCATTGACTTTTTTTGCACCAATACTACGGTTGAAGTGGTGTTGCGCCTGTACGATTGTTATGGTAATTTTAATGAATGCAATTCATTGGTGACCGTTGAAGATCGTGTGCCGCCACAAGTAGTTCAGCCTGCCCCCAACCGTACCATTTCCTGCACCAGCGATTTTGCCCCCTACCTTACTGCCGGCTTTGACGCGCCCCAGTTTGCGGATAATTGTAGTTTTGATGTTCAATTTTCAGTAGTGCAAAACCTCGGCCCCTGCAATGCGGGCGCCATCACCCGGACCTGGACGGCAACAGACAACCCCGGCAATACTCCTGCCGTCGCCACCCAGGTCATCACCCTGAGCAGCGACCACGACTACCGTTTTATGACGCCGGGAGATCTGACCGTTTCCTGCTTAGACAACAATTTTCCGGCATTTACGGTCACCACCGAGGGCTGCGACAGCATTACCGTTGCGGTGTCTGAGACAATAGAAGAAAGCACTGGCGGCCCGGAATGTTACCGCATCATCCGCACCCATACCCTCATTAACTGGTGCGAATACGACGGCGTTTCCCCGGCGTTTCAAATTCCGCGCGGGCCTTTTTTCTTTCCTGCCGGAACACCGTACGAACTATTCTCCGATGGAGAGATGTTATTCCGGGTGACAACGGGCGGCGCAGCTGTGGCAATCGGCCCTTCAACCGGTCGTTACACCTACCAGCAAATTATCCGCGTCACAGACGATCAGGCGCCGCAAATCAATGTTCCGATCTCCTCCCAGTCCGTGTGTGCAGCAGCAACTGGAAGTTGTACCGGCGCGGTCAATTTTGATTTTTCCATCAACGACGACTGTCCGGGCAGCCTGACCGTCTTTCACAGCCTGAGGCTCAACAACCAGCCGCCTCAAAGCGATATGTTTGGCGTACTCAGCGCGCTTGGAGATTCATTTTACCGCATCAGCGGGCAGTACCCGGAAGGGGAACACGCCTTTTTGGTCAATGTATCCGACGCCTGTGGAAACATTAGCTTAGACACCCTCTATTTTGAAGTGCAGGACTGCACTCCGCCAACATTGGCCTGTACCGGCAATCTGGTATTTGAATTGGATGCCGAAAATGAACTTACCCTGGCGCCGGGCGATTTATTGGAGGCCCTTTCTGACAATTGTTCCGAAGCGGCGCTTTCTTTTTCACCGGACGGCAGTTTGAACAGCGTTGCCTACAATTGCGACTCGATCGGCTTGCAGCAGTTGACCCTTTGGGCGAGTGATGATGCCGGGAATTTGAGTTCCTGCACCGTAGAATTTGTCATTGACGCCCCCAACAATACCTGCGTCCCAACCTGGCGCATTCAGGGTAACATCCGTACCGAAGCGGGCGCGGGCATCGGGCAGGCACAGGTTTCCCTCAACGGGCCTTACAACGACTCCCTCATCACCCAAAGCAACGGGGTTTACGCGTTCACCGATGTGCCGTCTGGCATGGGGTATAAAGTGGAACCCGGTAAAAACATTGCCCATCCCAATGGCATTTCCACCGTAGACGTCATCCTCATCAGCAGGCACATTACGTTCACTCAATTGCTCAATTCGCCCTACAAGGCGATTGCCGCCGACGCCAACCGCTCGGGAAACGTCTCCACCCTCGATATTATCCTCTTGCGCAAAATCATCCTCAGCATAGACACCGCATTCAGCAACAATACCTCCTGGCGGTTTGTGCCGGAGGATTTCGCCTTCACCGACCCAAACAACCCTTTTGGACAAAATTTCCCGGAAAGCGTGCTGATCCAGGAGCTGAGCAGCGATACCACCATCAATTTTGTCGGGATCAAAATCGGCGACGTGAACAACAACGCAAACCCGGCGGCGTTTCAAAACATCGAGCCGCGCAGCAGCGAAAGCCTGCGTTTCAGCGCTGCCAATGCCCAACTGGAACCGGGAGAAGTTTATACCCTGCAATTGGAAGGCGCCCGATCTGATGCGTTGGGGTTTCAGTGCCTGTTGCGATTTGACGCGGATCTGCTCGAATTCCTGGAAATCGCGCCAACCGCTTCGATGAACGACGCCAATTTTGGTACTTCAGAAGCGGAACAAGGGCGCATCCGCGTGAGTTGGAACCAGTTGAGTCCGGGTACGGCGCCGACAGCCGCGTTGCAGTTCCGCGCCAAAGCGTCAACCAATTGGCAATCGGCGCTCCGCATTTTACCGGAGGGACTCAACCCCGAAAGTTATTTCCTCAACGGGCAGGGCGAAGTGGCGGTTGGTTCGGTTGCCCTCGATTTTGAGGAAAAACAGGCTCCGGAGGCGTCTCTGACCTTGCTGGGTTGTACGCCCAATCCGTTCAACTCGGCTGGGGATATCCGGTTCCGGACGGGTGGAGAAGCCGGGGTTTCGTTAAAAGTTTTCGACGTGGCCGGCCGACTTGTTACCCAACAACAGGCCGTTTACCCGGAAGGGCTTCACCATTTCCGCATCGAAAATCAAGACTTGCCCGGCGCGGGGCTTTATTTTTATGAAATCAGCAACGGGGAAATCCGGGCGACGGGAAGGTTGGTTTTGAGTGGGAGATGATGCCCCAGGGTTCTTACTTTCATGAAATATACCAGCTGTAGTTGCCCAAAATCACCCCTGATTCTGTAACTTGTGCCTTATTTAACCCATCAATTCCTTTTATGATGATCAACAGAATATTAGCGCTTGGGCTGCTGCTTTTAGCTGCCCATTCCGCGAATGCTCAAAACTTTTTAGACGGCGCTCACAGTTTCTCCGGCAGTAAGGAAGCCTACATTACCCTCACCAATGGAGAGACCATCACCAGGTTCGTGGACAAAATCAAGCGCAAGAAGGGCCTGATCAGCGCCATTGAACTCAAAGATGCTGAAGGCAAAGAAATGGCCCTGAAGCCAGAGCAGGTGAAACACATGTACCTGGCGCCGACCGGCTTCGACAACATGGCCCGGGAGACTAACGTTGCCTTCAATTCATCCAAGTGGAAAGACGACAAAAGCGCCCATGCCGAGTACATCAAGCAGGGTTATGTCTTTTTTGAAACCACCGAAGTGATGGTAAAAAAGAAAAAAATGACCTTGTTGATGCAATTGGTGAACCCAGGCTTTGCTAACGGCATCAAGGTTTATTTCGACCCTTGGGCTACCGAAACGGGCGGTCTGAGTGTAGGCGGCCTACAGGTGACGGGCGGCGACAATAAATCCTATTACTTCAAAAAGGGGGATAAAGTAGCCACCAGAATATTTAAGAAGAACTACGATGATGAATTCGCAGGCTTGTACAGCGGATGCGATGCCTTCAAGAAAGAGTTTGTCAAAAACAAAAAGTGGTCGCAGGTGGAAAAGCATGTTTTCTTTTATTCAGAAAACTGTCAGTAAACCTGTTTAGTGTCTGTCTTTATAGTTCGAGAGCAAGGCACGCGAAGGCCCAAAAATTGGAGTTTACTCGCGTAAATGACGCTTTTTGGGCCGAGCGTAACGCAGCTATCGGACTATAAAGACAGACACTATTTAGAATAGGAATCGTCCCGGATTTTTACCAATGACCTCGTTGAAGGTAAAATCCGGGGTGATTCAAATTATTTAATTTTTATCCAACTGATAGTCTGTGGTTATATAAAATGATATTAAGATATCGTTATCAAAATTATAGAAGTGCCAAATTCCAAGCAGGCCGGAAATAAATTCAATGACTTTTACGCTTTTAATTTGCTCCGGCTTTATCTGATTTGAAAATCTGCCAATAAAATCTGCTTTGGTCATGCCAATCTTAACCTGGTTGCTCAAAATCACTTCACGGTCAGTTATTTTTGCCGCAATTAGCTCCATCCTCCCTTTTTCTTCATCGTAAAGAAATTTAGTGTAGCTATGATTCAAAGAAAATCTATATAGAGGCAGTTTTCCTTCTGATTGCTCTCGGTTTTGATTGCTATACTCAACGGATTTTTTCATAAATGAAAATTGTTTGGCAAGTGTTTTTTCATCCGTATAGCTACCAAAAGGATAATACAAAAAATCAGCTGTGGAAACAATCTTTAGCGTATCGCCAACAATGTTATATTCCTCTATTTCAAAATTATTTATTGCAGGGGATGAAGATTGGCTGTGCGTTGTATCCACTTCAGGGATTACATCATTTTGTTTTTTAGCAGGTTGACCATAACAAGCCACTATTAGCTGCAAAAAAAGACCACATATAGCATTTCTTATCATTGGAGTCAGGATTTTATTATTTTTTTATACCAATCCTTATCCATGCAAGGTCTTTCAACTGTTAAAAAAAATATGGAGGAAAGAAAAAGGACAATTGCGAGGAGAATTCCTGAGTAGACCATGGTGTTAATTAATTCATTCGTGGAAAAGGAAATACTTAAGAGCGAATCCCTTACCATACTAAAGATGGGAAAATGTAAAAGGTAGATGGTGTAACACATTCCTCCAATATTTGTGATGTAAGCGTTTCTGAGAAACTTGATTGCCTGATGAAAAATGACATAGTAGAACAGAAAAAAATACTTGACAATTGGGCAATTTCCCATATTATTTTCAGGATGGTGTTATTGAAATCAGTGGTTTTAAACAGCCAGATAAAGACAAGAAAAAAAACACCAATCCAGGAATCGTATTTGCTTTTCCTAAACAACATTGAATTACTGGCATAAAAATCTGCTAAAAGAAAGCCCGCTAAGAAAAATTCAAAATAATTCAATATTGACCAAAATGGAAGAACTACCCAATAATCAAAAATGATAAAGAACAGGGAAGCGAAAACAAGAATAAGTCTCCTTGAAACTTTATTCGGTATAGAAAAAACATGAGTTAACAAAGGAACGATCATGTAAAATTGTATTTCTATTTCGAGGCTCCATGCTGGTCCGTTCAGGAGGGGTAAAGTTCCTTTTCCATAAAAGAAATTATGGGTGTAAGTTATTGACGCTAAGTAGCTGTAAAAACCTTCTTTAACTGTTAATACTGAGATTAAATACACCTTTGCAATCAGCAAAAATGTCATAATGAGCATATAAGGAGGCTCTAACCGGGTTAATCGCCTGATGAAATATTTTTTTAAATCAATTTTATTGCCGGCATTGATATAGCTATCTGCAAATGGCCTCCCAAGAATAAATCCGCTCAACACAAAAAACAAAGGAACGCCTAAGTTCCCATGAGACAACAGGTTGTTGATAAAGCTAAAGTCATAAGATTGCACATAAATATTTTTGTCATGGTCGTTCAAAAATTCATTCAAATGAAACATAACAACACTGAAGACTGCAATAAACCTCAAGCCATCTACTTCAGGAATAAATTTCCCGGCTGATATAATCCTCCGAAACTTCAATTTCATTTTCCTCTGTTTTTATGTCCGCTCGCGCGATGTCGGTAGCTGAGCTGGCTGAACCCTAAACAACCTACGCAAATTAACCTAACTTTGCGGCTTTACAAACATCGCAATCATACATATCCATGAAAATACTCATCATCGGCGGCGGCAACATGGGGTTGACGTACGCGCAAAGCTTCCTCCGTTCGCACATTACCGTGAAGGAGGACATGATGATTTTAGAAAAATCGCCGGAAAAGGCGGAGGAGCTCAGCAAAAAAGACATCGGCACGGTGTATGGCGAGCCGGAAAACTGCATCCGGAGCGCTGATTTGGTCATCCTTGCCGTGAAGCCGCAGGATTCAGAAGCTTTGTTACTGGGTCTGCGCCCGCTGATTGACCCCCAGCAGGTGTTCCTGTCCATCATGGCCGGGGTACGCATCGAAACCATTTCAGAACAATTGGGCGCGCGCAAAATCATCCGTGCCATGCCCAACCTGCCTGCCCAGATCGGCATGGGCATGACGGCTTTTACGTCGTCCGACGAGGTCACGCGCATCGAGTTGGTGATGGTTCAAAACCTGTTGAACACGACCGGGAAAACGGTTTATGTGGCGCAGGAATCCGCCATTGATGCAGCAACTGCCATTTCCGGAAGTGGCCCGGCCTACGTCTGGTATTTTATGGAAGCCATGATGAGCGCAGCCCGGGACATGGGTTTCAACCAGTCGGAATCGGAATTGCTGGTAAGCCAGACTTTCCGGGGCGCCATCGAGTTGTACGACAAGTCCGATTTTTCCTGCGGGGAGTGGATTGAAAAGGTGTGTTCCCGGGGCGGTACTACAGAAGCTGCCCTTCGGTCGTACGGCGAAAATGCTTTGCGCAACGACATCATAGAAGGCGCGAATGCCGCCCTGAACCGCGCAGTAGAGCTTGGAAAAAAAGCATAACGTACCTATGCCAACACGGCCTTATACATCTGGCGAATGCTTTCATTTGCAGTGTTGTAAGCGATTGTTAACTTTGGTGTGAAAAATCACTTCCCCATCTTAAATGCAGGGTCATCTAATGGATAAATTACACCTGATTGCGGAAATCAAGGGCTTGGTCGGCAAAGCCGATATAGAACACGCCTTGCAGCGCTTAGTGGAAGAATTGGAAAAGGCCGGCAGCAGCTTAGCCAATGACGCCATTCAGGCGCAATCTTTGTTTCAGAAAACCCAAAAAGATGAAAAACAGGGCTTGGTTAGTTTTGACAATGCCAGGCTGAACTATAACTTAGTCACCGATCAGATCCTCGATTTACTGGAAGTTCTGAAAAAAGAGGATGGCAGCGAGGTGAAAGGAAAACAGGCAAAGCGCCTGCTTCCTTGGATTGTAGGCGGGGTGCTGGCACTGGGAATGGTGATTGCTGTATTGGTTTTTAGCAATAAAGAAGAAGGCACTTCACAACAAACTGTTGTTGATCCCAATTGCCCCGGCTTCGATTCCACTTCTGTATTCAAGGTGCTTGTATTTCCTTTCCAGCCCCTGGAGGAAAAAAGAACCTTAACCAACACCCATGTGACCATCAAAAACAAGTTAGTCGCACTAAGTGAAGAGCTGGGAGTCAAGGCCAGCATTCAGAACTTCATCTACGATTTTGAAAAAAATAATAACTACGATAATTATCCCGCCACGCCAACTGTTGCTGCAAATACACTTGCAGCCAATTGCAAAGCGAATTTGATCATTATCGGTACGACAGAAATGCTGACTTCCGGTTCAATTACCAGACTGAAATACAAATTTTTAAATTCAGAATATACCCATCTGAAAATAACAGAAAACTCGGTCATTGATACCCTTACTTCAGTTTCCAGTATCCTTTCTGAAAACTCGTTTCTTACAGCAGACATCGAAAATGTTATGAAAATTCTCTTTGGCGTTATCGCCAAAGAAACGGGGAATACAGAAGCGGCTATTGCACAGTTGGAAAAGGTGGAAACTTCCGATTCAACAGCGGCACTCCTCTGGGGAATGGCTTTGGCTGACAGTTATATGGCTAACGGCCAGCCTGAAAAAGCCCAAAACACTTACGACAAAGTGCTGGAAAAAAAACCTGACTATTGGCTTGCCCTGAACAACCGGGCTGCACTTAATTTTAAAAAAGGGGATGACGTAGAAGCCCTCGAAGACTACAATACTTTAGTCGAAGTAAGATTGAAACAGGTTCAGCAAGATAAAAAAGATACAACCGGACTCACAGAAGCCTATGTTTCGCGCAGCACGGTGCATTTAAAAACCTTATCCTTAGATAAAGCAGAGCAGGACATCAATCAGGCAAATAAATTGAACCCAGCATACCCAGGCATCAAGCAAATCAAAAACAAGGTCAACGAACAAAAAACAATACAAAGTGACCGAAAAGCCAATGCAGAGGCTTTGCTTCGGGTTAACCCTGAAAATACGGGAGCATTGGAAGAAAAAGCAAGCGCAGACAAAGCGCTGGGCAATGAAAAAGAGGCGCTGTCTGCTGCAAAAGCGGCAGTAGCCAATAATTCAACAGACCCACAGGTTTTTTCAATCGTTCTGGAAGAAGCCAAGAGAACCAAGGACACCAATACATTCAAAAAAGTAGCCAAAAAGGCAGAACAGGCAGGAATTTCAAGGAAAGAACTGATCCAAAATGCCCCGCTTTTACAAGAGAGTTTCAGGACGACCATCCGGCAATAACAAACAACTTTGCGTTCCAATTAATTTGGGGTTGTGTAAACACGAAGTTTCACGAAGTAATCACGTGACAAGATCCTGCCGTACAAGCTGTCCCTTATAACGGGAGCGGGAATGGGGTGCAGCGCACCAACAATATTTGTAATCACAGGAATCAAGGGTAGCAAGGTGCAGCGCACCGTAACCTTGGCATTTCGGGACAGTATGAATGCTTCAGCCGAATCGGAGTTCGGCGGTACCACGACAAAGGCCCGAAGCAATTGCTGCTCCGGGCCTTCGACTTTCCTACAGGCACTGTTACAATTAATACGACCACAAATCGTGTTCGAAATTGAAGATCTCCTGTCTGATTTTATCTGCTTCCAGCAACATGTCAACGCCCGTTACGTACTCCTGCAAACGGCGGTCGTGTACGTTCGATTCTTTGAAAATGTAGCTGGAGAAATAACGCATTTCAAGCAGGTCTTCCCAGGTCATCGGTGCAGCATCGTTGCCGAAAGTGAACACACGTTCGTGCGCCAGCATCTTTCTTGCATCCGGATAATACACCCAGAACATGGGTTGTTCGTACTTAAAGTTGCCGTTATCGTCTTTTACATCGAGCAGCGGCGCAATGCCGAGGATGCGGACCTGAAGGGTAGA
>JBJXFD010000598.1:0-2760 GCA_046153985.1 Saprospiraceae bacterium
TGTCCTCGTTATCGCAATCACTCCCTTCATTATTTGTCGTAAATACAAGGGTAATTCCCGCCGGTAGTGCCGTAGGCAACACATTGCACTGGGTTGTATTGACTGCACCAAAAGGGACATAATAATCGAAAGGCGTCGTAAAGCCGATCGATCCGAAAGCCTTATTTGGCGAGCTGAAACAGTTGTCGGCAGGATCGCCGTCTGTACCCTGGCTGCTGAAGATTTCTCCCGGATCGTCGGGATTCATCATACTTCCTTCTATTGTGTTGTCTCTGAACGTCGCCGTTCCCGCATAAACATTGTATTTTAGCTCTAATCCCCGGTTATCTCTGTTGAGATATGTTCCATAAGACCCCGGATATCTGATGGTATTGCACCATAAGCGATTATCGTCCCGCCCTGTATTTAAGGCATAAAAACCATGGGCGCTTTCTTTGAAGGTGTTATACCGGATGTCGTATTTGGCAGGCCCGGCAACATTTATACAGCGGCCACTGGATTCAAAATAGTTATTAAAGACCTGAAGACTCGACAGCCTGTTGGAGGATTGGACATATATTCCTGCGCTCAGATTGTTCAAAAAACGGTTTCTGTCCTCCGGTTTATAGCCAATTCTGAACTGGTTGGCAGAAATTGGGAGAGTTGAATAGATTTCTATGCCTCGATAGCATTTTTCAAATCGGTTTAGCGTAATATTTGTTGCTCCAAAATCAATCCCGTAAATTCCTGCTACGTCCAAGCTTTCAAAAAAATTACTGATAAAATCTATGCCAGTACAGCCCCAAATACTGACGCCCCGGGTTCCTTCGATGAGGTTATCATTCTCCCGAAACAGGCATCCGTTTGTAAATGCGCTTTTGTTATCCCCTGAATAAGGCATAAAAGCTACGCCACGCCTGTTGTTTTCGAATGTGCTTGCTTTGGCGTACACCACACCGCCCCAATAATCAGGATTTCCAAGCTGGCCATATTTCCAGGTATTCACCGCCGTGTATGCACCGGAAATATAGGCTCCGTCTAAATATACGACGCCGGATAACCAGTCGTTCGTTTCAGAAACCTCAGCTTCCGGGTCAGGTTGAGCTTCGTTTGCATTGCCTTCAACAAAAATCCCTTCCCAGGAAGGTTCGCCGCAGACTGACATGAGTGTGCCGCCAATCACTTTTAGTTTCCCGCCCAGTTTAACCTGGATATTGGCGTGTTTTCCAAAAAAATGGACACAATTGATGACCAATGTTGCATTTGCTTCAATGATAACGGGCCCGCCAATGACTTGCGGCGAAGACCAGGTTACGGTCGTTCCTGAATATATGGTAATGGGCGGTAAAGCTTCGACATCCCCACAGTCTCCCAATTTAACAAATTGCGGGCGTTTACCGGTTACCGGGCTACCTCCCAGCAATCTGCCGTAATAGACCCTCCATTGGCAAGGGGAAAGAGAAGATGATCTCCCATTATATCCCATAATATTGGTGCTTAGCGATGCTCCATTATTACATCCGAAGACATCACACCCACCGCCGCCGGTAGCGCCCGGGATATTGCACTCGGCAACAATATCTAAATCAGCACTGCATTGTCCATTTGCATTAAATGAGTGACAAAGTCCGGCAATATGCCCGGTTTCGTGAACCACTACTTTAGCCATATAAACAGCTGCGCCATACCAGTCATTTTGGAAACCAGGTCCATTTTCCAAGCGGCTGTGCCAGTTGTTTAGAGATAAGTGGTTGCATAACATTCCTGTACCACAAGCCTGGCCATCGAAATTAGTTGTATCATCGCGTACAATAATGTGCAATACCTTTTTGCCATAGGGTAGCGAGTCAATAATTGGCGTTGTTGGCCTGTACCAGATGCCACCATATTTGTCATTAGCATTTCCTGCTTCAGTATACAGTTTAAAGCGAATACGGCTGTCACCGATGAAATCTGCAAATCCAAGCGGGTTATCATTCAGGTTAGACATAATCAGATTTGCTCTTTCTATCATGGCCCTGGCAGCGAGATTGCCATTCCAGGATTCGTGATCGGTAGTGGTATCAAGTAGCAATGGTTCGTTATCATCATTGGGATTATTGAGATCATCAGGATTGAAGTTATTATAAGTAGGGCCAATAAAATGCACATTCACTTGTACCTCTACAATAGGAAATCCGGGAGCAGAAGTAATGCCTTCCAGGCAAGATAAGGGAAAAATCTCCCTGGGTTCAGGCTCTGGCTCCGGTTCAGATTGAGCCGCCATTATCCATGGCAGAATGCCAATCATGAGGCACGTAAGCAGCTTACCCCCCCCATATTTATTGAAGAAATCAGGGGAGAGAGCGAAACATCAGAGATCAATAAAAAAACAGTTTTCATACGTCTAATATTTTAGAGTGATACAATAAATCTAAATAGCCAAGCCCTTCCTGACCCAGAATCCAGGATCAGTAGGGTGTTGTTGTGTTTGTACAAAATGCTATACCGGTTGCGGTGCGTCTGAGGAACTGAAAACAAGTTTTCGAATGCAGAGGAATGGTAGTAACAAAAATTAACATTGAACAAAGAAAGCGATTTTTTGGTCAAAATCCAAAATCAGGCCGTCTGTTTTTGTTGAAAAAACAGGGCATACACTATTGGCCATCAAAATTAGGGTACTAAGTTCCCCCTTCGCGTACGTTGAGCGTTAGTCGAAGCGGGGCGGAGGGCTGCATCTTACTCCCCCGCAGCCGCCTTCGCCAACAAAAACCTGAAATTATAATTGCGCAGCATTGTAGT
>JBJXFD010000608.1:0-21601 GCA_046153985.1 Saprospiraceae bacterium
CACACCTGCTTTATATGCCTGTTTCAAAACTATAAGAATTTAAAATTCGTTAAAAATGAGCCTGATCTGAGCAAATCCATTGGGGAGACTTAATTTTGCACGCGATCTTTGCTTTCGGCGCACAAAATTATGGCAATATCGCAAGATTTCAAACCGCAGAGCGAGGTGGAATAGTATATAAAACAAGCTAATTAACGAGAAAATGGACGGTGAACAGTCGAAATCACGTTGGGAAATATTAAAAGAGCGGCTGAAACACAGTTATCGCTTCGTCATCATGACCGATGACACCTTTGAGGAAGTGCGCGCTTACCGCCTCACTTTGCTCAATGCTTACATTTTTGTGACGAGCGTTTTGGTGGTCGTAACCATCGCCGTAGTTTCACTCATCGCTTTCACACCCTTGCGAAAATATGTGCCGGGCTACGGCAGTGTGCCCGAAGATACGGCAATCCTGGATCTTTACAGCGAGTTGGAAGAGATGGAAAAAGAACTCGACGCCTACCGCAGTTATTCAGAGAATTTTAGAAAAATGCTAGTCGGAGACGTCCAAACAGAAGAGGAAGTGCCCCCGGTAGACGTTTCCTACTACGACAGCCTTGCCGCCTCATCCGTGCCGGTGTCGGAGGCCGAAGAAGAACTGCGGCAGGAAGCAGAAATGGAACAGGTGGGCGCAGTGGCGCGCAGTGGCCGCATTACCAATTTCCCAGTTCGTGAAGTGCCGCTGGAACAGATGTACTTTACTTCTCCGTTGAATGGCGAAGTCGCCGCAGGTTTCATGCCCGACAAAGGGCATTACGGCATTGATATCCTGGCGCCAAAAAACACTGCGATCAAAGCGGCAATGGACGGCTATGTTTTTTTCTCCGACTGGACGTTGGAAACGGGCAACACCATCGGCATTCAGCACACCAACAATGTCATTACTTTTTATAAACACAATGCGACCCTGTTGAAAAAAGCGGGCAACTTTGTGCGCGCCGGCGAAGGCGTAGCCATCATCGGCAACACGGGTGAACTCACCAGCGGCCCGCACCTGCATTTTGAGCTGTGGCACAAAGGGAAACCAGTTGATCCGGGGGAGTATGTTAATTTTTAGATCCTACCGACTATATCATTTCCCGCAAAGGGCGCTAAGCCAGACAGCATCCCGCTTTGCGACCTTGGCGGAACCTTTGCGACCTTTGCGGGAAACAATCGCTCACAGGACGCCAGGGGTCTTTCAAAAAGCTATGGTTTCTTCCCGATTTCACGTTGATGAGTAACCCACCCATTGAAACCCAAGCAATCCTGCCAACTGAATTTCTGCTAACTGCCAACTGGATCACCCTGCCAACTAAATTCCTGCCAACTGCCAACTGTATTTATTCTACTAGTGCCTTGCTTTCACGAACTTCCACCTCCGTTTCTTCCGTCAAATCAACCAAAAAATTGGCTTTTTTGGAAGACAAAACAGTATAAATGGCTGGAATCACATAAAGGGTCAACACAGTAGAAAAGACCATACCACCGATTACGGCAATGCCCATGGATACGCGGCTTTCAGAGCCGGCGCCCAAAGCCAGGGCGATGGGCAATACCCCCAAAATGGTAGACAAGCTGGTCATCAAAATGGGCCGGAAACGCGACACCGAAGCATCTTTGATGGCTTCAAGGCGGTCGAAGCCCTGTTCTTTGCGTTGGTTCGCAAATTCCACGATCAAAATCCCGTTTTTAGCCACCAGACCAATGAGCATGATGATGCCGATCTGGCTGAAAATATTGAGGGTTTGATCCGTTAGGTACAGCGAACCCACCGCTCCGGCTAAGGCCAAAGGCACCGTAAACATGATGATGAATGGGTCGCGGAAGCTTTCAAACTGGGCCGCCAGCACCAAATAAATGAGGATCAAAGCTAAAGTAAAGGCGAACAGCAAGCTGGAGGAGCTTTCCTGAAAATCTTTGGAAGCCCCGGAAAGTGCGGTCTGGAAAGATTCGTCAAGCACGCGGTCAGCAATGCCTTCCATTGCTACAATGCCGTCGCCAATGGTTTTGCCTTTGGCCAAGCCCGCAGAGACCGTCGCCGAAACAAAGCGGTTGTAACGATAAATGGACGGCGGGGTCGTTTGCTCTTCCAATTTTACAATATTGTCCAATTGGATCAAATCGCCGCGGGTATTGCGCACGTAAAGCGAACTCACATTCACCGGCTCGTTGCGTTTTTCGCGCTCAATTTGCCCAATGACCTGATACTGTTTACCGTTCATCAGGAAATAGCCGAAACGCTGGCCGCTCAGCCCCAATTGCAGCACCTGCGCCACATCAAGCACCGATACGCCAAGGTCTTTGGCTTTTTGGCGGTCAATTTCGATGCGTAACTCCGGTTTGTTGAATTTCAGGTCAACATCCACAATATTGAACGTCGGATCTTTTTGGGCTTCTTCCACAAATTTGGGCAAAACTTCTTTCAGCTTGTCAAAATTGGGCGCCTGAAGCACAAATTGCACCGGAAGCCCGCCGCGCCGGTCGCCAAACGAAGGTTCCTGCGTAATGAAGGTGCGCGCACCGGTCAGCGATTTTATTTTAGGCATGAGGTTTTCCAGAATATCCGCCTGTCCGAGTTCCCGTTCCGCCCGATCTTTCAAAATAATGGTAATAATGCCGGTATTGACCGTAGAACCGCCCCCAAAGCCGGGTGAAGTGACCGTAATGATGCCGTTGTGGTCAGGGATGGCCTTCATCGTCATGTCCGACAGTTCGTTCATATACGTTTCCATGTATTCGAAGGTAGCGCCTTCAGCCGCAGTAGCATTTCCGCGCAACCGGCCCCGGTCTTCCATCGGCGACAGTTCGTTGGGCAGGCTTCCGCCCAATGAAAAAATCATCCAGCCGGAAACAATCATGATCACAAAAGCCAGCCAGCGCACGCGCAGGAAGGCGTTCAGCGAGCGGCGATAACCCTCGATCAGCGCAACGAAAAATGGCTCGGTTACCCGGTAAAACCAGGAATGGTGTTCGTGTTTTCTCAACAACCGGGAGGCTAGCATGGGGGTAAGCGTAAGGGCCACAAAAGCGGAGATGAGCACCGCGCCGGCGATGACGATACCGAATTCCCGAAACAGGCGTCCGGTAAGCCCCTGAAGGAAAATCACCGGTAGGAAAACCGCCGCCAGTACGACGGTGGTGGCCACAACAGCAAAGAAAATTTCCCGCGAACCTTTCAGCGCTGCCTGCAAAGGCGGAACCCCTTCTTCTATTTTTGCATAAATATTTTCAAGCACCACAATAGCGTCGTCCACCACCAGACCAATCGCCAGCACAATGCCCAGCAAAGTGAGTACATTGATGGTAAATCCGGCCAAATACATGATGAAAAATGCCCCGATCAAAGAAATGGGAATGGCCAATACCGGGATGATCGTGGAACGCCAGTCGCGCAGAAAAAGGAAAATGATGAGTACGACTAAGAAAAAAGCGATGTAGATGGTTTCCTGTACTTCAAAAATCGAGGCGCGGATGAAGGTGGTGACGTCAAAACCAACCAACACTTCGATGTCTTCCGGCAGGTTTTTTTTGATTTGTTCCAAACGGCGGTACACCTCGTCGGCAATGTCTACATAATTGGCGCCGGGTTGAGGAACAATGGCGTTGCCCACCATCGGCACGTTGTCGCGCTTGAGCACAGTGCGCAGGTTTTCAGGGCCCAGTTCGGCAAAACCAATGTCGCTGAAACGCACGATTTTTCCAGCTTCTTCCTTGATAATTAGATTATTAAAATCTTCCGGCGTGGAAATCCGCCCCATCGTACGCACGGTCAATTCCGTGTTGGCGCCTTCCACGCTGCCGGAAGGGAGCTCTACATTTTCGCGTTCGAGGGCGGTGCGTACATCGAGTGGCACCAAGCCGTAAGCCGACATTTTATCCGGATCAATCCACATGCGCATGGCGTACTTCCGCTGTCCCCATATCCGCACTTCGCTAACGCCATTGATGGTTTGGAACCGCTCTTTGAAGATGTTTTCGGCAATTTCCGTCAACTCTAACAGGTCGCGATTTTTACTGCTGATGTTCAAAAAAACAATGGGCTGCGAATCCGCGTTGGCTTTGGTCACGATGGGCGCATCCACATCCCTGGGCAATTGCCCCTGCGCCTGGGACACTTTTTCGCGCACGTCGTTGGCGGCGTCTTCTAATTGTATCTCTAAGTTGAATTCTACCGTAATGGTGCTGCGGCCTTCCCGGCTGACCGAAGTCACCGATCGAATGCCCGCAATGCCGTTGATGGCTTCTTCCAGCGGCTCCGTGATCTGCGATTCTATAATCTGGGCATTGGCCCCGGTGTAGTTGGTAGACACCGTCACAATCGGGTTTTCCACGCTGGGATATTCCCGAACGCCCAAAGATTGCATACCAATGAATCCAAACAGAAGGATGACAATGGAAAAGACACTGGCCAAGACCGGTCGCTGGATGCTGATGGAGGATAAACTGGACATAAGGTGAAATTTTTCACCACCATAGGCGCATAGAATTTTTCACAACTTGTCATATGGGGAAGCCGCCTATGTGAACTATTGTGAAAACAACTATGTGGTCTATGTGGTAAATAAAAAATTATTCAAACTCCGTGATCGTCACACCCGATCCTGGTTTGACTTGCAAAACACCGGTGGTAATCAACGTATCGCCGGCGCTCAGGCCGCTCGTCACCTGAATATAAGTATCCTGACGAACGCCCGTTTCGATGTTCACCGCTTCGGCTTTTCCGGATTTATACACAAACACTTTTTTGCCGTTCAACTCCGGAATAATCGCCTGCGTTGGGATCATGATGGCGTTGTCGGATTCGGCCAAATTAACCGAAATATTCGTGAACGCACCCGGCAGAATCCGTCCCCCGGGGTTTGGAGCGGATGCTTTTAGTTTTAGGGTGCGCGTATTGGCATCAATATTCGGTTCTTTGGCAACCACCGTTGCAGTAAACTTTTCGTCGGAACCGTCGAGCCGGAAACTGATGTGGGTGCCGCGTGCGACCTGTCGGCTGTATTTTTCAGGAATGGAAAACTCGATATTGATTGGGTTGATGCTCACCAACTCCACGATTGGCGAACCCGGCGAGAGATAGGCGCCATCACTCACCTGCCGCAAGCCCAGCAAGCCTTCAAATGGTGCGCGGATGGTGCGTTTTGCAATTTGTACGCCCAACAGCGATATCTGCGCTTTTACCTGATCGGCTTCTGCGCGGGCGATTTCGTATTCCTGAAGGCTCACGCCTTCTTTAGCGTAAAGCCCCTGGAGGCGCTCGGCAATTTTTTGGGTCAGTTCTTTGCGCACCTGCAATTCGCGCATTTGGGCCTGTAATTCCTGGTCGTCGAGTTGCACCAGCGTGACGCCTTTTTTCACCAGCATGCCTTCCGAAAACTTGATGGCGGTTATTTTCCCCGCCACCTCGCTGCTGACGAACACTTTTTCATTGGCGACCGTAGAGCCGTTCACCGCAATGTAATCTACCAGCTCGCCGGATTTGACGCGCATGGCTTTTACCGGGATGATTTCTTGTTTGGGCATGCCCGAGCCGCCCATTTCTTTGCCAGGCGGCGGGGCCGTTTCGGTTGAAAAAAAACCGGTTTGGTACAGCCAGAATGCGCCGCCAAAGATGACCGCGGCCAAAACCAGCGACAGAATCCGAATCGTCCGTTTGCTCATACGTGAGGGAAATTGGTGTTGAGTCAAAAAAATGGCTGGGGTTGATACCTCGCTCCCTTAGGTGCGAAGCCTTTTTTGTCATACTGAGCGCTGCGAATCGTATAGTTAGATTACGCGGTTATGGACAAAACTGAGCAGCGTGAAGTATACAACGGGCTAAGATACGAAAAGGTTGAAATTGGGAGGGGGAAGATTGTGGGGTGGGGGGAGTGGTTTTGCGAAAAGTGGGCGCTTAGCTTTACGGAGATCAGGCGAACCTAAACGTTATTTGTATTGAAAGGCTTTAGGGTTGAAAGGAGATGGTGATATGGACATAATGATAATTGTATTAGTATGAAAAGATGGAGTTGCAGGAAAACCGACCGTAACAAGAAAGTCTTAGGTAATTTTATTATTGAAATTTCAAGTTAGTTTAAAAAAACACTAACTTAGCTGCGTTAAACATGTCATTTAGAGGTCATGCTGTTCTTCTGTCTATTTGATATAACAGAAAAAAAATAAAACAAATATAAAAACCAAATAATGGACAATGTCGTAGCTAATCTTCTTCATTTTTTTACGGATGGTAAAAAATCTTTTGGTGCAAAGACAGCATCAGCAATAGTGATTGTTTTTGCCCTGTTCTTTTTTGACTATATGACAGGCTTATCTCACCACTTTCAAATGACTAGTAAACTAAGCGAACTCGAAAAGATTTCAGAATTAAAAATCAACTATTCTGGAGATTCAATGAAACTCAACAAATTGATCTACATTGAAGAAGAAATAATAAATAAAGAGCATTACTTGAATTCGATTTCATCGCTTTTTTCTTCTGGCTCATCAAACCCGGGAACACCCGAAAAGACACACCAGCAACGAATAGCTAAAAGCTCTATACTGGATATTTATTGGATGATAGTAAGTTCCTCCTATGGGTTGTTGGGTATGATATTAGTAAGTTTAGCGTCACCGCTTTTTGTTAAAATGCAACAAGTTAAAAACTTATTGTTAGGGGTATTTGCATTAATCATAGTAATTGGAATCGGAATTGCGATAACAACTTCAATAGCATACCTCATTCCGGTTCTTGATGAAAATAAACCATATTATAATTATATTCTTAATGTGTTAATTCACGGGTTTTCCATTTGGTTGCTTATCGTATGGTCACATAGACAAAACAAAAAAATAAAACCTGTTTAGTTTTATTTTGCCTAGTTGGGAATGCAAGATACACAATTGTTAGTCACCGTTAAATAAAACAATATGTCATTATCTATAAATTGCCCTCATTGTCATAAATACACAGAGCTTACCAGACTAATTAAAGCAACTGGAGCTTCAATAAACGGAAGGGAGATTGAATTTCAAATTAGCTGGTACAAATCAGAAACAAAAGAAACTTGGTGGATCGGAAAATGTAATAGCTGTCAAAACCCTGTACTAGTATTAAATGAAGGCGATAAGATTTTCCCTTACCCTCAACCCATCCCAACAGATTCTCGCGTTCCTACTGAAATTAAAAAAGATATGGATGAGGCAAAATTATGTTTTTTGGTTGGCGCTTTTAAAGCTTCAGTGGTAATGTCACGAAGAGTTATACAAGCTACTTGTATTGATAAAGGAGCCTCACCAAAGAAATTATTACATGAACAAATCAAAGAGATTACGGATATTGGCTTAATTACACAAGATCTAAAAAACTGGGCAAATGAAGTTAGACAAGTTGGGAATTCAGGGGCACATCCAAACCTATATTCTATAGAAAAAAAGGATGCAGAGGATATTTTGGAGTTAGCTGAACAATTTATTTATGTTATTTATGTCGTACCTGCGATAGCAAATGAAAGTAGAATAAGAAGAACTACCTAATATGAAAGAATATCTGAAGGACGATAAGGGAGGATACCTGATTGCCCAGCTGACAAGGCATGTTCGCTATTCGGCCTTTAAAATGAAACGGCATCGCTTGCGAAGATCTCTGACTTGAAGCAAGCTGGGTTAACTCTTTGGAATTGGTTGTTGTAACGTTCAGATATTTTCTTTACTTTTGTTCAAGTGCTCGAACAGCGGGCATATTTAGGCGTTAGCCATAAATACACCATCCATATGTCATATCCGTTTGAAAGCATCAAAACTGCCATTGACAGTTATTTAATCAGACCAAAATCAAGGATAGATAACCTCTTTGATATTGGGACAAGGGGTTTTTATGAAAATCCTTTTACCGAAGTATTGGCATTTATTGTTTCGCCAAATAGCTCCTACATATATAACAAACAATTTTTAAGATTGTTTTTAGAAAGTCTTGACAACTTATCAGGAGAAATAATAGACAGCTTTTTACAAGATTTGAAAGTTGACACGCAACACAGAACTTTAAAGGGTAATCTCATAGACATGATTTTGTCCAACGATAAATACATTTTAGTGTTTGAAAATAAAATAAAACATTGGCTTGCTAATCCTTTGGGGGACTATGAAAATGACATACAAGTTAGATACAGCAATCTTGAACCTTACTTTTATGTTTTATCGTACAACAAAGTAGAAACATCGCTTCTTTGGAAAAACATTACTATCAGTAAAAGTTTTTCTCACATTAAAGATAATATCACTCATGAATATTTAAATAAATGGGATCATTATATTTCCGACTTTATAAATCATTATATGCCGAATAAAACACAACTTATGAACAACGATGAATTTGTTTACTACTCTAAAAACTTTGCGAAAATTATCGCTGCTAATGTTCAGGTTAATCAATTCATATCAGAAGTTGTTGAAAATGTAAAAAAACAACTTCCAATTGATGCAGTCGAGAGAATGACGATTGGTACTTGGGGTGACGACATAACCAAAGCAGTAAGACTTTATCCTTCAAATCGTAATGACAATGTCGTTATGATTTTTAGAAGTGATGGAAAGTTTTCCTTGGCAATATATTATTATCAAGACCCACAAAGCTATCTTGGAAAAATATCTGAAATTGTAGGACAATCAAAGTATAGAAACTGGAAAGAAGGTAGTATAACATGTTTTGCAACACTTCCTAACAAAGAATTCGACAGCATTGAAAATCTTGTTGCTGAAACTGCTTTGCAAGTTGCTAACATGACACAGTACTATGGCACCCCGCTAGCGTAATGTGTTCGTTATTATACGTAAGCTGCTCGTCAGGATCTGTGATCCGCAACGGGGCTGTTGGCAAAGCGTTCAACAGCTATTTAGACAGCGCTTTGCTCATTGATAAGAATTTCAGCTTTTCCAAGCGTTAGTAAATTTTCAAAATGCCTCTTATTTTGTCGCAAATATTTACTAAACTTGCGACAAGTTTAAAACATAAAAATGCCCAAAAGCATTGAAGTACAAGTATTAGACAGAATAAAGCGAAACCCAAGGGGTACGCTTTTTTTTGTGGATAGTTTTGTTGCGATTAGCAATGCCAAAGCCGTAAACAAGGCATTGGAACGGTTAGTAAATCTTTCTTTAATTGGCGAAATAAGTATGTTGGCAATTCAGGCTTTGCGAACTGGCAAACGCAGTGTTCAGCAATTACACAAGCATTAAGTATGGAAATAAAATTAACCAATACAGATTACCAAAGCCTTGTGCAGCGAATTGCGAACCGCTACGAGCAAGGCCGGGCAAATATTGCGACTTATGTCAATGCTGAGATTGTGTACACCTACTGGCATATCGGTCAATACATTATAGAGTTTGAGCAAGGAGGCAGTGCCAAGGCGGGTTATGGCAAGTCATTATTGGAAAACCTGTCCAAGGATTTGAGTTTGGCTTATGGCAAGGGCTTTAGCCGATCCAATCTGAACTATATGCGGCTGTTTTATCAACGGTTCCCAATTTGTGAGGAGCTTCCGCACAAATTGAGCTGGACACATTTTTGTGAACTGGTGAAAATTGATGACCCTTTGGAGCGTTCATTTTATCAACAACAAGCCCTATTGGAAAATTGGAGTAGCACCGAACTGAAACGCCAAAAAAGATCTTCCCTTTTCCTGCGTTTGGCCGCATCAAAAGACAAAGAAGGTATTTTACAATTGGCAAAAAAAGGGCAAATCTTAGATAAACCAGCCGATTTGATTCGGGAGCCATACATCCTGGAGTTTCTCAAAATTCCGGAGCCTTATCATTTGAGTGAAACAGATTTAGAAAAAAGATTGATTGACCACTTACAAACCTTTTTGCTGGAATTGGGCAAAGGCTTTGCTTTCATTGGCAGACAGTACCGCATCACCTTAGGTAATACGCATTATTACGTTGATTTGGTTTTTTATCATCGCATTTTAAAATGTTTCGTACTGATTGACTTAAAAAAAGACAAAGTTGGCTACGAGGCAGTCGGGCAAATGAACATGTATCTGGGTTATTTTGAAAACGAGGAAAACACAGCAGGCGACAACCCACCAATAGGCCTTGTGTTGGCAAAAGAAAAAGACGATTTACTGGTTCGATACGCTATGCACAACATTTCTTCTCAACTATTTGTAAGCAAATATCAATTGTATTTGCCCAACCGGGAAGAGTTGCAGGCATTGATTGAACAACAATTGCAAAACGATATTCAAGAATAAAATATGCACTAGCGGGGGTTTGAAGTGTTTGAGTAATATTATTTGAAATCCCGATCTCGTAATCTGTTTGTTATTAAACTTCTAAATACAATAACCCCTCGGGCGTAATGTGTTATGTTATTATATGTAAGCTACTCGTCAGTATCTCCCGCTTTGAGCGGGACAAGTTGTGATCCGCAACGGGCTGTCGGCTAAGCCTGTCCGCCCAAAGCGGGGTCTCTGACTTGAGAATAAGAACTGCACCTTCCGCACCAAAAAACTCACCCGATACTTGTTTTTCATTTTACCATTCATATCTTTACAGCGGCTTTAAATCGCCACTAAATGGCTATAAAAGATAAAACACTATCTCGTTCGGCGGCTGCTCTGTTAGATAAATTGAGTAAGCAAAGCATGAAGTGCTTCACGGTTGATGAAGCATACAGGCTGCTTTCGGGTTCGCCCAAAGATTCCGTGAAGCGGATGTTGGGCAATATGGCAAAGCGAGGCTTACTCATGCGGGTAAAGGAAGGGCTTTACTACGTCATTCCTTTTGAGCAAGACCCTGAAACTTTTATGCCCGACTGGCATCCGCTTTCCCAATATTTGGTTGGCGATGCGAAATTTTACATTGGCTACTTTTCCGCTTTGCAAATTCACAGTCTGACCACCCAACCACACCTGAAAGAGCAAATTGTGGTAAACAAGCAAATCAAACCGTCAACGCTACTGGTAAAAGGTATTCCGTTTCAATTTATTTACCACAATGAAAAACATTTCTTTGGCAATAAAAAAACGTGGATTGACCCTTTCAATAAAGTGCAATGCAGTGATTTGGAAAAAACGATGATTGACTGTCTTTTTAAGCCAGAATACGCAGGCGGCATCACCGAAATTGCCAAAGCCATTCATAAATCAAAAGACAAGATTGATTACCCGAAACTTTTAGAGTATGCCAAACGCTTCGATTCGCAGGCAGTCATTAAACGATTGGGTTTTCTTTTAGAATTATTGGAAATTGAAAATCGGGTTATTGACAACCTGCAAAAACTAAGAACCAATTCTTTTGCGCTGTTAGAACCATCCTACCCTAAAGAAGGCAAAACCATTTTCCGCTGGGCAATCCAGCAGAACCTTGACAGTGATTCAATTCTTTTACCTATTTACAGTTAAAGTAACTATTCAGGGTATGCAGCTCGGCGTATACCCTGAATAGTTACCAGAAAAGTACATTAAACCGCTGTTACACACAAGCAGTTTAATCATTTAGTGCTGTCCTGATTGCCACTTTTCCATAAGTTTGAAGAAACCTGTGTCTACATCAAGTCTCCGCCACTTGAATTTCCAGCCATCTTCAGTTTTTACAACAAGGCTGTCATTGTAGCGACCTGTTGCCACAAGGAAGGGAATTTCAGCTACTTCAAACACCAGCATATCGTGCGTAACTTTCACTTCTGTGTCTGATACCGGGTGAATGACTAAGTTGGTAGCCTGGTGTCTTTTTCCGTTAGCATCACCGCCTTCGCCTACGTGGTGGGCTTCAAAAGCACGCAGTTCTTCCCATGTTTTCATATTGCCAAATGCACCACTATCGTATCCGCCAAATTCATCCGCTTTCACCCAGCAATTCATAAAACCTTCTACGTCTTTGTTGTCTGTTGCAACAAAATAAGAGGTTATTAAATTTTGGATTTCCAATAAATCCTTTGTTGTAATATCCATGTTGATTTAATTTAAAGTAAAAAATTGAATTTATACCTCGAACCGTTAGGTGCGAAGCCGATTTTGTCATACTGAGCGCTGCTAATCAGAGCATTACACTAAAGGTCATGCATAACTTGTCCCGTAAAGCGGGAAAACCAAGCAGCGCGAAGTATATTTTCAATTTTGGTTTTCTATATGATTTTTAAGTTCAACGTTCATTTTCTTAAACCCTTCGGGGGCATCTTTCATCATTGGCAAATTTTTAAAAATCAAGGATAAAATGCCCCGATATTCTTCTCTGTTCGTAAGTAAGGTTTTGCCATTCCCTAAATCTTTGAGTTCAAAAAAATGCTCTCCGTCAAAAATGCGAGGTATACCACCAGTTTGGGCAAGCCAGGCAAATTTTTTGTTTTCTTCCCAACTGGAAATTATAGGTTTAAACTCATAGGGTTCAGTGCCTGCGGCAGATAGTTTCAAGTGAAGATTTCCGTTGGCTTGAACATCACCACCCAAAAATACCAATTGAGTGTTCCAGGCCTTGTAGTTTGGAAAGTTTAGGATTGCCTTCCATACCGTTTCAGGTGAAGCGTTAATTTCAATATCGTGCCTAATCTCAAATTTTGTAAATGAAAGCGCCAAGAGTAAAAGCGGAACAGCAAGCAGGAGCATCCCCATAGTTTTTTGCTTTATTTTAGAAGCCATTTTTTATTTTGGAATGTGCACGATCAATTCTTTATATACCTCGCATCGTTAGGTGCGAATCCTTTTTTGTCATGCTGAACGCTGCTAATCATGTAGTTAGACTAAAAGTCATACACAAAACTAAGCAGCGTGAAGTATAATTTATTTTGCAAAATTGAACCGCTTACTTTACATTTGCAAGTAGTTACAAAAATGTGAAGTAGTAACAGATTGTAAAGCTTTGTTTAAAATCAACTACTTATGGAGGAAAAAAACTTTGAAAAAGTTAAAAAAGACACTTGCCCTGTCCGGACTACCTTAGATATGATCGGTGGAAAGTGGTCATTTGCCATCATTTATGCCTTGCTTCATGGCACAAAAAGGTTCAAAGAATTGGAACGCTCTATTGAAGGCATCAATACCCGAATGTTGGTAAAAGAACTGAAAGCCTTAGAGGGATGGGGAATTATACATCGGCAAGCCTACGCAACCGTTCCGCCAACGGTAGAGTATTCGCTTACCGAGAAAGGATTGAAATTGCAGCCTGTCCTATCGGAAATTCAAAAATGGGCGGTTATGCATATTTAAGAGTTCAGACTGTTATCACGTAACCAAAAGTGATATTGATTTCTTTCCGATACCAGAGTCAATTATTTCCGATACTCAAATCTCAAATTTGACAATGTTGTTATTAAATGATTTAGAAAAAAATAAGGAAATTCGAATAAGAAACAGAAAAGATGGAACAGTTAATGAGGAAATAAACTATTATGTAGGAAAATCCAAGCTTATAATAGATCAGATTGACACCGTTTTATCCAAGCACTATGGCTTCACAGACGAGGAATTAGATTTCATCATCAACTACGACATTAAATACCGCATGGGTAAAGAATTGGAGGGTGAAGACGAGGAATAAATTCAACGAAATGGAACACTACAATTCAAAAAAATGGGCTGACTTTTTGAATTCATCACTTGATGAACTTTTAGCAATGAACCCAATGGGTTTTCAATTTATCACGCCATCTATTTTGCCCGAAAAAGCAGGTGTCTACCTGATAACTGAAAAGATAGGCGGAATTGAAAATGCCTTGTATGTGGGGAGAACAAAAAATATCAGGCAGAGGATTTATACCAATCATCTCATGGGTGCCATTAGTAATGCAAGACTAAAAAAATACATCATTTATGATGAAATGCATGCTTGCTTTGGTGATGTACAATTGGCAAAGGACTATATCAGGAAGCATTGTCAAGTCCGTTGGATTTTTCAGGATGAGATGCGAGTAAGAGGTGCGCTGGAGGGATACTTTACAGCAAAGCTTTTTCCTAAATATGGAATAGCAGAAGAACACTAATGATCACCACAAGCCTTGGAAATACCGACCTGTTAAAGCTACCCAAAACAGCTTTTTATGCAGGCGAAAAGTCCCTGTTTCGGTGGTCTTGAAATGTTATGATTGGGCAATAGAAACACAACAATATGGCAAAGAAGAAAAACATAACTGCAAATAATAGCGAACTGCAACAGTTCAACAATTTTGTGCTGTTTGAGGCAGAAAACGGCAAAGTGAACATTGACGTTTATTTTTTGGACGAAACCTTGTGGCTTTCACAAAAAAGCATAGCCGAACTTTTTGAAAAAGGCCGTAGCACCATTACCGGGCACCTGAAAAAGATATTTGAAGAAGGCGAACTGAACGAAGTTTCAGTATGTCGGGATTTCCGACATACTGCCGAAGATGGAAAAACCTACACGACTCAATTTTACAACCTAATAACCTAAAAAGGAGAAGTGATAACGGCAAACCTTGGAAATACCGACCTTTTAAAGCTCCCGAAAACAGCTTTTTTATGCAGCCGCAAAGTGCCCGCTTCGGTGGTCTTGAAGTGTTATGATTGGGCCATTGGGCAACGAGAAAGTGGCCATTGCGTGATCAGTGGTTTTCACAGCCAAATAGAAAAAGATGTGTTGCATTATTTGCTCAAAGGCAAACAGCCCATCATTGTAGTATTGGCCAGAGGGTTGAAAGAAAAATTAGAGCCGGAATTTGTAAAGCCTTTGGAACAAGGCAGACTGCTTATCATTTCCCCCTTCGACAAAACGACCAAACGGGTAACCGAACAAACAGCGGAAATACGCAACAAGCTAATGACCAACCTTGCAGACAACATCACCGTAGGTTATGCCAGCCTGGGCGGCCAGTTGGAGAAACTTTTATCCGTCATTGAAAAACAAATAACAAAAATACAATGAGCAACCGCAGCATTGATAATGGTTTGCAAGGACGGCCGGCAAGAAACACCGACTATGACAGGCGTTTGGTAAAGAAGTGGTTTCAGTGCTTAAATGAAGCTTTGTGCTTCGTATCAAGTTCAGTGCTGGCAGGCAGTTTAGTACTTCGAAATTCGCTTCATCTTTGTAATCCGCAATGGGTTTTCAGCAAAGCCTGTCCTGCTCAAAGTAGGACAGACTTTGCCGACACAACACAGCGTTCAACAGCTTTTTAGATAGCGCTTTGCTGGTTGATAAGAATTTCGACTTTTTCAAGTCGTCAGTAAATTTCAAAACACCTCTTGCTTTGTCGCAAATATTTACTGAATTTGCGACAAATTTAAAACATAATAATGCCCAAAAGCATTGAAATACAAGTATTAGACAGGATAAAGCGAAACCCAAGAGGTACGCTTTTCTTTGTGGATAGTTTTGTTGCGGTTGGCAATGCCAAAGCCGTAAAGAAATGTATAGTTGATGCGGCAGTTTTTTATCAAATACCCAATTTTCCAAACACTGTCTGGAAAATTAGAAAAGCTTTCCTGGTCGCATATCAGCAAGTTGTTATCCGTTTTCGTAAGGAACTGGTTATTAAGCATCTAACTACAATACGCAAACTGCTCGTAATGGCCTCCCGCTTTGGGCGGGACAAATTGCGACCCGCAACATGCCGGCAATTGCTTTCTTGCAAGGCTCAGATATTTTTTTTACTTTTGTTTAAGTGCTTGAAAAATACATAGAGCTTGTCCACATGGACAATCCCCCCCCATGCAACCCTATTCAACACTTAAAAAATGAACTCAATCGCATTCATTGACACAGAAATCGAGCCAAAGAGCCGAAAGATTCTTGACATCGGAAGTGTCAAGGGTGATGGAAGTTCTTTTCATAAAACTTCGGTTGCTGAGTTCATGCTTTTCCTGAACGGAACACAATTTATATGCGGACACAACATTTTCAGCCACGATTTAAAGTATATTGGCAAAGCACTCGATGAGGCGGGGATAAATCCGGCAAACATCATTGACACGTTGTTTCTATCTCCCCTGCTCTTTCCCACAAGGCCCTATCATGCGTTATTAAAAGACGACAAACTTCAATCGGAGGAAACAAATAATCCGCTGAATGATGCGATTAAAGCAAAAGATTTATTCCATGACGAAGTTGCCGCTTTCAGACAAACGGATGAAACGCTTCAACAAATATTCTATCTGCTTTTGAAGGACAAAAAGGAATTCCACGCCTTTTTCCATTTCATAGCATACACAAGTGCAACCACAGCTATTGAAAAACTGATTCGCCAAAAATTTGAAAACGAAATTTGCGAACAAGTTGACCTGAATAAAATAATTTCAGAAAATCCGATTGAATTGGCTTACTGCCTATCCCTTATTTACGCGTTCATTCAACATAAAAAAATACATTCCATTACCCCGCCCTGGGTACTGAAAAATTATCCCGAAGTAGAACGAATTATGTTCCGCTTTAGAAACAAACCTTGCGTGCGTGGATGTGGGTATTGCAATAACGCATTGGACATACACAAAGGGTTGAAACGATTTTTCGGTTTTGATTCATTCAGAACTTACGGTGGGGAACCACTTCAGGAGAAAGCAGTTAAAGCAGCCGTTGACAATAAATCCATTCTTGCAGTTTTTCCGACTGGTGGAGGAAAATCAATTACTTTTCAAGTTCCAGCTTTGATGAGCGGGGAAAGCTCAAAAGGTTTGACGGTCGTTATTTCGCCTTTGCAATCGCTGATGAAAGACCAGGTGGACAACCTTGAAAAAATTGGAATCACCGAAGCGGTCACAATAAACGGATTGCTTGACCCGATTGAAAGAGCCAAGTCATTTGAAAGGGTTGAAGATGGTTCCGCATCTATACTTTATATTTCACCTGAATCCCTTCGTTCACGGACAATTGAAAGATTAATTCTGGGGAGAAAAGTTGTTCGTTTTGTAATTGACGAAGCGCACTGTTTTTCTTCGTGGGGGCAGGATTTTAGGGTTGATTATTTATACATCGGTGATTTCATCAAGTCAATTCAGGAAAAGAAAAATCTGGAAGATGGAATTCCTGTTTCCTGTTTCACGGCAACCGCTAAACAAAAGGTAATAGAAGATATACGGGACTATTTCAAAGAAAAACTTTCGCTTGATCTTGAATTATTCACTTCAAAAGCATCGAGAACAAATCTTCAATACAAAGTTTTTGAAAAAGGAGACGAGGAGGAAAAATATCAGGCAGTAAGGGATTTAATTGAGGAGAAGAATTGCCCGACAATCATTTATGTTTCAAGAACACGAAAGGCGTATGCACTTGCGGAGCGGTTAACCGAGGATGGTTTTAATGCCAAACCTTATCACGGAAAAATGGAGGTGCAGGAAAAAACTGCAAACCAAAATGCGTTCATCTCCGGCGAAGTTCCAATCATGGTTGCAACCTCTGCTTTCGGTATGGGGGTTGACAAGAAAGATGTTGGCATGGTGATTCATTATGAAATTTCCGATTCGCTTGAAAACTACATCCAGGAAGCCGGCAGAGCAGGACGGGATGAAAATATTGTTGCCGACTGTTTTGTGCTGTTCAACGAGGAAGACCTCAGCAAGCATTTTATCCTGTTGAATCAAACCAAACTTTCAATCAAAGAAATTCAACAGATTTGGAAAGCGATAAAAGAGATTACCAAATTCCGTTCAACCGTGTCAAATTCTGCTTTGGAAATTGCACGAAAAGCGGGTTGGGATGACAATGTTATTGAGATTGAAACAAGAGTAACCACAGCCATCGCAGCCTTAGAAGATGCCGGCTATTTGAAACGGGGGCAAAATATGCCAAGAGTTTTCGCCAATAGTATTCTTTCAAAAAATGCGCAGGAAGCCATAGACAAAATCAACGCTTCGAAAAGATTTGAGGAGAAACAGAAAGAAAAAGGAGTCCGGATTATCAAGAAACTTTTTTCAAGTAAAAGCAAAAAAGAGGCTACCGACGAATCAGCCGGATCAAGAATTGACTACATCAGCGACCATTTAGGCATTGTAAAAGAAGAAGTGATAAACATTGTGAACCTGCTTCGGGAAGAAAAAATCCTGGCTGATGCAAAGGACTTAACCGCATTCATAAAGAAAGGCGAAAATAAAAACCGTTCGCTCAACATCGTTGAAGCCTTTAGCAAGATTGAAGATTTTTTGCTTCCGATATTTGAACAACAGGAAAAGACATTTCACATCAAAGAGTTAAACGAAGAAGCGGAAGCCAAAGGATGTGAAGGTGTAAATACAACCAAGATAAAAACGATTATTAATTTTTGGGCAATCAAACATTGGATTAAGCGACAGAATCTTGAATATTCTAAAAATCATGTTGTGGTGCTTTGCCTTCACCCGAAAGAAACTTTGAAGGAAAAATTGGAGAAGCGCCATGAGTTGGCAAGGTTCACCGTTGAATATCTCTATGGGAAAAGTAACCTCAATATTTCAGAAGAGGATAAAGACAAAGAGGAAGTATTAGTTGAGTTTTCGGTTCACGAATTGAAAGAAGCGTTTGAAAATTCAATTGCGAGTTTTGGAAAGAAAGTTTCAATTGAGGATGTTGAAGATACGCTTTTTTATTTATCGAGAATTGAGGCTATAAAAATTGAAGGAGGTTTTCTTGTTACTTATAATCGGTTGACCATCGAAAGAGTCGAACAAGACAACTATAAAAGATATACCAAAGAGGATTATCAGAAGCTTAATCAGTTTTACGAAAACAAAGTTCAGCAAATCCATATTGTTGGCGAGTATGCCAATAAGATGATTAGCGACTACAAAGATGCATTGCAATTTGTTGAAGACTATTTTCATTTAAATTACAGTTCGTTTCTTAAAAAATATTTTCCGGGAAGCAAAATTGATACCCTGAAACTCAAAATGACTCCGGGAAAATTCAAACAACTTTTCGGTGAGCTTTCCCCCACGCAATTGAGAATCATCAACGACAATGAAACAAAATACATTGTGGTAGCGGCCGGACCCGGAAGCGGCAAAACAAGGGTATTGGTTCACAAACTTGCTTCCTTGCTTTTGATGGAAGATGTGAAGCACGAGCAATTGCTCATGGTAACTTTTTCAAGAGCGGCAGCAACGGAATTTAAAAAGCGTTTATTAAAACTGATTGGCAACGCTGCGAATTACATTGAGATAAAAACTTTTCATTCCTATTGCTTTGATTTATTAGGCAAGGTTGGAAGTTTGGAAAAGTCCAATGTGATTTTGAAAAATACGGTTGAAAAAATTAAGAACAAAGAAGTTGAAGCAAGCCGGATTACCAAAACCGTATTGGTGATTGACGAAGCACAGGATATGGACGAAGACGAGTTCAAGCTGATCAATGCTTTGATGGAACAAAATGAGGATATGCGGGTGATTGCTGTTGGAGATGATGACCAGAATATTTATGAGTTCAGAGGGGCAAGTGCAAAATATCTTGAGCAGTTTATTCAGGTAAACAAAGCAACCAAGCATGAATTGGTTGAGAATTACCGAAGTAAAAGTAATCTTGTTGAATTCACAAATCAGTTTGTAAAGAGCATTCGCTACCGTTTAAAAAATACGCCAATCCTAGCCAAACAAACGGACAACGGAAAAATTAAATTAGTTCGCTACCAAAGCAGCAACCTTATCACACCACTTGTGCACGACATCCTCACAACAGGACTTACCGGAACAACCTGTGTGCTTACAAAGACAAATGAGGAAGCTTTGCAAATCACAGGACTGCTTTTGAAAAATGAAATGCAGGCAAAGCTGATTCAAACGAATGACGGTTTCAGTTTGTATAATCTTTTGGAAGTCAGGTTCTTTTTGAGCCAACTGAACTTAGCTGATGATGTTTTTATGATTAGCGATGAGGTTTGGGAAAATGCAAAACGGGAATTGATAAACAAGTTTCGCAACAGCACAAAGTTGGACGTATGCAAAAACATCATCCGGGATTTTGAAGCAACCAATCCAAAGAAAAAATACAAATCTGATTTGGAGGTTTTCATCCGGGAATCCAAGCTGGAAGATTTCTTCAATGAGAACGGAGAAACCATTTTCGTTTCCACCATTCACAAAGCAAAAGGAAAAGAGTTTGATCATGTTTTCTTGATGCTTGAAAATATTAACCCTGCAACGGACGAAGCCAAACGGCAGTTGTATGTTGCCATGACAAGAGCAAAACAGCATTTGACGATTCACCTGAACTCAAATTTCCTGGACAACCTTACCGCAGAAAATTTGGAACGGGTTGAGGACGGTGAAATCTATTTGCCTCCAAACGAAATAGCGATGCACCTGACTTACAAAGATGTTTGGCTTGACTATTTCATACACAGACAACATTTGATTTCTCAATTAACCTGTGGAGATACTTTGATTGTGAATGGAGCCGAATGCCTGAATTCAAGCCGGCAATCCGTTCTGAAATTCTCACAAAGTTTTGTCTCCCAAATTGAAGCCATGAAAGCGCGGAATTATGAACTGAAAAGTGCGAAAGTCAACTTCATTGTTTATTGGCTAAAAGAAGGGGCAGAAAAAGAAGCAAAAATTATTTTGCCTGAACTTTATTTTGAGAGGGGTATTAACGAATGAAAAGCCAATTACGGTAGGATGAAAGTAAAAATATTCTAATTAAAACAAAAAATTTAAATAACATGTTACCAGTGCTTGAATCAATACTTGCAAAAGTTAATAAAGAGGAAATTTTAAAATGACCACACCACCCACCACCCACATCAAAATCCTATTCCGCTTTCACAGTGAAATCCTGGACGAAGAAGCCGTTGAGACCATGTGGGCGACAATCGTGAACCAAGAGCAAGGGCTTTACAAATTGGACAGTATCCCTTTTTATGCCCCACTTATTGCTTCCGACGACATCATTTTTGCTGAGTTTGACAACGATGAAGCAATGCTGACTTATCGCAAGACCATTGAATTTTCAGGTAACTCAACCATTCAAGTGGTGTTAATAGATAAATCCAAGGACGTAGACCAAATCCGGGACTTGTTCCAAGACCTGGGATGTGTTTCGGAAAAAGTAAATGCCGGTTATTTTTCAATGGAAGTTCCTTCAACTGTTGACTATAGGAAAATCAAACAACAACTTGACGAGTTGGAGAAACAGGAGACCATTCAGTATGCAGAACCTTGTTTAGCGGACGGACACAGACTATGAATCAGATATTTTTTTTACTTTTGTCTAAGCGCTCGAATCGCTATTAGCACCTCACATTTATTATTCTAAAATTTGAATCATTATGTCGTTTCAAGCATACATTGACAACATTAAAGCCAAAACAGGTAAAAGCCCTGACGACTTTAAGAAACTTGCAGAAGAAAAGGGATTTCTACAAAATGGGCAACTTTTAAAAACTGTTAAAGCAACCGAAATTACAAATTGGCTCAAAGACGAATTTGAATTGGGGCACGGGCACGCTATGGCAATTTACGCAACCTTCAAAGGGAAAACTGAATGACAAAAATGGAATCAAACCAAATCCAAACCTTGCACCCACAGCCAGGGAAGACCAATAAAAAAATCTCTTTGGAAAAGTATGCATTCATAAAAGAAAATATTTTAAACATATTGAGCGAAGGTGAATTGACACACACTGAATTGATGGAAGCACTATACACAAGGGTAAAAGATAATTTTGAAGGCGGTATTC
>JBJXFD010000626.1:0-19000 GCA_046153985.1 Saprospiraceae bacterium
TCCAACCTTCTATTGGCGGACGGACAAAAACATAGCCTCTGTTGCCTTTTATCATTCCTTCTACCCAGTTGGCTTTTTCTAATTTATTCAAATTCAGTGCATTCAAAAGCTTTTCAGTTTCAATTGTTTTAACGGCGATCCAGATGCTTTCTTCGCCAAAATTTATTGGCTTACTAGGATTTTTCCGTTCTATGAATTGTTCCCAAACCGATTTTTCCTCTGATTCGGTTTGTCCGAAGATGGTGGAGAAGTTGATAAACAGCATGAGGAGAACCGTGATTCCTTTTTTCATTTTTGGTTTATTTTTTTCTGTTGCTAAAATAGTTGTTTGCAGCAATAGTCGTGAATAAAATACGGAACAGATTGCAGGCCAGCATGACATCAAAGATGCTCTTACCTTATCGCAATACAAGTACTTTCCTTGAAAGTCTTTTATCATAACTCACCAATTGCACCAGATACATACCCGAAGGCGCCTCACTCAAATCAATACTGGCTTTCAAAGGCAGCGCGCTAAAAGATTGTGTGGTCAATATTTGCCCTAACGTATTGTACACCTGAAGTTCATAATGCGCAATACCGGGCAGGTCTATTTCAACTTCAAACAGGCCACTATTGGGATTTGGGAAAACATTAAAAAGGTAAGGAACCGGGGCATCAGCAAAAGGCGCCGAAGAAATGCAGACTTTCGGATCCAATACCTCAATATAAATGGTATCCACACTAATGCATCCTGCAGAAAGAGAAGCCACCAGGGTGTAGGTACCAGAGGACGAAGGAGCGATCCGAACGCTGCTGCAATCCGGGCAATTTACCCCTTCCTCCGGATACCACTGATACGTTTCAAAACCAGGTATAGAAAAAGTGAGGGTATCTCCCCGGCACAAAGAAGTATCGGGTCCGAGGTCAATTGCACTTGCCAGCATGGTGGAAACGTAGATGGTATCGTGTTGAATGGTTCCATCACAGGCATCCGTTACAGCGACCCAATAGGTTCCTGCTGAAAAAGTGGTCAGCGTTTGCTCTGTGGAAAGGTCATTCCAACGGTAGGAAGCGTAGCCTGGCCCTGCATCCAGTACATGAATGGCATTTTCGCAGGATGCAACGTTATCTCCAAGTTCAAGTGGAATGGGGCTGTGCGGATGGATGACAATGGTATCACTTTGCGTTCCGCAGGCGTCTTCCGTCCTCACCCAATAAGCTCCCGGCAGGCTGACGCTGATAGAAGCCTCCGTTGCACCGGTACTCCATAAATAGGAGGTAGCAGGGCCTGCATTCAGGTTTAAAGAGGAGCCGGAGCATAAGGTCTGGTCAGGCTCCAGTTGCAGGGTTGACGACTCAATAAAAGTGTTTTCTACAAAGTCGAGGTTGTTGATATAATTACATTCTGAATAAGCCGTAACGGGAAAATCGAGTAAACTAAACCCCGGCTCGAGCGAACCATTATCGTTAACGACTGCAAAAATCGTATCGGAAGCAACCAGGGCATCAGATTGCAAGGTAAGGGTCATGCATTCGCCGACCACAATACCTGATGGAAGGGACAATACATCAATTAATTCGGCGGATTGCTTCGTCGGATTGGCGGTATAAAATGCAATAGGTATACCGGAGTCCGTGAATATACCGCCGGAATTGCAAACTTTCACGTCAAACTCCACGCCATTCGGGCAGGTTCTTGCCCCTATGAAGTCGATCTTAACATCTGCAGTTTCATCTATGACAGGGCAGAGGATTTTTTCATGAGGGATTATGCTAGCAAAAGTGTAGGGAATATGGGTATTAAAAGACATGGAACTGGGAATCATTTCCAAAGCTAAATTTACCGTACTAAATTCAACATCCAGGTAACTAAGTTGCAGTAATTGAACCGGGCAGGAAGGAATAAATCCATTCTGATCTGTATATAATATTACGCCATCTGAAGCGTAGCCACCGTTAGTTACTTTTTCCCCAACAATTAAAAAACCACCGTCCGGCAATTCAATGGCCCTCCGGATATCGAGTATTTGCAGGGAACTATAGGATCTGGCCCAGATCGTTTCAAGGTTTTGATCCATTTTAACGAGCAAATCTACACCACTACTTGTAGGATCTGCAATGATGATCTGTCCGTCAGCCGTAAGTGACATCTTAGGCTGTGATCCATTTAAACTTCCTATTATTTTTGAATTCAACAATTGACCTTCCGAATCTATATGCAACAAGGTTATGTAAGGAACATGGGAAGTTAAATTCTCTGAAACAATAGATATTATAAGAAAGGAGCCATCATTATTTAAAACCATGTCTGTAGTGCGGGTTACCCAATTGAATTCAGGTTCAGCAGGGTAATTTTTTGACCAGATCACATTCCCCCAGGCATCCAGTTTGTGTGCTGATATATACCAAGAGCTCTGGAAATACGAATACGATACGCCGGACACCAGCATGGTACCGTCCGGGGCGATCGCCAAATCTGAGAATAGTTGGACGGTAAAAACAGGTTCCTGGTACCTCTTTTGCCACAAGATTTCTCCCTGCGGGTTGAATTTAATGGCGTATCCGTTTACAGCGCCAGAACCAACTACGACAAAATTTCCGTCGGGTGTTTCAGCAACCGGACTGATATTATGTGACCCCGAAACAGGTAGAAAAAGATCCCATACTACATTTCCATCTTCATCGACTTTGAAGATTAAATCGTTATTAGGGGCTGGTGAATTATGATTTATGAAACGACCGGAAAGAAGATACCCATCACTATGTTGTGGAACGGTCACATGGTTAAAAGAAAATTCTCCTGGCACTTGCAATTCAAAAGTTGTTGCCCATTCGTCCTGTAGATTGGCGTATTTTTTCAATATCGAATTGCGTCCTATGATGATATAGCCACCATCTTTGGCAAAGTCAGCTTCATATAATCTATCTAAATCTTCATAAATGGTATGCCCCAATCCCCCGTTGGAAAGCAGGCAAGTCGTGCCTATCCCCACCCCTATCAAAATAGAATTGGAACGATGGGTACAAAGATCATTGGCACTGATTAAATACACTTCAAAATACCCGCCTTCTTCAAAGGTGTAATCCAGCGTTTGGCCATTTCCCGCTAACTCCCCGTTGACATACCAGGCAAAAGTTTCAGCATGATGCGTCACATTGGCAAAGTTGATCGTTTCACCGGGAAGGATATCGGTGTCGCTTGCCGCAATGGTTCCGGAGACCGGACAGGAAACGGTAATGGTGACGCTGAATTGCCGGGCAATGCAAAGGGGGTGGTTTCCGGAAACGACCAATTTAATGTCATATAAACCAGCTTCCGAAAAAACATAGCCTGGATTTTCAGCAGTTGAAAAGAGCATACCTTCTATGTACCAGGCATAATCCGCAGCATTTTGGCTAAAATTGGAAAAAGTCACCCCTTCTCCAATGTTGATGTGGGAGGCACTGGGCTCAAATAAAGCGACGATTGGATTTGGACACGGATCCGTACAAACTTCGGAGTTGAGTAAACTAAACCGCACTTCATTCAAAAAGAATTCCATCCGATCCGATTGCCCCTGCGTGAATTCGGTATAGCAATCCAGATCGCCATAGTCCATGTAATTCCAGAAGTGCTCGCCTCCATCGCTGGTAAAAGGGTTGTTCGGGTCGGCGGGATTCACATCCGTCGAACAGCTATTGATCATTCCGTCGCAGGGCGTCGGCGCTGTAGTTTGGTCGGGGCGCGTATCACAAACCCCATCCCCGTCCGTCAGGCAATCATTATTGGAACACCCTCCTTGAAAAGTATGCCTCAACCCCAGATAATGACCGATTTCATGCACCAGCACTACGGCATCTGCCTCCCTATTTCCCATCCATCGGGCTTCCATCACCACCCCGTCGTAGTCCGATCCGTGCTGATCCGGAAAAAAAGCATAGCCAGCTACGGCGCATCCAATACTGACACTGCATATTTCGCTGACTACCCAGATGTTGATGTATTGAGTGGGATCCCAGCGAATGAGGTTTTTGAGGGCCAAATCTTCAGTCTCCATCATTACGTTTGAAAGACCGGATACCACGCGGTTAATGCCAGTTGTCGCATTTCCATCGGGGTCTTGGTTTGCCAGACAAAATTGAAAGGGGGTACTCACTCCGGTAATTGGATCATAATAGCCTGTATTGGCAAATGCCTGGTTGAGGTGCTCTATCGCCTTGCGCACCTTATCATCCGATATGTTTTCAAAACCATTTTCATAAATAATATGGACGACGACCGGCAATGTATAGGTAACAACCGTTTTTGTCCTCGGAGTTTGCATGGCCTGGTAGTAAGCCTGTTCAAGGGCTTGTATTTTTTTTGTATCAAATGCCGGGTGCTCCAGGTCATGGCCACAATATTGCAGCATCTCTTGTGCTTGCGCAGGAGGCATCTGAAGGTTTTCCTCCTGGGATTGTGCATTGAGCGAACAATAGAAAGCAAAAAACAGGATGTAAAGAGAGCGCAATGGTTTCATAAGTTGATTTTTTATTGTAGGCTGTCTAATTGACGTCTGGGCTTTAGTACGCGAAAGTACAAAAAAAGCCGCCACCCTAACCAAGGGTAACGACTACAACCGGTATTGGAAAGCTCTGAAAAGCTCGCCTAAAACGCTCGTCAGCCTAAGTCCAGCACGGCCTTCTAATTTGATTCTTACCCATTCCAGCGGTTTGTAAATTTACGTAAATTTACATAAACAATTATAAATCAATTATTTGCATTGACTTCTATTCCGCTGTGCCCTTATCTTTGACCTGTCAAACACGATGACAGGTACGGAAAAGTCGTGAAAAAACATACCGATTCCTGTCCTCGCATTATTCCACTTTTTAAACATGCATTTCTATGAAAAACGTACGCAATGGAGCAAGGCAGGGCCTTTTTAAAACCCTTTTGCTTTTTGCTTTACTGGCCTCTGCAACGGCAAGCCACTCTTTACCTTCTTTGCCCCTGGTTTTGGAAGATCAGTGCACAGGATCTGCGCCAACCAATCTTCAAATCACCAGCCAGGGCTCAAATTATGTTTCTTTTTCCTGGGACGGTGTGGGCGCTCCCGATCAGTACAAAATCTGGTACATCGAGCGTAACAGCAGTTATCAGAGCCAGGATTTTTTCACGGCGAATGAGTTTATTGGATTTATGTCGCTGCCCGCCGGGAATTATGAGTTCTATTTCGCTGCCATACATGGGAGTGAGCCATCTTCCTGCATTATAATATCGGATTTGATCATGGAATAAGCTCCTTTTTGTTTAGTGGCCACTCATCAGCGTCGTCGTAGATGGGTGGCCACCAGCTTAACACTGAAATCCAAACAACCCTTAAACATGGTTTTTTCCAAGCAGCCACTTTCTGAAATACAAAAGTTCATGGCTTTGAATTTCTGCGATCAATTCGGCTTTGCTTTTGTGTCCGGTGATCATTTTTTTAAATATCCTTACAAAATTCAGAGAGGCTGTTACAATATCAGCTTTGCTCTTTTTATCGCGATTGACGAGATACTGTTCAAATGCAAGGCAATAATTTAACACAAAGTCGTAGTCGGAAAGGTACTTCTTTAATTCCCAGGCACTTCTCAGGTACATAGATCTGGATCGGATTTCGCAATGGGTATCTGAAAAACTTTCACCTGGCAACGTGGAAAGCACCCCTGTGTAATCCTCTTTTTCAAATAAAATTATGGCTTCCCCCAGTTTTGTCACATTTTTACGGATAGCGAGGGGAAGTCGGGGACTACATTCCTTGGCAAAATCCCAAGCCCAATCCAACGCGTTTGCCGTACAAGCGGTATTGATAATATTCGTATAATTAGTGGCTGTGATGTTACCGTCTCTTGTAAAACAACCCTGTTCGATGCCAAAGACATTTAGGTCGTGTGCAATCTCTAAATACCTCTTTTTTCCAAGCCGGATTTGGCTGGCTGTGTAATTCTGAAGAAGAACAAGGATGTCGTGCTGCTCCCTCGGAGCAATGCTGTTGAGATTTTCTTTAAACAAGGCTTCCACCTTTTCGTAATTTTTTTTGCTTTTATTGGTTATTAGCCTAAATAAATTAGCATATATGGCAATTAAGGGATTGTTTTGGATATGGCCGGGTGGCAATAAAGCCATCAGGCTGCTCAATGGGAATGCAGGTTCAAATTTGTTGTTGTCCTCAGGCTTTATGAGCATTCGCGTTGCCATCGCGCAGGCAAGTTTCAGTCGGGTAACGGCATAAAAGCTGTCTAAGTGTTCAATAAAATCAGGAAGGACATCTGGATCAGGCCCTTGAACGGATTCTAAAAACTGATAGTCCATGAGATAGCTGGCTATTACTTGTTTTAAATAGCCAGGTACATCTCCGGGAAGGCTGCCTTTTAAACTTTTTTTTAATGAAGAATGGTGCTGGGATAACTCCCGATACATTTTTCGTTCCATCAGGATCGTTGAGAAGAGCAGGTCTCTTTCCAAAGAAGGAGAACTAATTTTCTGATACCACAAAAAGTCTTCCAGCCAGTGCGATAGTTCGGAAAATTTGTTCAACAATTTCTTAACCTTTTTCCGCCTTATTTCATCGGTAGTTTCGGGAAGCTGTTCTTTGTAAACTTTACGATAAATAAAGTCTATAGTAAATTTGTCGGAGTCAAAGGTCGGTCGAAACAAGTATACATATTGAAAAACGCGCAGAGCAATTTTGTCCTTCTTATGGTACTGCTGCAAAAATTCACTGAATTCGTCTATTTCTTCAGGCTCCAACTTCTTCAGAATGGATAAAAACTTGTTGCTTTTCATAGAAATGCTGTTTTTTACAGGGAAATTTTTTGCTTTTTAATGAAAGGAACGTGATTTAGAATTGGTGATGCATTTATCAGCCAATGAAAAGATTAATGATTTAAAAGACTTATTATCAATTTATAATAAATTTATAAAATCATAATAAAAAAGAAACCACAGTCTTTTACAGATCATTACTGCAACACTATGCGCTCAGGTAAAAGTACAAAACATCAGGAAATGGGGAGGAAAAAATAATTTGGGATGCGGTCCAGCAAATTGATCTTTGGGGAAGATTTATACAAGACAAGAATAATTAGGCACTAGTATAAATAGCAACTATGCAAGAAACGCGCAAACATCTCTTAGACCGGTTTCAGGAGCATGTGTACAAAAACTTTGAGGCTTATTGCGAGCGCCATTGTTTTAAAAACACAAAAGCTGGATTGATCACGTACCTGATTGACCACGAATTGATCTCAGCCGGACAACTGCAAAGATACACGATTATAAAAGAGTACGAGCAACTACACAGTGAAGCAATTTTTCAAAAAACGCAGGTGGTTGGTATGTTGGCACACCGGTTCCACCTTTCAGAACGTACCGTCTGGAGCATTTTGAAGCGGGTGGGTTCCCGAACAGAACACGCAGGGACAGACAGTGGAGGGGATAAGAAAAAAATAGGGAATAGATAGGCGAAAACTAAGGTTATGAAGTTTAGCAGAGTTACAGAAGAGAGCAGTTACATAGAAGAAAAAATAGGGATTAAAATTGAAACAGGAAGTCCGTTTGAAAAAATTGACTTCCTGTTTTTTATCGTTCTCTAAAACCCCTTCAAAATATATTGCCGGGGTGAATGGATTTGTGATTTTGATGGCAGGGTTATTTATTGATTTTTTTACACCTGTAAACAATGAACGTAGTAATTCTTACACCAATTCCAGTTGAGCAACATGCCATTTTGGGGCATTTGACGTCCTATGCAGAAAAGGAAGTAGGAAAAAGTCACTATGTGGTTGGAGAGGTAAAGAGCAAGCATGGCCCCATCAATATTGCCTTGCAGCTAACCGGCCCAGGAAATACAACGGTTGCGCTAGCGGCAGAAAAAGCAATCCGAAATTTCGAGCCGATGGTGATTATCCTGGCAGGCATCGCCGGCGGAGTGAAAGATGTAGAGATCGGAGATATAGCTGTGGGGACGAAGTTTTATGGGTATGAGTCGGGAAAAGAGACAAACGAAGGATTTATGGTCCGGCCGGCAGCAGGTTTATACAGCAAAGATTTAGTTTCCATTGCTGAGGCTGTTGCAAGGAGGGGCGATTGGAAAAAAAGGGTTAAAGGCGATGCCACCAAGGCAAAAGTAATTTTTGGCCCAATTGCCTCAGGAGATAAAGTCATTGCAGCAGGCGATGGTGTCATTGCCAACTTGTTGAAGCATTCCTATAATGACACCACGGCGCTGGAAATGGAATCCAATGGTTTTGGCCATGCGATGCAACACCACCCCGGTATTCGGTTTATGAATATCCGCGGCATTTCCGACTTGTTGGAAGGAAAAGCGCAGACCGACAAGGATGGCTCCCGGGAACGGGCGGCGGAGCACATGGCGGGGTTTGTTTTTGAGTTGCTTTCCGAATTGGATACTTCATCATTTATAACACTTGATATGGATGTCAAAACAATCGTAAAAGAAGTGTACGGGTTGCTGTTTCCGGCGGCACTCAAAGAAATTGGCAGCGATTTTGCCAATGCTACGAATAATGAAATTCGGGTGCTTTGGGGGAAAGTGAAGCCACTTTTTATTACGGAAGTAGAGAAATTGGCGAAAGATCCAGAGAATGTTGATCGGCAGGGGGCGGTGCGGATGAAGTTGGCGGATGAGTTGGAGGGGAAAGAAAGTTTGCAACGAGAATTGGAAGGGCTGATTGAAAAAATCCAGAAAGAGCACCCGTCTGGGTTTAATAATTCTGGAACCATTCATGTTAAAGATAGCAAAAACGTCATGATTGGAGGTACTATTTCTTCAGGTAGTAATGTCCATTTTGGTGACATTAAGAATAAGTAGGCTTTATAGCAAAAATTGTTTTTGATATGAGCGAGCATTTAGAGGAAAAGCAGGAAGGAATTAATCCTTTAGAGCAAGATGATACAACTAAACAAAAAAGGCAACTTGTTTTGAATACAAAAATTAGGGTATAAGGGCCAAAAGCCAAAAACATGAGGCCCACCATTCAAAACCAAGGTTCTTAAACTTAAATTTATTCCAATATGGACGATCATCCTGAACAAAAGCATGAAGAGGTTAATCTTCCTGAGCCAGATAGCAATAATGCTAAAACTGGAGGAGTGAATGTTGAATCAAGTAACAATGTTTTAGTAAATCCAATCATTAAGGAGGGGAGCAATGTCCATGTTGGAGATAATATCAATATTGAATCTCCTAAGTATGTTACAAAAAACAATATAATAAATCACGGACAATTCATCATGGCTAAAGAAATGAATGCCTCCGTTCAATACCAGCCGTCAAATCCAAAAGAAATCTCCTATATCCACAAATCTGAGCAGCCTCTTTACGAACAATATTATTTATCCTTGCTTAATGTTTTGAAAAACGACCCTCATATCCAATTTTATATTTCTAACTTTTTATCTGATATTCATAATATTGAGTTGGCTTTTTCAAAAGGACAAGTAAATGCACGTTATTTATTTGAGGAGCTGCTTTCCGGGATTATTAACCAGAACATAGAATATCTCGAAAAATGTGGTGCGAGTATAGCAGAAAACTCTATGGAGTTGCTAATTAATAATCTATCTGGACTAAAGACTTTAGCGCTTTCTACATCAAATGACAGACATGAAATAGGAAAGCAAATAGGAAAGATAATAACAAGCATTAACCGGCAGATAAAACCGAGTGATAGTTTTTCTTCTTTACTGCATCTAGTTCATTTATTCCAGCAATGGAATCAGTCACTATTATAACAAACAAAACATTATGTGTTATATTAACAACCCTCTTTTCCTTGATGTGTCATTCTGGCAGCTAATGTTTGGAAATAACTCTGCCAGTGGGATAATAATAATCATTATAATTTTTATCTTATTAGCCACCTCTGTCTATTTATTTTGGCGACATTTTATACGGTTCCGTGGCGAAGAAATTAGTCTCAATCTGGTTAGAAAAAACCTGGCAGCCTGGAAGCATCGACAAAACCAAGTTCAAAGCCATAATCATCTCGAAGACGAAGACTTGGAAGCATTTCATTTAGCCCCTATTGACGAATTACAAGAAGGAGTAAATCCTAATGCTATTATTTATGACCGGCTTACTACGCTCAGAGAAAATCAAATAACCCGCAGCAGACTAAATGTGGGAGTTTTACAAAATTTAGCTGAATTAAAAGAAAGTAAAGATTGGACGGCAAATTACTTAAAATATGTAATGAATCTTGCCGTACTCTTAGGGCTCTTAGGTACTTTTATTGGGTTAACTTATATGGTTGGAGATATCTCAGATCAACTTGAAAAGGGGGGGGATGTAAATACAATTCAAAACACTCTCGCACAAGTAAAAACAGCGTTTTCAACTACATTGGCAGGCTTGATATGTACAGTTATTGTTTCAATATTTAATTTTTATTTGGAGCAAAAGAAAGCTACGTTTTTTGACCAATTAGAACAATTTACTGTTCAGGATCTATTGCCAAGCACTTTCCCGGAACTGGAAGAAAAAACGATGCTGGAAACTGTAGGAGATCAATTAGAAGATACCTTTAATAATTTAAATCAAACAATTGAAAACAATAATGCCTCCATTGGTGAACTAAACGGGCTCTATTCAAAATTTGATCGCATTGAAGATACCTTACGGAGTATATTGACTGCTGGGGAAACTGCTGATATGCAAGGTATAGTAAGGGAAATTAGCACTGTTAATGCTTCTATGAAAGTAATGATTGATAAATACCAGAACAAACAACTGTTAGAAGATTTTCGAGGACTAACCGAGCATCACAAAAAATATGTTCTTAGCTTAAATGGCATTTTACAAGAATCTAAATGGATTCCAGATACAAAGGTGTTTTTGATTGCCATTGCTACCCTTTTATTAATAATTGCTTCTTTTTTGGGCATCCAGGTTTTTGGATAAAAATAAAAAAGCATGAAAAACAAAAACAATATTCATGAATTTTCAGTCTGGCCTCTAATGATTGACATGCTTTCTTCTGTTTTTATTATATATATTGTCCAGAGCACCATACTAAGCCCTGAAGCGTTTGAACGTCTTCAGATTAATCAAAAGAGAGGGGCTTTTTTGATTGAATTAAATGAAAAATTAAAAATTCAAATTAACAATCAACAAGTTTCATTAGAGCCAAAATTTGATTACTTAAAAATCACTTTTTCAGATCTAATTTTATTTGACAAAGGAGAATATGTACTTAAAAATACGGGTAAAAATATTTTGGGTGCTTTATCAAGTTTAATCCCCGTAAAAGGAGAAAAAGATTCGAAAATATCTAAAATACAAGTTGAAGGCCATACAGATGTTTCAAAGCTTCATAGAACTGAATACCCTAAAAACAATTGGGAGCTCTCTTCCGCCAGGGCAATAGAGGTTGTTGATTTTTTTATTAGCCAAAACAGAAAGCCAAGTTTATTTTCTGCAAACGGCTTTGGGCAGTTCAACCCAGTGAGTACAATGGATATAAAGAAAAACAGGAGAATAGAAATAAAAGTATATTTTTCAGAAGATTCAAGAAAAAAATAAGTGATGGAAAAAATAAATTTAATGAAGAATTTACTTAGAAAAATGCGCGTCGGCTTAGTAACTCCTGATGATGTACGTCGTGGCTTCGAGGGCATTTTGGAAAAGTCCGCTGCATTCATAATCGAAATGCAATTATTTCAAACAGAGCTTCGAAGATACGACTGGGAGAGTTATATCGAATACCAGAATGCTATCATAAAATCTAAAAAGGCAATTGAACAAAATAAAAGGCAGGGGTTTGAAGATGCAATCCAGTTTGTAGCCAAAGCTAAAGCATTACGAAAAAAAATCAATAAGCTGATTGAAGTACTCAAGTTATTAAACCAGGCTCGCGAGCATTTTAAGTTACTTGAAATGAACTTAAATTCTCTATGGGTACAAAAAATGCCATCTGTTGTTCTACTAGACAAGTCAATTAAAGATGCTGATATGCTAATTGAAGCAGGTAAGTTGTTAGAAGCCAAGGCTATTGTCAATTCTTGCATTACAGATATTCAGGAGCTTGATGGTAGTACTATGCTTGAAAAAGAAGGAGAAGATGAACAAAAAACTCGTCTTGGCAGATTGGAGAATATTTGTCGTGAAACGCTGGAATGGACATATTTTTGTCCAAATCAACCTCAATTGGAAGTAGCAGGCAAAGTAAATGTCCTGTTAGAACAATGTATTGAGAAAAGACAAATAAAACTCGTCCGACGACTTACGGATGATCTGGAGTTTCACCTTAAGAGCAGGATATTGTTTCATACAATAATTAAAGATGTGCCAATCATTGACGAAAAACTTTCCGGAAAGCTCATAGGAGCGATCAAAAAACAAGGATGGGAGGGTGGTATAAACTGCCTACTACTGCATCAAACAAAGATGTTTGCCAGTACTATAGAAGTTACATGACAAGTACTTTGTCCTACTCGTGGTTACAGCTTTTGTAAGAACAAAAACTTCGCTTTTACTTTTTTTTAACTCGACTAAAAGTAATTTATATGAATAATCTCACAATAGAAAATGGTATTGTTAGAAAATGTGGTGAATCTTTGGATCACATTCGAGGTTATGATTTAGTGGTACTTGAAGATAAAAAATACGAAGTAATATCAGAAGGTAGTAAAAGAGAAAAGAAGGGGTGGAATCCATTAGCAAAAAAAAAGTCGATAGAAGTTTTTGCAGTAAGCAATGATTCGAAGCATGTATTGACATTTAGGAAAATAGGAGTGCATGCTGATGGAGTACATAGTTTCTTTGTTGATATATCCTTTAATTTTAAGGCGAGCCGCTTTAGTGAAGATCAAATAATATTAATCAAAAAACTGGATAGAGACCCTGTTCTCCTAATAAAAGAAGAAGCGAGCCGTCTTATTTATGGTTATCTGCGCAATACCGAATGGAATAAGTTAACTGACATTACTCAACTTCAACGCCTTAAGAAGCAAGCGTTAGAAGACATGGTATCTGTAAGGCGAGGTGAGGCGACTGCTATGTTTGATGCAATTAACGATCAAGCTAAGGAATATGGTCTTATTATCAACGAAATTGATTTTGAGGTAGATATTCATGAATCACATAAGAGAGACAAGGTTGTGGTGGATAATTTACGCATGGATGAAAACATAAAAATAGCAGAGATTGAGAAAGATATAAGAATTGACGAAAAAGAACAAGGACTAAAGGTTCAGAGCAAGTTAAACGATAACGAGTTAAGGGAATTGGAGCGTATACAAAAGTTAAAAGATAGGACTTATAATACTGCCGGAAATTATATTGATCAAGTCGGTAACAACATCGCTCAGGGTAGCCATTCTGTAAAGGATGCCATGCGTGATTTGAAAGAAGTGATGGAAATACAACGTCAGCTTGGCAACCCGTCAACAACAGGGGGGGCATTAGGTGTAGGAACTAGTGCAACAAGTGGGTATTTACCAAGCGGGGAGGAAAATAATTTGATTACTGGCCTTTATGAAATAATTGTAGCGATTAAGCAAGCAAATCTTGATAAATCGGAACAACGAACACTGTTATCAGCGTTATTTCATTTAGCAGGGTCAGTACTTGGAGATGAAACAACAGAACAACGACAGAATTACATCAGCCGGTTGGAGCAGTTTCAATTACCTAAGGACCTTCGAGATTTTATGTTTATCAAATTGAAAGATTTAAATGACAATATAAAAAACAACAATATACTATGAGCGATGGAAGGATAAATACTTCATCTGAAGAAGTTGATAACAAGGCCGGAGTGGATTCTTCTACTGAAGATCAGCGCACCAATATTGATTCTTTAAAAAAGGATACTACCAATAACCCAGCTAATAAAATCGAAAAGAACGAAGGGCAAAGCATTACTGCCGAAAGCATAGGAAGTTTAACTCAAAATATTATTACAAATATAAATCAAAGTATACAACAAGAAAAATTAGAAGAAATAGAGGCTGGAATATTCAGTCGATTTTCTATACAAAGCCTGAAACTATTGTCGTTAGACGAATTACTTAGCACAAGCAGAAAGACAGCTTCTCTGGCAAAAAAAGATCTGATTCAGGGCGCATTGAGAGCATTAAAAGAGCATAATATTTTATTTCTAATTGATAATGAAACAGGAGGTGCGCGTCAAACAGCGATTCGACTTGCCTGTGAATTAAGTTTATTAAAGGCTCACTATATTTGCGAGGCATTGAATAAGTATGAACGAATCAATCTAATAGAAGACTTTGAGTCGCTTAAAAATACAGCAATTATCTTTAAATCAGCAACAAAAAGGGAAAACATTGACATAGTCGATTTTATTGACAAAATAGAAAGATCAGGAAATCGTGGGCTTGACATTCCTTTAATCGAGCACCTAAAGAAACGGAATACTTATTTCATAATAATTCTGGATTTTATAGCAGTTAAACCCCATGCAGAAATTTTGAAATGCCATTATACACTACAAATGCCTTCGCTTTCTGAAAAAGATTTGCAAGGTTATTTACAAAATAGTTTAAATGAATTAATTGGAACTATAGGCGAACCTCAACAAGATTTTATTACAAACTTTCCAGCAGATTGGTTAGATTCTTTTGCTATGAGTTTGCGACAAATTGACAAAGTAGATTCTTTTGTAGCTCAAATGAATGAAGAATTTTTGATTAATAATGTTTTACCTACCTACGAACACTTAAAGCATTTAGTGCTTAAAACCAACGATTTAAGCTATTGGCTCATTGAAATCGTAGGAAAACACCTGCAAAGCTGGAATTTTGTGTTTTCCATAACATTATTACACAACTTTCCCAATGTAGTCAGAAGTGGCATTTCATTGTTTGAATTTGAACTATTTAGAGGCGAGTTAGAAGCTTTTCAAAAAAGACAATTTTTATCAAAAAACAAATCAAGTGAGTGGCCTGGTTTATACCCCGAAGTCGAATTAATAAAACAGAATCGCACCATCAAAAACAGAGATGTAGGCGGCAATGAATTTAGGTTAGGTTTTAAAGAGGATAATTATTCGGAAGAAATCTGGAGTATTCTTTTTAATGACCTAACTATTAACTTAATACAAATTATTCCTTTTTTACTAGGGTTGTTTGAATCCAATAAATTGCCTTACCAAGCTGCCAGAATATTGGGCAGGATAGGTATTGTGGATACTTCCCTAACCAAGCAATTAATGTACAAGTGGAGTAATAGTATGAATAGTCAAGAAAGAATTTTGGTAGGTTATTTTTTAGAAGGTGTATTAGCAAGTAATCAAAACGACTATATTAATTTTTGTCAAAAATATATTTCAAACCTTGGCGAAAGCAATAATTTCAACCAATTATGGTGTGCAATATCTGCTTATAGCAGAATAGGGCTTTATGAACTTCCAAAGGCTATTGATGCATTAGGAAACATTGTTGAAAAAAAAATATCTCCAGCTTATGAAGAAAAGCAAAAACTCGAAGGCAATCAAGCTTGGGAAGCTAGTAAAGTAAACAAACAGCATTTACATCCAAGCTTATATTTTCACGAATTTGTTGATTTAATAAACGCAACTGTGAAAAATGAATTATTAAAAGAAGAAATAGAAGAGAAGGAAAAAGAGTTTATAAACCATTATACAACTATCGCGAGAATTATTTCAACGATCTCAGGGCTCTGCCTAAATTTAGGTTGCCCTTCTGTATTTAAAGAATTGCACAAGTGGTGGCAAAAAGATAAAAAAAGCGTAAAGCTAATCACAGTCAAAATGCTTTTGAATAAACCTGGAATATTAGATCAACTTAATTATTCTATATCTCATCGTAATGATTCAAACACTGAATGGGAGAATTGGCACAAAGTAGTATTGGACATTTCCGCAGGAGGAGATTCTTTAGACTCTTTTATTGCTTTATTTGCGGATGTAGTCCAATCCTTTCCTGATTTTGGACAAGGTGGTGAAGGGCGATATTATGAAAAAAGGCTCATCGAGTATCTTGAAGCATTGATGAATGCGAGCCTTGAAAATGAAAGAGCCAATGACATTATGGTGGAATTGTATGGTAGAATGCTCTTGGAAATAAAAGAACTAACTTCTCTTTTAGAACAAAAATTGAATTATTGGACTGATAGTAATTTTTCTAATCTGAAAATAAAGACATTTGCAACAAAAGTACGTAGTTTGAAACGAGAAAAGGAGGTTGCGCTCAAAGAATTGGGAGGCCTGTCTTTAGGAGCGCTTTTTAGTTAATCAAGAGGGAAGTGGCTACACTAAAAGCCTTTAACTTTAGAAATACCATCCGGTTCCAAAAAAGCCGCCACCCTTCCAGGGCAGCGGCTTCCATAAACCATATAAAGCGAAAAACAAACATTATCTATACTACGCTGTCTTCCTCAACCCATGCCCCACAGCCAGCGTCAATTCATCCAACTTCTCAAAAGCATACCCTAAGCCGGCAAAATGCTCCAACACCCGGGGCAGGGTATACATCAAATTCTCCCTGGCTTTGAGGCTGTCGTGAAAAACGATGATGGAGCCAGGTACCGCGTGTTCGGTCACATTGGTCAGGCATTGCTCCGGCGTGATGGCCGGGTCAAAATCGCCGCTCAGAATATCCCACATCACAATCTGGTAGTGGCGCTGTAAAAACTGCGCCTGGCTCGGCTTCAGTCGCCCGTAAGGCGGACGGAAAAGCGTGGATCCCGTTTGGCGGGCGCAATGCCGCACATTGTGAAAGTACGGAATATTGTCGCTGGCCCAGCCGCTCAGGTGGTTGAACGTGTGGCTGCCCAACGCATGGCCCGCTGCTTTCACCTGCTCGAAGACCGGATAGTGCTTGCGGATGTTGTCGCCCACACAAAAAAAGGTGGCGTGGGCGCGGTATTGTTCGAGTTGCGACAGCACCCAGGGCGTGACTTCGGGGATGGGACCATCGTCGAAGGTCAGGAAAATGGTTTTTTCCTGCGTCGGCACGTTCCAGACGAAGTTGGGAAACAGGTTCCGGATGAAATTAGGCGTTTTGACAAGGTACATAACCGTTTAATTTATGTTCATGGAAAAAATCATGGGCGTATTGTGTTTTGGGGATCGAACTACTCTTGCTCAAAATCATTAACTTTGCAGCCGCCTGTGCAAAAAATCCAAAAACGGCTGCCCGCAGGATGTTTTACATCTGTCAGAAATACAATAAGGAGACTTATAGTGCTGCGAAAGGGAGCTTGGTCGTGGTGAGTTGGCCTTGTTTTGTGCTTTTGGGGAGAACGTTTGGGCAGGGCAATTTGCTGCTTTTGCAGAAAAATTTGATAATCAATTGAAAAAAGTCTGATGACCGATCCTTCCAATACAACGGCCCCTGCAAAAAATATCCGGGTTCGTTTTGCGCCAAGCCCAACCGGTGTCCTGCACATCGGAGGCATTCGAACGGCGCTGTACAATTACCTGTTGGCCAAGCAGCAAGGGGGTACTTTTATCCTCCGGATAGAAGACACGGACCAGGGGCGCTACGTTCCCGGCGCCGAAGCCTACATTGCAGAAGCCCTGCAATGGTGCGGTATGATTCCGGATGAAGGCCCTGGCTTTGGCGGGGAATACGGCCCTTACCGCCAATCAGAGCGCAAAGACATTTACCGGCGTTACGCGCTCGAAATGATCGAAAAAGGGGTGGCTTATTACGCGTTCGACACGCCCGAGGCGCTTGATGCACAACGCCAGGCAGATCCCAATTTTAAATACGGCGCAGCGGTGCGGATGTCGCTGAGCAACGGCCTCACGTTGAGTAAAGCAGCAGTTGATGAGAAAATTGCAGCCGGAGAACCCTGGGTCATTCGCCTGAAAGTGGAAGAAAATGAGACCATTCATATCCAGGACCTCATTCGGGGGGAAGTGAATTTTCAAACGAGTGAGCTGGACGATAAGGTGTTGCTGAAATCGGACGGCATGCCGACCTACCACCTGGCCAACATTGTGGACGACCACCTGATGAAAATCACGCACGTCATCCGGGGCGAAGAATGGCTGCCGAGTACGGCCCACCATGTTCTACTGTACCGCGCACTGAACTGGGAAGCTACCATGCCTCAGTTTGCACACCTGCCCCTGATCATGAAACCCGTCGGCTCCGGTAAACTCAGCAAACGCGACGGCGCCAAGTTGGGGATTCCGGTGTTCCCACTTTCCTGGAAAAGCGATAAACCCGAAGATACGGTCGTTGGCTTCCGCGAATACGGCTTTCTGCCCGACGCCGTAGTCAATTTTTTGGCCTTATTGGGATGGAGCCCGGGCACAGAGCAGGAAATTTTTTCCATGGCGGAGCTAAGCAGCGCTTTTTCAATTGAGAAGATCAGTAAATCAGGTGCGCGGTTCGACTTCGACAAGGCGAAGTGGTTCAACCAGCAATACATTATGGCCACCAGCGACGAAACTTTAGCGACAATGGTGCGTCCCATCGTAGAGGCGCACGGCCATCATCCCGAAGCTGCTTTTCTGGAAGCTTTTTGCGGCCTGATGAAAGAGCGCGTGACGGTGTTGCCGGAGTTTTGGGAAAATGGGTACTACTTTTTCGAGGAAGTGCGCAACCACGACTTGTCGGGCATTGCCAAAAAATGGAAAAAGGAACAGCGACCAGTTTTTGACCAATTGTTGAAAGTGTTTTCTGACATTTCGACCTTTGATGCGGAAAATCTCAAAGCGGCAACCGATGAGTTTATGGCGCAAAATGAACTGAAACCGGGCGATGTACTGCCTGCACTGCGCATTGCGTTAGCTGGCACCATGAAAGGCCCGGCTGTTTTTGATATGATGGCGCTGCTGGGCAAAACTGCGGCTGTGGCACGCCTGCAACATGCATTTGATCATTTTGACCAAGCGATCTGAACATGGCTAAAAAACGAAACGACGAAAAAAATGAGGACGAAGCTTCGTTGGAAAGTTTCGATATCCGGGTGAATGAATTCGGGGAAATCATTACAAATGTTGACCTCGAAAGCCTGAATGACTTCCTCAACAAAAATGTGGAAGACAAAAAATT
>JBJXFD010000627.1:0-3122 GCA_046153985.1 Saprospiraceae bacterium
ACTAATTTTCATGAAATACCTACCTCTTCTTTTCTTATCTATCCTGTTTGTAACCACAGCTTCCGCGCAAGACAAACCCGCCTACGTCCTCTACGACGCCAAAGGCAAAAAGGTCAGCTACAAAAAAATGATCAAAACGCTGGTCGGCAAAGACGTGGCGTTGTTTGGCGAATACCACAACAACCCGATTTCACACTGGTTGCAATTGGAAGTGACCCGCGACTGCAAACAAACCCGCGACCTGATTCTCGGCGCTGAAATGTTTGAACGCGACAACCAGGAAGCCCTGGAGCGTTACCTGAAAGGGGAAATTGACGACAAACAATTGGCGGAACAAGCACGCCTTTGGAAGAACTACGACACCGATTATGCCCCGTTGGTCAATTTTGCAAAAAACAATAACCTGCCGTTCATCGGCACCAATATTCCCCGGCGATACGCCTCTGCGATAGCCAAAGGCGGCTTTGAAGTCTTAGATACGCTTTCCGCCGAAGCCAAATCCTGGATTGCGCCCCTGCCCATTGCTTTCGACCCGGAACTGCCCGGCTACAAAAAAATGGTGGAGATGATGGGCGATCATGGCAGCCCCAACATGGTCAAAGCCCAGGCCATGAAAGACGCCACGATGGCGCATTTCCTCCTGAAGGCATACCGCCCCGGCGCCTTGTTTATCCACTACAACGGCGCTTTTCATTCTGATAACTACGAGGGCATCCTCTGGTATTTGCGCCGCCAGCAACCGAATCTGCGCTACGCCACCATCTCTACGGTTTCTCAGGCAGATGTCCGCTCGCTGTTGCCAGAAAACAAAGGCATTGCGGATTTTATTATTTGTGTGGATGAGGATATGACGGGCACTTATTGAAGAAACGGTTGACGGTAGACGGTGGACGGTGGACGGGCCGTCTACCATCCACCGGTTTTCCTATATTTGCAATTCAGAATGGCAATAAAATAATGCCTTTTCAAAATACTCGATGGACCAACTGCCAAAAATCTTCATCGCTTACGCCCGGGAGGACAAACCCCTCCTCCAAAAACTGCGCACGCACCTCAACGTGATGAAGCGGCAGCAGCATTGTGAGATTTTTTACGACGGCGAAATCATGCCCGGCGAACCCTGGGATGAACGCCTGAAGGACGAACTTCATACAGCCCACATCTTTGTGCTCTTAGTCACCGCCGATTTTTTGGACAGCGACTACGTCAACGAAACGGAACTGCCCAAAATCTTAGATCGCCGCAGCAAGGGCGAAGCGGAAGTCATTGCTGTCATCCTGAAAGACTGCCTTTGGGACCTCACGGAGTTGCAACACCTGCAAGTGGTGCTGAAAGACGAACGCCCGATTGAAGCGGTTGACGCTTATGCACATGCGGCAAGGGAAGTATTTCGGGTGATTGCGGGGAGGAATGAAAAGGTGAGAAAGGAAACGGAAGCGCAACAAAAGGCCGAAGATGAAAAGCACCGCCGGGATGAGGAAGCCAAACGCCGCGCCCTCGATCCTTTCCACGATCTTATGATCCCCATCAAAGGCGGAACTTTTCAAATGGGCGACGAACACGGTGACCTTGGAGAAAAGTCCCGGCCTGTACATCCTGTATCTGTGAAAGACTTCCACTTGTGCAAACACCCCGTTACACAAGCTCAATGGCATGCAGTCATGGGAAGCGCCCCACCGGAACTACATTTTAAAGGCTGTGACGACTGCCCGGTAGAATCGGTAAGTTGGGACGATGTGCAGGCTTTCATCAATAAGCTGAATGAAAAAACAGGAGTGCACTATCGTTTACCAACCGAAGCGGAATGGGAATACGCAGCCCGGGGTGGCAACCAGAGTAAGCAATATAAATTTTCAGGAAGTAATATAATAGATGAAGTGGCTTGGTACAAGAATAATTCCGGCGGCAAAACGCAAACCGTGATGCAAAAAAAAGCAAATAAACTGGGCTTATATGATATAGGTGGGAATGTGTTTGAGTGGTGCCAGGATGCGTGGCACGAAAACTACAAGGGCGCTCCGGAAGACAGCAGCGCCTGGATTATTGGCGGGAATCAGAACCTCCGCGTGGTTCGTGGCGGGTCCTGGAACTACTATACCTACTACTGTCGGGTCGCGCTTCGCAACGGGTACGTTGCAGATAGCCGAAGCCTCAATATCGGTTTTCGCCTTGCCCGGTAATTATCACCCTTTGTCACTTTTACCCTTTTTCTTTTTTTCTTTTAAATTTTTCCGCCGAAGGCGGTCATTTTTTTGAAAATGTGGGTTTGAGAAGGCACAAGCTGTGCTGGCAACCGCGATAGCGGTTAACTGTGAATAACTCCGGATGAAATCCGGGGCATAAAGCGGAATGTTTAACGCCTCATAACCCTGGAAGGGTTGAAATTTGCTACTTACCTTGTTGATAACCAAGCTTTCTTTTATTCAACCGCTTCGCGGTTACTCGTGGTTTATACCTTCCTCTCTGCCACCGATTTCATCGGCGGCTATTCATATTTAATCCTTTCAGGATTGCTCATGCCCGAGGCAAAGAGCAATTCGTGTGGTAGGAGTAGCCACAATTTGTACTCAGTGGTAGCAAAGACAACCATTTTCATTAAATTTGTAGAAAAATAAGCAGTCATGAGCGCCGATACAACGTCTTCTGCCATTCTAAAAAATGAATTGCACCGCTTAGTTGTGGAAACGGACAACCCACAGGTACTTCGGCAGGTTAAATCCATTTTTGAAATTTTATTGCATGGTAGCGAAAAAGAGGATTGGTGGGATAGCTTGTCGGAAAAAGAAAAAATGCTTTTGCAAAAAGGATTACAACAACTTGATAATGGAGAACGCATACCACATGAAGTGGTGAGAAAGGAAATCAATCAATTGCTAGGGAAGTAATAAAATTGTTCCTGCCGATGTATCAAATCTATTGGTCCCCGACAGCAAAAGAAAGCTACGCTGCACTCTTACAGCATGTTGTAGATAACTTTCCACTTGATACAGCGCTGAAAATGGACGATAAAGTAGAGCGCCTGCTAATCTTACTCGAACAAAACAAGCATTTGTGTCCACCCTCCCTGAACTTTCCAGAGGCACGGCGTTGTGTTATCACTCCGCATTTATCATTGGTCTATC
>JBJXFD010000630.1:0-17646 GCA_046153985.1 Saprospiraceae bacterium
TGGCGGATGGCAAAATGTTCGACAGTTCTTTCGGACGCGGCGAACCCATCGAGTTCCCACTTGGCGTTGGTCAGGTCATTCCGGGTTGGGATGAAGGTCTTTCCCTGCTGAAACAAGGCGGAAAAGCCACCCTCTTTATTCCTTACCAACTGGCTTACGGCGATGCTGGCAGCCCACCGGTGATTCCTCCCAAAGCCGAACTGATTTTTTATGTTGAAGTTGTGAAAGCGCAGTAGTTTTTGAGGATTTGAGGAACTGAGTATTTGAGGATTTGAGCCGTGCTTTCAAATACTCAAATACTCAACTCTTCAAATACTCGAATCCTCAACTCTTCAAATACTCAAATACTCAACTCTTCAAATACTCAAATATTCATCATGACCATCGAGCAATTAAAAAATGTAAAAGACCGATTAGGTGTTCTGGGGAGGTATCTTTGACGTCCAGGGACGATTGATACAAATTGAAGAAAAAGAACAACAATCCCTCGACCCCAACTTCTGGAATGATCCGAAAGCTGCCGAAGCGGTGCTCAAGGACATGAAAATGCACAAAAACTGGGTTCGGCAATACCAGGTTACTGCTGCCCATGTAGACGACCTCGACGTGCTGTACGAGTTTTTCCGCGAAGGAGAAGCCACAGAAATTGAAGTTGACGCCAAATTTAAAGAAGCCCTCGAATCCGTCGAGGAGCTGGAATTCCGATCCACCCTCAACCGCCCCGAAGACGAACTCGGGTGCATCCTTGAAATCAACGCCGGCGCCGGTGGTACTGAAAGCTGCGACTGGTCGGAAATGCTCCTGCGCATGTACACCATGTGGGCCGAACGCAGCGGGTTCAAAGTGACGGAACTCAACCGTCAGGATGGCGATATGGCGGGCATTAAATCTGTAGAAATTGAAGTTGAAGGCGACTTCGCCTACGGATGGCTCAAAGGCGAAAACGGCGTACACCGCTTGGTGCGCGTGAGCCCGTTCAATTCGCAGGGCAAACGCATGACCTCCTTCTCTTCCGTATTTGTACACCCCATGGTGGACGAACGCATTCAGGTAGACATCAATCCAGTTGACCTGGAATGGGACACGTTCCGCGCAAGCGGCGCAGGTGGGCAGCACGTTAACCGGACGGAATCTGCCGTGCGCGTGCGACATTTGCCCAGTGGCTTAGTCGTAGAATGCCAGCAGGAACGCAGCCAGATCCAGAACCGCGAGACTGCGATGCGCATGTTGCGGTCAAAGCTTTACGAACTGGAATTGAAAAAGCAAATGGCGGAACGCGAAAAAGTGGAAGCCGGCAAAATGAAAAATGAGTGGGGCTCGCAAATCCGCAGTTACGTGCTCGACGACCGCCGCGTGAAAGACCACCGCACCGGCCACCAAACCAGCCAAACGGATTCCGTGCTGGACGGCGATTTGGATGGATTTTTGAAGGCGTTTTTGATGCACCGGGAAGAGGTTGAGTAGTGGTTATTGGTTATTAGTTATTGGTTATTGGTTGGTTTACTGGTAATGTATGGAATGATTGAAGAAGCGAAAGCTTGATGTTGTTCTCACCAATAACTAATAACAGATAACCAGTAACTAATAAACAATCAAGGCTTATTTTCATCCTTTGGTGGTTTGGCTTTTCTCAGATAATTGATGTAACCGTTTAATAACTTACCACAAGTGTCAATTTGGGCATTAAACTGCTGAAGCATCTCTTCCGAAATATAGCCTTCATCTAATGCTGTGATCAAATGGTCGAGGGTTTCCATTAAGGAGCCCCGGGCAATCCGGCAGTATTGAACGTTTTCCTTATAGTAAAATCGGCCATAGCCTTCTGAGATCGCACTCGTTATTCCACGTGAAGAGCGAATGATCTGATCGGTCAGCCTATGTTTTTCTTCTGGTGGAAAATGTGTTTTAGTCAATTTAGAAATTTCCTTCCGAAGAATCCTGCATTCTTTGTACACCTCTAAATCCATGAAAGTTTTCACCATCACAAATAGCTTTTAGTTCATAAATAAAACATTGATAATTAATCCAATTTAGATACTTGCAGCTCAATCGTTTAGCAAAAACATGACCTGACCTAAAACCTACCAATAACCAATAACCTAATAACCAATAACTACTGCGCGAGCAAGATTTCCATCCACACCGGCTGATGATCCGAATATTTAAAATCCTGATTCAGGGTTTTAATCCCAAGTGCCTTCACGTTGGGCGAAATCAGGAAAAAGTCAATGATCGTGACGAAAGTTTCGCCCGGCTGATACGTATATTTAGTTTTCCGGTTGGAAGGCGTCACCGGGTCGTATACCCAGCGCCAGTCAGCGGGAAGAAAACCATCTTCGATGTTGAGTTGGCGGTAGCCCTGTGTTTTTCCGGGCATGAAGGTGTCGAATTTGAAAAACGGCGGACACTGATTCCAGTCGCCGGCTGCGACCACATAGTTGCCTTTTTCGTATTCTTTCAGGAACAGTTCGCGCAAAAAAGCCATCTCCTGGCGCTTTAGTTCGCCTTCGCGGTCGTGGGCTGAGTTGTGGATGTTGAAGACGACAAGCTCTTTCCCGTTTTTTACTTTATACCGAAACACTGCAGCGCAACGATCCAACTGGAAAATGCGCGTCGGCCACGCAAATTCGCCGGGCAACTGGTAGCGGGTTGCTTCTTCGGGCTGAAAACGGCTCCACGAACCTAACCCGCTTTGCACCCGGCCATAGGCATTCCAGGGCTCCAAAATGGGCAAAGGCACCCGCTTGACCAGAAAATTGGTGGAAAATGTTGCAGCATACTGCGGCAGAAGTTCAGAAATTCGCTGAAACTGATTGACGCCGTAACTCCGCTTGGCATCCAGGTCTACTTCCTGAAACAGGAAAAAATCAGCGGCAGTGGTCTTCATGAAATTGAAAATACCTTCGTGGTTTTTATCGCTCAATGCCTTGGATGGCCGAACCATCGCACCGCCGGAGAACAACATCCTGCCCTGGTCGAATGAAAAGTTGCTTTCAGCGCCCAAGCCGCCATACCCGATATTCCAGGTAATGAAGCTCAAAATGCTGTCTTCCGGAATTGGAGCAACGGAAGCCGCTTTTGTGGTTTTCAGTGGAATGATCTGTTCGGGCTGATAATCAGTCGCCGTGCCGTGAATGATGGCTACGGCAACGTACAGCAGGACAATCAATGACAATAGCGCCAGGTATTTCAGGGCGCGTTTGAGGTAAGTTGGCATCGGTGGTGTGGTTACTAGTTACTGGTTATTGGTTACTGGTTATTGGTTATTGGTTACTGGTTATTGGTTACTGGATACTGGTGGTTATTGGTCAACAGGAGAAAGGTTTCATCAATCATTCCGGAGCTACCAACGAGTAACCAATAACCAATAACCCGTAACCAATAACCAACTCAGACTCTCGGGCATTTCTTCAACGGCGTCAGTTTATCTATCAGCACATTGCCTTTATGAGAAAACTCCTTGTCGCTATAATACGCTTCAATGATCAGGTAGTTGATCGGCTGCTTCGCGCGGAAACGAACTTCGTACGTTTTCCAGTTGATGTGTTTGATGAAATCGGTTTGATACAACAACTGGTCTTTGCTGCACTTGGTTTGGCCGCCCCAGACGCGCAGTTTAACCGGGTTGTTGTAGCCGGCATACGTTTTGGCGTAAGCCAGATTGAATTGAAAAGCATAACATTCATTGGCTTCCAGCGCCTCCTGCATGCGTTGACCGACACTCTCCCAGGTACCGTCTTCGCGGGTAATCAAGCCTAAATAGGTCGTCCCGTCGGCAGCTTCCTGGTAAACGCCCCATTGGCCGGGCAGAATATCGGGCGTGCTGCCGGGTTCGCAGGGCAACCAACCCACCGGTACCGTTGCGTCTTGTGGTTCGCCCTCAAAAGAAGCGTTCTGAAAGTGAATGATTTGTTGAGCCTGCACGTGATATGCTACGTTGAATAGCATTGCCAAAATGAAGATTCTCATAGTTCTATTTTTTTGAATAATATACCTCGAACCGTTAGGTGCGAAGCCTTTTTTGTCATACTGAATGCTGCGAATCATGTGATTAAGCTAAAGGCCATGGACAAAACTAAGCAGCGTGAAGTATATCTTGAGGCATAGAAACGCATTTTATCCCCAGAAGATTATAATTTTGCTCCAACATAAGCAATCCATGTCGAACTACACCGAAAAAACACCCTCCCCACAGAAATCCCCTTTCCGGGATACAAGGCCCAACTACCTCTATGCTATTGTCAGTGTGTCGTTGGTTTTGTTCCTGTTGGGATTTTGCGGATTGGTGATGATCTACGCCCAGCGCTTAGTAACCGCGTTCAAAGAACGGGTAAATGTACTGATAGAATTGGAAGAATCAACGTCGCCGGAACAAGTGGCAACGATAAAAACGGGCCTCGAAGAAAGCGTTTTTGTCAAGCCCGGTACGGTTCAACTCATCAGCAAAGAAGACGCAGCCCGCTCCATGGCAGAGGCTTTCGGGGAAGATTACAGCAAATTGGATATGCCCAACCCTTACCGCGACATGTTGAGTTTTAATGTAAAAGCGGCCTACATGGCGTCGGACAGCCTCGATCGCATCCAAAAGGCCATCCTTCAGGAAGCAGGTGTTGCAGAAGTGTTTTATCAGGAAAATATTGTGGACAACATCGCCGGTAATGTCGGGCGCTTTGCCTATGCTGCGCTGGTCGTTTGCCTCTTTTTTATCCTGATTGCCATCGTGCTGATTCACAATACGGTGCGATTAGCTTTGTATGCCAACCGGTTCATTATCAAAAACATGCAATTGGTGGGCGCCTCCTGGGAGTTCATCAGCCGGCCTTATTTGCAGCGCGCCATTCTGCACGGACTGCTCAGCGGCATAATCGCCATTGGCGTCTTGTTGCTGCTGGTGTTCTGGGCGCAAAAAGACCTGCCGGAGCTGAAAAGCTTGCAGGATATTTATAGCTTTGCACTCTTGTTTTCCATCCTGATTGTGCTGGGTATTTTGATCAACACATGGAGCACCTACTTTGTGGTGCGCAAATACCTGAAAATGCGGGTGGACGATCTGTATTGAGGAGATGTAATCTAAAATCTATCAAAGACAATGAGTACCAATAATCCGCAAAAGAAAAAAGTAGTGGTTCCGGTTCAGAAGCCGCAAGTGGCTGCCCGGACAACGCCGACGGCGGCGGCCCGGAAAGTTGAACTGGTTTTTAACAAAACGAGCTACATCTGGATGGGTGCGGGTCTGGCCCTGATTTTCATCGGATTGCTGTTGATGAGCGGTGGTAAAATGCCCAACCCGGAAACTTGGGATGAGAATATTATTTACAGCTTTCGCCGCACCGTGCTGGCGCCAATTTTTATTCTCGCAGGCTTAGTTGTTGAAATTGTAGCCATTTTTAAGCGATAAATGACCATTCCTTCCCCGCAAGATTTCCTCAACGGTGTCACCCTGCTCGTGGACAAGCCCAAGGGCTGGACGTCCTTCGATGTGGTGAACAAGATCCGCTTTGCGCTGCGGCGCTATACCGGCGATAAAAAAATCAAGGTGGGCCACGCCGGCACGCTGGATCCGATGGCAACGGGCCTGCTCGTCATCTGCACGGGCAAATCCACCAAACTGCTGCACGAATACCAGGGATTTTCCAAAGTCTACACCGGAACCATCCTGCTGGGCGCCACCACGCCTTCCTACGATTTGGAAACGGAAATTGACGCGCGCTTCCCAACGGAGCACCTCACGCAGGCTTTGCTGGAAACTGCCCGGCAACAGTTTTTGGGAGAAATCGCCCAACTGCCGCCCATGTATTCAGCCATTAAAGTGGACGGGCAAGCCCTCTACAAAAAAGCCCGCAAAGGCGAATCCATCGAACTACAACCCCGCCAAATCCGCATTGACGCCTTCGACCTCACCCGCATTGAATTGCCGGAAGTAGATTTCTACGTGGCGTGCAGCAAAGGCACCTACATTCGATCCTTAGCGTACGATTTTGGCAAGGCACTCCAGAGCGGCGGTTGTTTGTCGGCTTTGCGCCGAACGCAGATCGGAGAATTTAAAGTGGACGATGCGTGGCAGGTGGCGGATTTTGTGAGTGCCGTTTCCGTACCGCCGAACTCCAGTTCGGTGGAAAAAGAATAATTATCGCCGAACTGGAGTTCAGCGGTACAACGTCTGCGCAAACGCCAGCAAATCGCTTTCGCAAAACTTCCCGGCCATAAACTGAATGCCCAACGGCATACCATCGGCATGCGTTCCGACGGGTATACAAATCGCCGGAATGCCCACCATATTGGCTTGCACTGTAAAAATATCAGCCAGGTACACAGCAACAGGGTCGTCAATCTTTTCGCCTAATTTCCAGGGGCCGCCCGGCGCGGCAGGCAGCAGGATGAAATCGTGCGTTTTCAAAATCTCCATCGTCCGGTCGTGGATGAGCCGGCGCACCCGCTGCGCTTTCCCGTAGTACGCGTCGTAATAACCCGCGCTGAGCACAAAGGTGCCCAACACGATGCGGCGCTGCACCTCCGCACCGAAGCCTTCCGTCCTCGATTTCCGGTACAACTCATCCAGCGTGCGCGCCTCCGCACTGCGATGGCCGTAGCGCACGCCGTCGTAACGCGACAGGTTGGACGAAGCTTCTGCGGTGGTGAGCACGTAGTAGGCAGGGATGATGTAATCCAAATATTCAAAATCAACAGCTTCTACTTCGTGGCCTTCAGCGCGCAAACGGCCAATGAGGCCGTCGCAGGCTGCTTTGACATCGGGCGCCAGACTCGGGTGGTCCAAAGCTGCCCCGAAATAAGCGATTTTTGCCTTTCGGCCAAAAGTCAATTGTTGGGAATACGCCGGCACTTCCTGGGTGCTGACCGTGCTGTCGAATTCGTCTTTGCCGGCCATGATTTCCAGCAACAGCGCAGCGTCTTCCACGCTATGCGTCAGCGTGCCGATCTGATCGAAAGAAGAACCGTAAGCGATGAGGCCGTGGCGCGAAATGCGGCCATACGTCGGTTTCATGCCCACCACGCCGCAAAAAGCAGCCGGCTGGCGCACCGAACCGCCGGTGTCGGAACCCAAAGAAGCCAGGCAAGTGCCCGCCTGCACCGAAACCGCCGAAGCGCCCGACGAGCCGCCTGGAATGCGCGTTTCATCGGCGGCGTTGCGCGTGGGGCCGTAACAGGAAGTTTCGTTGGTGGAACCCATCGCAAACTCGTCGCAATTGACGCGGCCAATGATGATGACGTCTTCCGCCAACAGGCGCTCCACGGCTGTTGCCGAATAGGGCGAACGAAACCCGGCCAGGATGCGCGACCCGGCGGTGGCGCTGTGGCCTTCGTAGCAGATCACGTCTTTCAGCGACAACACCATGCCGAACAGCCGCCCGACGGCATCCGGACTTTCGCGAAAGCGGGCATCCAGTGTCCGCGCTTTTTCCAGCGCTTCTTCTGCAAAAACTTCGATGTAAATATTCAACCCCCGGATGGCTTCAATCTGGGTCAGGTACTGCGAAACAAGCGCTTCGCAGGTGGTGATCCCGGCACGGAGATCGGCTTGTACTTGCCGGAGCGAGGTATAGGATGGTGTCATGCGCATTTCAGTTCGGAGGGCGAAAATAGGGAATTCTTGGGGAAGTGGAGGTTTTCGCGTTTATCAACAGGACATATCATGCGAATCAGGGGCTAAAGCTAAAAATAACACGGAGTTTCACAGAGTTAGCACGGGGTTTCGCTGAGTTAGATATAAAAACTCCGTGAAACTCTGTGTTACTCCGTGAAACTCTGCGCAATCTTAACCGCGCCGAAGTTCACTCCTCCGGCACACGCTGATCCATCATCCGAAACCACAGCGGCGGCGCCAGCGACAACACAATCGAAGCGGGATACCCCACCGGCAATTGCGGACTTTCCTCCATGTGCCGCAGCACCTGATATTTGCGCGAAGCTTTATAATGGTGATCAGAGTGGCGCGTGAGTTCGTACAGGAAAATGCGCCCCAACTGATGGTCCGAATTCCAGGAATGGCGCGGACTGACCGGCTCGTACCGCCCGGAAGCCTGCAAACGCCGCCGCAGCCCGTAGTGCTCGATGTAGTTCACGGATTCCAGCAGTAAAACACCCCCCATTGCGACCAAAACCGCAAACAACATAACCGTCCAGCCAAAGAAAAAAGCAATGCCGCCCAGCCACAATATTTGAATCACCTGAAACTGGAGCATTTCATTGTGCCAACTCCAGATGGGCAACTCCAATTTGCGCAGGCGCTCCGCCTCGATGCGCCACGCATTCACGTAACTGCCACTCACCGAACGCCACCAGAAAGCATAAATGTTTTCGCCTTTGCGGGCGGAAGCCGGATCTGCATCGGTCGCCACATGTTTGTGGTGGCCGCGGTTGTGCTCGATGTTGAAATGCAGGTACAGCGAAGGCAACAGCAGGATTCGCGCCATCAACTGATCGAACCGGCCCGGACGGTGTCCCAGTTCGTGCGCGACATTGATGCCAATTGCCCCCGCCATGATGCCCAGGTTGAGCGTTAGTCCGACCAATTCAAACCCGCTCAATGCCACCCCGCTATTCAGGATCGTGGCAAAATAGTACAACAAACCATACAACACGGGCGCGTTCAGGTAAAGCAGGTAGTCGAAAAAGCGGCTTTTCGCCAATTGATTTTCTTCCGTTTCCGGCAGGTTTTCTGTAGCTGGCGGGATCACGAGTTCCAGCAGTGGGATCACCACAAACGCCAGATAAAAACTGCCCGGCGACCAGACGCCCCGGAAGTACAATCCCGCAAAAGCGGCGGCAGGCAACAGGTAAGCGAGGAGGTATTTGGCGTCGCGCCGTACCGCCGAACGCTGTTCGGCGCTATGTACCGCCGAACGCTGTTCGGCGCTATGTACAGCCGAACGCTGTTCGGCGCCATGCTGTACCGTCGAACAGCGTTCGACGGAATTGGAGTCGTTGACCATGTGCTCTATTTTGACGTGAAAATACAAATTTTGCGATAAAAAACAGCCGGCTTAGTGTCTGTCTTTAGCGTCCTAAGGAACATCGCAATAATAAGTTCGCGTTTTCGGCGTGGGGATTTTTCCATTGGACAAGGCGCGAGAAGGGAGCGTAGCCAAAGCTACGTGACCGACGAAGCAACGAAGTCCGGTGGGAAACGTAAGTTCGGCGTAGCCAAAAGCCGCCGCCCAAATCGGGAAGTTATTATTGCGGCGTTCCTAAAACCAAGATTCCAATAAACTTACTTTCTTTGTGTAACAATGGCGTGCACATCCTAAAAGTTATAAAATCAGGCCATGATGGAAAATTCAGCCTTTTTGATTTACCAATCCGAAGACGGCACGACCAAAATAGAAGTGCGCATGGTGGATGAAACGGTTTGGCTTACGCTCAACCAGTTGGCAGAACTGTTTGTAACCACCAAACAAAACATTAACCTCCACATCAAAAACATCCTGAAAGAAGGCGAATTGCCGGAGGCGGCAACTGTCAAGGAATACTTGACAGTTCAGCAGGAAGGCAACCGTTTTGTCAAGAGAAGCTTACAATACTACAACCTCGACATGATTATCTCGGTTGGCTACCGGGTCAACTCACATCGGGGCACGCAATTCCGGATTTGGGCAACGCAGCGGCTGAGAGAGTACATCATCAAAGGGTTTACGCTGGACGATGAACGACTGAAACGCGCCGGTGCTATGAACTATTTTGATGAACTCCTGGCACGTATCCGCGACATTCGGAGTTCCGAAAAAGTGTTTTATCAAAAAGTAAAAGACATTTATTCAACCAGTATTGACTACGAGCCGAATGCTGAAAATACGCAGGAATTTTTCAAAATCGTGCAGAACAAACTCCTTTGGGCAGTCAGCCAGCACACTGCAGCCGAGATCATCCGCGATCGCGCCGACGCAGCCCAACCCAATATGGGATTGACAACCTGGGCAGGAAAAAACATCCGGAAAACGGATATCACCATTGCCAAAAACTACCTGGATGAAGAAGAGATCATGGCGTTGAACCTGCTGGTCGAACAGTACCTTGCTTTTGCAGAAGCCCAGGCCCAGCAGCGGAAACCGATGTACATGAAAGATTGGATAAAAAAACTAAATGATATCCTCACCATCAACGAGCGCCAAATTCTGGAACACGCCGGACGCATTAGCAAGCAGTTGGCTGATAAACTGGCCGAAAAACAATTCGAGCAGTTCAAAGCTCAGCAACAGGAAATAACAAAGGCAGAAAGTCTGAAAGAATTGGAAAGCGATTTGAAGAAATTAAGGGCCGGTAATAAGAAAAACCTTGATTAAGCTGAAAACAAAAAAGGCTATCTTAACGACAGCCCTTTTTGCTTTCAGCGGAGAGGGTGGGATTCGAACCCACGGTACCCTTGCGAGTACGCTTGATTTCGAATCAAGTCCATTCGACCACTCTGGCACCTCTCCAAATCAAGGACGGCAAAGATAAGGAACTGTTGGAAATGCTGCACATATAAATTGGAGCAAAAGCATACGAATTTATTTTTCTAAGCGCATGGTTGGATTTTCCGATAGACGCCAAATCCAACCGGCCCCTTTCCCCCGTATATAAGTTTGTTGCTGAAAAGCAGATCACCCTTCGCCAAAAGTGGTGTTAGAGCTTGTTCGGGAATTCATCAACGGGCTACGAGCGGCAAATTTTATTTTATACTGCGTTGGATTTTTTCGCCGTAGCTGCCGGCTACGTCTGCAAAATCCGCCTTGTCTAAAATGAAATTTCCTCGCTCTCGCTCCGTCATGAAATCCCGAACAAGCTCTTAGATAACGGCTGAAAGCCAGTAAATCCAGGGCTTTGAAAAAAAAGTGAAAAAAAGTTTGTCACAAAGGGTAACGTTTTCCCCTTTTAAGACACAAATAGTCAAACAATACCCCAAAACGCATCAAAGCCGGGATTGCTGCTGCCAGATAGCCCCTTAAAACGACCCGAACACCATTGAGAACAGGCGGCCCAAAGCAATCCCGGTTGCGATGCAAAACAAATGCTGAAAAGCTTTAACACAATTTTAAATATGCGCCGTGCAACATCCGGCAAGTCGAAACAGTTCTTAATGCAACACCAACAACAGAATTAAATTTCATCTGAACAACCCATAAACACATCCGATACCATGAACACGAAAAGAATCAAATTAGAATTGACGGTAAAACTGCTCAATTCCGGAATGCGCCAAAACCTCCTGAGTTTCATCCAGGAACTGATGCTGGGCTTTAAAGAAGCGGGGAATTTCCTTGGGTTGAGTCTGAAAGACAACGCCATGCTGAATCCCAGCCACACCAAACAGACTTACGCGATACAATTTGAGCACTGCACCCTCGACGTGGACTTAGTTTCCAACGCCGCTACCCAAAACCAATACGTGCAGGGCTTTCAATTAAGATAATTTCCATTTGTCGTCTCATGTACTTATCCGAAAAAAATTGATCAGCGGCTTCCTTTAGGGAGCCGTTTTTTTTTGGCCAATAGGAAGTACACATACCGGTTCGGGCCATATTTAACGCGGAAAAACTTTCGAAAATCGTAGTCATAGACCCGTACGCCAATTGTGGGATGACGATTTTACCAAACAAATCCGGCAAAAGATCAAGCTTTCCGATAATCGCTAAATTGATAATGGGCGAAGTATCACTAACGACAATCACAAGTCTAACGATTTCATTGTCTCCAAATCTTCCCGATATTCTTCAATGCCATAATGCACAGGAATATCTCTGCTGGCTAATTCTAATTGAAATTTATGCTGGGGCATTCCTGCGAGCCGTGAGGCTTGCCCAAGCGTTAATTTCTCTTTTTGGAACAACATGATTGCAATCTCGGACAACATCTCAGAATCTGTCAGCCGGGTAGCAAGTACGTATTCAGAAGGAATGGTGAGCATAATTCTATTTTACTTACAAAGATAAGGGAATTTCAAACGTATTGTCACATCAGCAATTATGTAATCGTCAATCATCAATAAAGGCTAGCTGGTTACAAATTACAGGATCACTTAACCTCCAACCGCGCCCCCGTTCCCGCGCGTCCATCAAACGCCGTCTTCCCACCTTCAATCCGCACCCCCGTCGCAATATCTTCCGCCAGCAGCAACGCACCGTCCATATCCACATAATCGAGCAACGGCAGCAGGTGCGCGATGGCAGAAATGCCGACTGTGGACTCCGTCATGCAGCCAACCATCACCTTCAGGTTGAGGGCGCGGGCTTCGGAGATCATCCGACGAGCCGGCGTGAGGCCACCGCATTTCATCAGCTTGATGTTGACGCCATGAAAATGGCCTGCACAATGCGCCACATCGGCTTCGCGCTGGCAGCTTTCGTCGGCCATCAGCGGCAGGGCGCAGCGTGCGTACAGGTATTTCATGCCATCCCAATCGCCGGCTTTCAGCGGTTGTTCGATGAATTCAACGCCCAGCGCTTTCAGTTGGGGCGCGTATTCCAGCGTTTGTTCCACGGTCCAGGCACAATTGGCGTCTACCCGAAAAACCGCGTCGGTATGGCTGCGCAGGGCACGCACGATGGCTACATCGTCGGGGGTGCCAAGTTTGATTTTGTAAACCGGCCAGGGCATTTCCTGCATTTTTGCAACCATTTCCTCTACGGGTGCGATGCCGATGGTGTAGTTCGTCAGCGGCATGTTTTCGGGCGACAAGCCCCATACCCGATAGAGCGGCAGACCCAATCGTTGGGCATGAAGGTCGTGTGCGGCTACGTCCAGCGCGCATTGCTCAAAAGGATGGTCTTTCAGATAAGGATGCAACGCTGTCCAGTATTGTTCCGGCGATTCCAATGGTGTGTTCTCTATTTCCTCCCGCAAGGCTTCTAAGGTTTTCGCCATTTGGTCAACCGACAAGCCGTAATAGCGCGTCGCAGTCGCTTCGCCGAGGCCGGTCAGGTCGCCGTCGTGCAGGGCCACAATCATGGTGGGCTGCACCTGCCGCGATTCGTGGGCAATCGTGAAGGTGTGACGCAGGCGGAGATCGTAGGTGTGGATGGAGATATTCAAATTAGTTACTGGTCTATTGGTTATCGGTCAGAAGTTGTTGTTCGTTGTCTGTTGTTCGTTGTTCGTTGAGCGGAGTCGAAACGTCGTTCTGTTCTCGCATTTTCAAATTTTCAAAACTTGTCCGGCCTAACTTGTCCCGCATAACGGGAAGCGGGGTCATCAAATTATTTCGCTCGTTCCGTTACAAACACCACCAAATCTTCCAGCGCTTGCCGAACTTCGGAATGCGGAAATTCATGCAGCAAAACGAAAGCTTCTTCGCGGAAGCGGTACATCGCCTCGCGGGTATAGTCCAGACCGCCGCTTTTGCGCACAAAATCAATTACCTCCTTAACTTTTTCGGGATTTTCGCTGTGGCGGCGTACGTTGTTGATGATGGCCCGGCGTTCGCTTTTCGGAGCTTTCGACAGCGCGTAAATGAGTGGCAGCGTCATCTTTTTTTCCTTGATGTCAATGCCGAGGGGTTTGCCCACGTCGTCGGCGCCAAAATCGAACAGGTCGTCGCGAATCTGAAAAGCGATTCCGATTTTTTCTCCAAAGAGTCGCATGCGTTCGATGAGGCCTTCGTCTTTGGTGGCCGAAGCCGCTCCTGCAGAACAGGCTGAAGCAATCAGGGAAGCCGTTTTCTGCCGAATGATCTCATAATAAACGCTTTCTTCGATGTCTAAACGGCGTGCCTTTTCAATTTGCATAAGTTCGCCTTCGCTCATGGCTTTTACAGCTTCAGATACGATTTCGAGTTGCCGAAATTCCTTGTTTCGCAGTGATAAGAGCAGCCCCTGCGAAAGCAGGTAGTCGCCCACCAGCACCGCAATTTTATTTTTCCAGAGTGCATTGATGGAAAAGAAGCCACGCCGTTCGTAAGAGTCGTCCACCACGTCGTCGTGTACGAGGCTGGCCGTGTGGAGCAGTTCGACCAGCGAGGCGGCGTTGTAGGTGGAAGGCCCGAATTCCCCGCAGAGTTTGGCCGACAGGAACACAAACATGGGCCGCACCTGCTTGCCTTTGCGGCGGATGATGTAGAACATGATCTTATCCAGCAGCGGCACCGAGGTGCGCATGGCCTCCCGGAAGTGCGTTTCAAATTGTTTCAGTTCTTGCTGAATAGGCTTCTGAATAGATTGGAGCGACGTAACCATAGTGTGAATTTGGTAGCCAAAGCTAACCTAAAAAAACGTGAATCCGACAAAAAAGCTCATCGCTCATCATCATATTCCGTTTCTTCCAGTTCATCCTCCTCTTTTCCTTTCCGGATTTTTACAATCGGATTGCTGGCGGAGCCTGTGATGGTCATCGGAATGCCCACGATGCCAAGCGGCGGCAAACCCAGCCGGAAACGCAGGTTCAGCCGACCATCCAGCGAAGTTTGCCCTTCGATGCGCGGACGAAAACCGGCGACTTTCATTTTGGTGCGCTCGATGGTGACGATGTTGTTCGCAATGGAGGTGCGCATCACCACGGCTTTCAGGTTGGGGTTGTTGAGGCTGTCCCGGCCGGTGGCTTTGCTAACCGCGCCGAACAATTTTAACCCGCTGAATTGAACCTGCTCCAAAGTCAATACGCCCTTGCCTTTGATGCTGGGATAAACAGGTTCCATTTTGTCATTCAACCGGCCCTGAAGTTGGTAGTCTGCCGATACCAAACCTTTTGCTTTGGCCGCCGCACTCGCCATTTCCCGAAACAGCGGAATTTCGTCGTACGCCCGCTTTACATCAAAAGAATCGGCTTTGAGGGCCAGTTCGAACCCGGCTTTGCGCAAACCCGAAGGTGCATAATTCCCTTCCATGTGCAGGGTTGCGCCGGCAATTTTTGCCTCGGTTTGCTGCAGTTGCAGTTTTCCTTTTTGCAGGGTCAGGCTGCCTTTGAAATCCTGGAGTTTTGTTTGCCCGTAAGTGATTTTTTTGGCGAAAGCTTCCAACGTCAGATCCATATTGAGCGGCAATTGCACAACACCCGAGGCAGGTGCAGCGGTAGCAGAGCCCGGCGGCGCATTGGCCGAGGGCGTCGCAAATACCATAAAATCGTCCACTACCACCTGCGGACTGGCGATGGTCAGTTTGCCTTGCAATACCCCCCCTGCCAGCACATGGCTGATGAAGTTTTGGGCGTAGCCATCGAGGGTGAATTCGTTATTCCGGTAGCGCAACACGGCATTTTCCAACCAGGCTTTTTCCTGCTCAAACCGCAGTGTGGTGCGGGGCACCAAAAATGGGAAAGGGTAGTCGTCGCTGCGCAATTCCAGGTTTTGCAGTTGCAGGGTTCCTTTGTTGTTTAAGCGGTTGTAGCGCCCGGCCAAGGCATCGGCTTCCGTGCCTTGCAGGTCTAAATTGGCTTTCAGCAGGCCGCTTAAAGCGTATCCTTTTATGCCAAAAACCTGGTAAATTTTATTCAGATCGAGCGTGCCGTTGGCGTGGATGTCATAGCGCAGGTTGTCGGGGTTTTGCATGGCTGCGCGGATGTTAAACGGTTGCCCTTCGAAGACAAAAGCAACGGGTTTTAAGGTCAGAGCCAGATCGCGGTAGCTGTTGCTTTTCAGGTTGGCCACAATTTCCAGGTTTTCGATAGGGTAGGGGTACCAGGGTGTTTTCAGTTGGCCATTATTGAGTTGTACAACGCCGGTGGCTGCCGGGAAAACTTTATTATGCGGATCCAGTCGCCCTTCGGCTTTCAGGTTACCAACCAGCGCGCCGCCGAACGCATAACCGGCCATCGGGATGGCGCGGGCTAAGTCTTCCAACTGCAGATGTGCTTTCAGATCCGCTTTTACAGCACTTTTTTCGAGTCCTTTTAGCGACAAATTCCCTTCCACCAAACCTTTGCCGATGGCTGCTTTGAGCTGTTCAAGGACAAAACCGGTATCCTTCAGTTTCCCCGTTTTGCAGTCCGAACGGAAAGTGGCTGCGATTTGCTCCACCGCCAGAGGCAACTCGTGGTATTTGAAATAGCCGTCGCGCAGACCAAGCGCCAGCTCATAAGCTGGAATGGACGTTATCACCGTATCGGGACGAATACGATCTGGATTTTGACCGGTTCGGTAATGACCGTCGGCTTTGGCTTGCAGGTTGAGTTGACCGCGCAGTTCGGCAATGGAGAGACCCAGGGCGTTGTCCAACTGAGCCAGATCTAACTTGCTGTCTATCTCCGCTTTGAGATAAGGCGCTTCCATGCCGCTGAGGTAGGCCGTGGCCCGGGTAGGCAAGCCGCCCAGCTCAAATTGCAGGGTGTCGATGGCAATGGAAAGGCTGTCTGGCCGCAAGCGGGGCATTAGCACCGTACTATTGATCCAGAAACGTTGCAGCGGCACAGCAGCCTGGTTATGGCGGATCAAGCCGTCGCGTACCCAAAGTTTTAAGGACAGGTCGGGCGCTTGCTCCGTCGCAGCCCGGTAGCTGCCTTTCAGCGCCACCCGGATTTGCGACTGGCCCCGGAATTCCGTTTCCGCAAACCAGGGATCGTATTCCGGGGGCAGCGCGGAGAAGATGTTGCCGAAATCTGTGACGCCCGAAACAACATTCAGGTCTATGTCGTAGCCCTCTTTGAGGATGGCCATATTGCCGGAAAAATCAACCGGCAATTTGTTGATGAGCAGGTTGTTTTTGGCAAAGCGGAAAACGAGCGAAGCTGTATTGATGCCCGTGATGAGGTCCGCTTCGAGTCTGCGACGCTGGATATAAGCGGTGTTTTGATACACAAAATCGAAGCTTTCGGCGCGCAGAACGGATTCCAGGTCAAATTGGTCGTTGGCCAGATCGCCGCGGCCTTCGTACGAAAAATTGGAAGCCTGGATCAGCATCGGCACCGAGCGGTCGTGGTACCTCAGTTGGCAACGGTTGAAAAAAATGCCCGCTATTTTCAAGTGCATCTGGCTGGTGTCGCTTTGGGGTTCGGCCCCGGGGCTGCCTTTGTAGATGTTGTAATTGGCGCGCCCTTGTTCGTCCACCTGCACGTTGATCAGGCCGTCATCAATAAAAAAGGTATTGACTTCCAGCTTTTCGCTAAAAACAGAAGCCACGTCGAGGCCAAAACTGAGGGCCTTGCCGGCCAATAAGGTGTCTTTGGCAAAAGGTTCGGAACCTGTGAGTGAAAAATCGTGCAGGGTCAGGGTCAGCGCAGGAAAATGTTTGAAAAACGACAACCGGACTTTGGAAAATTGCAATTCGCCTTCGATGGTTTCATTGGTCCACGCCTTGATTTCATCCGCCACAGCGCCGGGAAACAAGGCAGGTAACGCCACCATCAGCAGCAGGACGCCGCCTAAGAGCAGGCCTGTTCCTTTCGCGAGTTTCCAAAGGATTTTTTTCATGCGTACGTGGTTGATTCGCCGAAGAGCGAACACCAAATATAGGGGTTTTGCTTATAAATAAAATAGGGTCGCCCCTACTCACTCCTCAAACTCCTAACCGGATTCATCAACGCCGCCTTCACACTTTGGAAACTCACCGTCAGAAACGCGATGGCCAACGCCAGAATGCCAGCCAAAACGAACATCCACCACTCAATTTTAATGCGGTAGGCAAAGTCGTCGAGCCATTTGTTCATTGCCAAATAAGCGATTGGAGAAGCGATGACGATGGAAACAAGCACCAATTTCAGAAAATCTTTGGCCAACAGGCCGGTAAT
>JBJXFD010000646.1:0-25542 GCA_046153985.1 Saprospiraceae bacterium
CAGAACAAAGGCAGCAACTCCAGCTATTTCAAACAAATGGAAAACTGACCGTTTTGGAATTGACCGCCCTAGAAATTCAGGCAGCTTTCGAGTTGCCGACTCAATGTAATCTCAAACGCATCACAGACAAGTCGGTTTTGCTCAAAGCGATTCATTTGCAGTGTATGGTGTTGAGTGGCGACCGGGATTTGCGCAAAGAATGTTCTCGGCATGGACTTGAAGTGCATGGCTCGATTTGGGTGGTCCGGGAGATATGGCTGTCAGGGCTGGCTGAAGCTAACTTACTGATGGCAATATTGGAGTTGTTGGGAAGGAATGGACGGTTGCCAGGGGAAGAGGTGGGGCGGTTGAAAAATGAGATTACTGGGAATGAAAGAGATAATAGTTTGTAATCAGGCATACGAAGCGAACTCAATTTTGCGAATTTTCGCAAAAAAATCACCCTTCCCCTTTACAAACACCAAAAATCCGGTTAACTTTGTAGCGAATTTTCGCTAATAACCATTTTTTTGCCTTAAACCTGCCGTGCCATGTCCGCTACTTTAGTCCATACCAACGTCCTGAAAGGAGGAGAATTCCTTGTTAAAGCTTCCAAACCGGAAGATGTGTTCATCCCCGAGGAGATGAACGAAGAACAACTGATGATTCGCGACATGGTGCGCGACTTCCTGCATAACGAGATCATCCCCAATGTGCAAAAGATTGAAAAACAGGAAGGTAATATTACAGTGAAGCTGTTGGACAAAGCGGCTGGACTCGGCCTGCTGGGCACCCACATGCCCCACACTTACGGCGGCATGGAATTGGACACCAATACCAATACCCTCATTTGCGACACCATGGGACCAGCAAGCGCCTTTACGGTGTCTTTTGCAGCGCATACGGGGATAGGAATGCTGCCGGTGTTGTATTTCGGAACGGAAGCACAAAAGCAAAAATACCTGCCACGCCTCATCTCCGGCGAATTGAAAGCGTCGTATTGCCTCACGGAACCGGGCTCCGGCTCGGATGCGCTGGCGGCCAAATCGCGCGCTGAACTTTCCGCCGACGGCACGCACTACGTGCTCAACGGCCAGAAGATGTGGATTTCAAACGCGGGTTTTGCGGATATTTTTATCGTGTTTGCACAAATTGGCGGCCCTAACCTGCCCAACGGTAAGTCTGGATTCACTGGCTTTATCGTGGAGCGCAACATGGAAGGTCTGACCCTTGGCGCTGAAGAGCAAAAATTGGGCATCAAAGGCTCCTCTACCCGCCAGGTGTTTTTTGAAAACGTAAAAGTGCCCGCAGAAAACGTGCTGGGCGAGGTTGGCAAAGGCCACCTCATTGCTTTCAATGCGCTGAACGACGGTCGCTTCAAGCTTTGCGCCCTGAGCCTCGGCGGCGCAAAAGGCAGCGTCACCACCGCCACGCGCTACGCCAACGAACGCATCCAATTTGATGTACCCATTGCCAGTTTTGGCGCCATCCAATATAAATTAGCCGAACAGGCGATCCGTATTTTTGCGGCAGAAAGCGCATTGTACCGCGTTTCCAACCTCATGCAGGACAAAGCAGGCGTTTTGCAGGAAGCAGGCGCTACGTTTGCGGAAGCCAAATTGCAGGCTGCAGAAGAATACGCGATCGAGTGTTCCATCCTGAAAGTGGCTGGCTCTGAAGTGCTGGACTACGTGGTGGACGAAACCCTTCAGGTACACGGCGGTATGGGCTATTCGGAAGAAGGCACCGCAGCCCGCGCTTACCGCGACGCCCGCATCAACCGCATCTACGAAGGCACGAACGAAATCAACCGCCTGCTGACGGTGGACATGCTATTCAAACGCGCACTGAAAGGTACGCTCGACATCGTTAGTCCGGCCTGGGAAGTGCAGAAAGAACTCAGCTCCATGCCTTCGATGGAAAAACCCTCAGGCCCTTACGGGGAAGAAGAAAGCGCGTTGCGGGATTTCAAAAAAATCATCCTGATGACCGCCGGCGCTGCTGCCAAAATGCAAATGGACGGCAAACTGAACCTGAAAGAAGATCAGGAGATCGTGATGAATTTAGCGGATATGATGATTGACGTTTTCCAGGCTGAATCGCTGCTGCTCCGCGTACAGAAGTTGTCGGGTATGGAAACTAAAAATGACCAGGCGATTTACGACGCTATGTTGCGCGTATTTTTCTCCGACGCCGCAGCCCGCATCCAGAAAAATGCGACAGATGCCCTTGCTTCTTTTGCAGAAGGCGATTTATTGCGTACCTTTGTGATGGGTTTGAAACGCTTCAGCAAGTACCCACCGGCAAATGTCATGGCCGAACGCCGTAAAATTGCCGCTACGCTGATCGCTGCCAATGAATACTGTTTCTGATTCGCGCCAGGAGGCGCGAGGTATAGATATAAGGAAACCAATACAAGACCGGGCCTCTGCACTTCACTGGGCAGGGGCTTTCGTTTTATGTATGATTCCTGATTTTTAATCACATCGGAGTTTTTACATAGCCCTTATGTGGCCTTTAAAACGTGTAGCTCCTATGTGAACTATGTGAAAACAACTATGTGTCCTATGTGGTAAATAAATTTTCCATGAATTTCACTACCTTTATTTCCAAAATTGACATTCCGATGAGATTACTTTTCAATGTTTTGGTGCTCATCAGCATCGCTTTCCTGAGCGCTTGTGGCGGCAGCGACACAACCAATAGCAATACCAATCCTCAGACCGGCAGCGACACGACCGGCACACCTGAAGAAATGGAGGCTAACCAGCCGGCGCCACGGGCCAACCACGATTGTACGATTCCGGGCAAAGTGCTGGAAGGCAACCAGTTTTGGATCAAAGAACAGGAAGTGCTGGTCTGTATAGTCGCAGACTCCACCACGGTTGACCCGGATCTTGGCGACAGCCACCGCATCGTGGAAGCTTACAACACCAAAACCTGCGAACGGATTTTTCGCAAAGCCCTTCCTGTAAACGTCAGCGCCGATTTCCCTTATTATCTGGCGGAAATCACGTACAACAACGTCAACAAGATGGTGGCCATTCGCGGCTTTAATACGATTTATTGTTTCGACGTGGCTACCCAAAAGCTGTCCTCGGCCATGAAGCCGGCTTTCAAAAAAGGACGACTTTCGGAAGACGCCCAAACCGGGATGATCAAGCGCCTCGAAGTCTGGGAAAACTATTTAGTCGGCTTTTCCGAAGACCAGGGCACCTTTGTTTTTGATATTGCCAACCACCTGCAACCCAAATCGGTAATGCCTTTTGCAGAATACAAGGCCGGGGAAAATGACTTTTCTTCCCTGTTTTTACTGACTTCCGGCCCCGATAGCCAACAGGCGATCATACCGGCGTATGACGTTGAAAAAGAACAGTTTTCAGTCAATGCCCTGTTGGATAAACCAACCAAACTGAACACCAATATGACGGAAAGTGCAAAAAACAACCGCCACCTCGTTTTGCGGCCTATGGATGCAGCTGCTCCTGCCGTTGCCGTAGATATGCTGAAACGCAAGCGGATGGCCTTGCCGGCAGACAAAGCGACGGCAAAAACGCAGGAGATTCTGGAGTGGATGCGGGGGCAGTAATGATTTTGTTTAATCTTCGTCCATGCTGCAACGCAGGCTTAACACCAAAAACACCACATAAATAGCGGTGCCAACCTGCGTTTCCAACAGTTGTTCGAAGACAAAAACAGAAAATGCCAGCAGGTGGAAGGCTACAAATAATGGCTGGCGCCAACCTTTGCGGTACCACAACGGGTAAACGGTGGCGAGTATAAAAACCAACAACCCGAAAATGCCGGTTGCCGCGTAAGTGAGCAGATATTGGCTTTGTGGCATATAGCCGGGGCCGGCCAATTCGGGGTAGTGTTCCCGCAGATAAGCCTCCGTTTCGTCGCGGATATCGCCGATGCCCACGCCCGTCCAGGGATGCGCGTTGCCGAGGGCAACCCCGGCCTCCATATTGGCAACCCGGTAAGAGTCCGACAACACGCTTAAATTCGTTTTACTGCGGATCATGTGCAGGTTGTAAATCGTATAATCCACCTTGTTGCGCAGGGTAGGCACGTATTGATAAGCTAAGGCAATACTGCCAGCCATCAGCAACACAACGGCCAGGCCGGCCCGGTAGCGCCGCCCGCTGATGACGTAATGCGCCAGCAGGTACGCAAGGATCAGGTACAAAACGATCAGGCCGCTGCGCACCGCAAGCACGTGCAGGAAAACCGTCAGAAAAAGCAGCAACCCGACTTGCAATCCCCGTTCTAAGCGCGCATAACGCCAGTGAAAGCCCTGACGGATCAATTCCCAGGCAATGGCCACCGAAAATGCCGTCATCAGGCTGAAATGGATGTGCATACCAGGCGTTGGCAACACCTGTCCGAGGCGATAAGCCGCCGTCAACTCCCCAAAATGGAAAAAATACCACCCCATCAAACTCAGGCAGGTGCCGGAAATGAGCAGCAGAAAAAAGTAGAGCAACCCCAAGTATTCCCGCCGGGTAAAGCGCGGGATGGCGACCACCGCAAAAGGCATCAACAGGAACGGAACCTTCATGCGAAGGCGATCTACGAGCCAGTCAGTATTGGTGGAATTCAGGCCACTGATCAGAAAAATGAAAAAGATGAGGGTCAGGCCCAAAAGCGCCGGATTGCCCAGGAAGCGCCGGAAATGTTCGCCAATGCGCCGGTCAAAGACAGCATTCATCACTAAGCCAATCATGCCCATGCTGAGCAGAACTTTGGAAAAAATCAGGCCAACCAGCATAACGATACAGGCTAAGAGGCAGTAGTACTGGCGTATTGTGGCTTCGTTTAGTTGCTTCATATCATAAGAAAACCGCATCCGGGCAGTTGCTGCTAAGGTATGCGTTTCGGTTTAGGAAACGTTGGGATCTGGCAAGGTATATTGGCATTTGATAAATTAACAACACGATCTCCTGAGCAAATGTCGCCATCCCACCGTTAGCCTGATTATTTGCAGGAAGCAACTGCCTGGATTCAACCGACGGGCTTCAAATTTGTATTGTTTTTGAATAAAAGACAAGAAATGATCAACTGGTTAGATATCATCAAGTTCGCCAATCATGGCAATCCCAAACCCAGCCGGCGGATATTAAAAACAGATGCCGAATGGGAAGCGCAACTCACGCCGGAGCAATACCGGATCGCCCGGCAACACCAGACGGAAAGGGCTTATACAGGGGCATTCTGTCAGTTGTTTGAGCCGGCACTTTATGGCTGCGTTTGTTGTGAAAACTGGCTGTTCGATAGCCGGGAAAAATTTGAATCGGGCACGGGCTGGCCAAGTTTTACGCAACCCGTGACTGAAAACGCCATGCAATATCGCAAAGACAGCAGCCACGGCATGACCCGGATTGAAGTGTTGTGCAACGTTTGTGATGCGCATCTCGGCCATATTTTCCCCGATGGTCCCATGCCAAGCGGGTTGCGGTATTGCATCAATTCGGCAGCCTTGCGAAAAGTGAGTACTACCGCTTTGCAAACTGCAACTTTTGGTGGTGGCTGCTTCTGGTGTACGGAGGCCATTTTTAAAGCACTCGACGGGGTGGAAAGCGTGGCGTCGGGATACAGCGGAGGGGATGTCATCAATCCTGATTATGAACAAGTTAAATCGGGCGCTACCGGCCACGCGGAAGTGATTCAGGTAATCTTTGACAGCAATATAATTCCTTATGAAGACCTGGTGCGCATTCACCTGCATACCCACAACCCAACGACGCTGAATCGCCAGGGAGCGGACGTGGGTACCCAATACCGCTCTGTCATTTTTTACCACAGTGCCGAACAAAAGGCCATTGCAGAAAACGTCCTAACCGAAGCAAGCACAGGTTTCGACGATCCAATTGTGACTGCCTTAGAACCCTTTGGGCAGTTTTTCAAAGCGGAAGCCCATCATCAGAATTTTTATGTCCGAAATCCTGATTTGCCGTATTGCGAGGTGGTTATTACGCCCAAGTTGCAAGCATTGCGGGCACAATATGCAGATAAGCTGAAGCGCCGCCTGGAGTTGGATTAATCGCCTTGCGCTCTTTGCGCTTAATCTTTGCGTTCCTTGCGGTAAGAAAATTAACCGCAAGGTGCGCAAAGGGAATCGCAAGGTACGCAAAGAGGGAGACGTTAAATTGTAAAATGCTCGTTTCCAGTAGGTAAATGCCAAACTTGCGTTTAATTTATGAAGCTATGAATCTTCAACGAGCCAATCTTAAGGATACCAGGGAGCTAATGGACCTAATCGCCAAATTCTATGCCCATTTCGGCTATCCTTTTGATGCGCTTCAACACCGAAAGTTAGTGGAACATTTTTTGTCCCAAGAGCACCTGGGATCCATATGGCTGGTTCAAACAGCAGGAAAATCCGTCGGATATCTGGCCCTGACATACGGCTTCACCTTCGAATTCGGCGGGCGGGATGCTTTTGTGGACGAGTTTTTTATTGCCGAACCTTTCCGGAATGCGGGCTTTGGCCGATTAGCACTTCGGGAAATTCAGGAAAAGATGGAAGCTTTGGGTTTGAAAGCGCTGCACCTGCAAACGGAGAACTATAATGAACGGGCGAAAGTGTTGTATGAATCGCTTGGGTTTGAGGATTTTAAACGGGCGACGTTGACTTATTTGCGTTAGCCGTCCTACGACTTCAAGTCGTAGGACGGCTTCCTAGGGTCTCGTACCGCCGAACTCCGATTCGGCGGATTCTGGGCTATGAGTTTCTTTAAAACTCAAAATTACTGGATTACAATTATAGCATGCGCTTCGGATGGATCAGGCATTGGTATTTCGCCGAATCGGAGTTCGGCGGTACAGCGCGTCGTTGCCGCGTACCGCCGAACTCCGATTCGGCGGATTCCCAGACCTTAAGTTTCTTTAAAACTCAAAATTGCTGGTTTACAATTATAGCATGGGTTTTGGATGGATCAGGCATTCGTATTTCGCCGAATCGGAGTTCGGCGGTACAGCACGGCGCCAAGCTTTCTAAAAACTGGGTATTCTATTGTGAGATGCGGGCATTCACCACCCTGCGGATTTCCATAGCAATCTGACTAAATGCCTCCTCCGGATCGTCGAAACTACTGACGGGTTTCAAGCCTTTGGGCAAAACTTGAAGCCGCATGAATTCGAGATCTGCTAAATCACAAGGGCTGAGCAAAATGGGAATAACGACAGCTTCCCCGCGTTTTTGCCGCTCCCATGCAATCGGAACTTCAGTATTCCAGATATAATCGGATGCGATAAAATCGGCGCTGATTAAGAGCAGGATGATATCAGCATTATGCAATTCATGCTTGGTTTTTTCATCCCAATCCACACCCGGCAGGATTTCGCCATCTTGCCAGGTTGCAATTTTACCGCTCCTTTTTAAGGTAAAAAGGTGCTTCTCCAAGCGGTCTTTCCTTGCGCTGTCTTCGCGGGCATAGGAGAGGAAGACCTGCTGTTTTGAAACAATTGTTTTCGGTTTAACAACGTCAAACAAACTCCGATCTAATGGCTGATTATCACTAGATATTACGTTCTTTGCCTTTCTAGTAGTGTAAGCCCTCTTTATTTCCTGGTATGGCACAAATGCACCGGCCTCCACGGAAACTTCAAAATCCTCTTCCCTTTCCATGATCTCCAGCAATAAATCGAAAATATCTTTGGCCAAAGCCTTCCGTGCTTTTGCTTCACCTCTTTGAATGGCTATTTCTATACGTGGCATATCGCCATACGCACATTCCACCAAAGCAGACATCCCCTGCTGAAAGAGAATACCAAACTTCCAAAACTGGTTAGGCACAGCATAGAACCCTACCAGCGCAATAAAACGAGCCATCACACTGCGAGGCAGAAAATTTGGAAAACGCAGCGTGAGCACGGAGGATAGATTGGCAAAGTGTCTGGCTGTTTTAAAGCTTTCCTCTGGCTGGTGCGGCAGGTATTGCGGCGCGATATAATTTCCCAGTTGCCGGGCATCTTCAAAAATTAATTCAAACTCCAACATCAGGGCAATCATTTCGTACGCCTCCGATTCAGTGGCATTCAGGACTGTTGTTACGTGAGTAAAGTCAAAGTGTCCATGCTGTTTTTTGACATCATAATTCAGAACGGAGTAAATGCACCGGTTGATCCAATTGGGGTCTATGAAAATTTTATCCTTCAACAGTGAGTTCTGTGGGTAATGAAGCACTGCACCACAGATATCGCGCAAATAGAGCATAGCTAATTCTACATCAGGTGTTTCGTCATACTCCCGGCAGAGGGCTTCATATTCAGTCCAAGTTAAGAAGCGCTGGTTTTGAGAACGCAGGATAATTTCGTCACGGATGTCCACCCAATAGTGCACTAGAGTATAGTTTACTGCCGAAGCCTTGAGTTTTTCCAACAGGGTTTCTTCAAAATTTTCGAAGGCGCGCGCCCATTTTTTGTTTTTGCCATCTACGTTGTTTTTCCTGAATTCAAAAGCTTTTGCAATGCTCAACGAGAACTCGAAAGCATCCGGCCCCAATCGGAAGCGCTGCATTTCTACGTCCTTTATTCTTCGATCCGATGATGAGGTTTCGCATTTATTGCAAACCATCAGCACCGGGCTTTCCGGCGCGTAATGCCGGATCGTATCTAACCAATAAGTGTAGCGAAAATGTTCAAGGGACTCCCGCACCAATCCTTTGCCTTCGTAGTAAATGTCCGTATCCGCAAAATCGCTTTTGTTGGTTGCTGCCTCCCAAACCAGCACATACACCGAGTTATCACTTAGGAACAGCCGATGTGTAGCGTGGTAGTATTCCTGTCCGCCGAAATCCCAGATGTTGACCTTGAGATCGTGGCCCTTCGGACGCCAAACCTGGATCAAATCACCGCCATGTGTAGATTGTTGACTTTTATCAAACTTTCGCTTCCTCAAAAAACGAGAAAGCGAAGTTTTACCCGCTGTAGAGTTTCCGACAAGGATAAGTTTGATTTCGTTGTTAGCGATTTTGCCTTTCTTGAGTTCGGTGAAGTAGCGGAGGATGGCTTCATTGCCTTGGTTTACCACTTCTAATGGTGGGGTGGTAATGGGGTTCTCGGATAAATAAATCTCATCATCACGATATTGATCCATCCTAACGGGTATGTATTTCCGAATCATACCCAGCAAGGGAGAAATGTCACTGATGTGATTGGAGCTGAGGTCTAAAGTGTTCAGCGCGGTGAGTTTTTCCAAAAAGCGAATGTTGCTGATTTGATTGAACCTGAGGTTTAAAGAGTTCAGCGCGGTGAGTTTTTCCAAAAAGCGAATGTCGCTGATTTGATTGTAGCTGAGGTCTAAAGAGTTCAGCGCGGTGAGTTTTTCCAAAAAGCGAATGTCGCTGGTTTGATTGTAGCTGAGGTCTAAAGAGTTCAACGTGGTGAGTTTTTCCAAAAAGCGAATGTCGCTGATTTGATTGGAACTGAGGTCTAAAGTGATCAGCGTGGTGAGTTTTTCCAAAAAGTGAATATCGCTGATGTGATTGGAACTGAGGTCTAAAGTGATCAGCGCGGTGAGTTTTTCCAAAAAGCTATAGTCGCTGATTTGCCAGAACTCCATGTAATGTCCGCCAATTCTCAAGCTTTCCAAATGACTAAGATTGGAAAGGGTGGGTGGAAGGGCGGAGAGCAGGTTTTTATCCCCTTTGTTTTGGCTTTCAATCCATTTCCTTTTTTCATAATCCCACCACTGATTGCTTAAAATCAACTCCTTCAACCACCCCAATTCAAACAATTCCGGAATGACATTCAAATCCGTCAGCCCGCAGCGGCCCAAATCCAGCTTTCCCGTCCGTTCCCGTTTTTCTTTTTCAATCAGTTGTTTAGCTAATTCCGACATGGCGTGTTGGTTTTACAGCGCACCGGCGCAATTTTTTTTCGCACAACGGCACAACGATCACAACGCTTTCCTGATCCTCGCTTTCTTTCGTCGTGATCGTTGTGCCGTTGTGCGAAACCCAATGGCGTGCAGCCGCAAGCCATTCAGCGAACCGAAAATAAAGAATATTGCGCAAATGGTGGGAGATTTTGTTTGGAGAAGGCAGGCTGAGTGAATCAAATAAGAAAAGCTGGTCAAACTTCCTCTTGAAGAATTTTAAGGAATTGCTCCATATTGACAACAGTCAGCGCTGGAAAAGCGATTGTTTTTAAGCGGTTGAAATCCCGGTCATTCGTGACGAGGTAGTGAACATTCGAAGCAATAGCGCAATCTGCGAATTTATTATCGTCCATATCCGGATAGATCAACTGCCATTTAAAGAATACTTCTGTGAATTGTACATTTGTCTTAAGAAGCATCCCTCCTACAGCCAACTCGGCGACGTTGCGATTAAACTTCTCGCTCAATTTTTCTTCGTATTCAAGTAAAATATCAGTAGTAAGGCAAAGAATGAAAGCCCCTTGCTCAAATTTATCCAGGACCAACCGAAAAGGAGAATACGGAGAAATAGAGGCGAGAATAATGTTGGTATCCAAAACAACGCGTAGCATCTCACTCGCCTTTTATCCAGGCTTGAGCCGTCGCAGCATCATACCCCTTTTCCATCCAGACTTTACCAGCTTCTTCCCGCGCTTTTTCCAAAAGAAAGCGGGCAATCATTTCTTTGATCTCCGGCAGGTATTCGTCTGATACACCGGCGGCATATAGCTTGAGCAGCTCCATTTGGATATTGGACAGCGGAGGACGTGCGGCGAGTGTGGACATGATAAATTATTTTGTTTTTCAAATGTACAAAATAAATCGGGATTATCAAAGCTTTGGTTATTTGGGTTGTGTAAAGAGTGTTGAATTGGTTAAATTGGTTGAAATCGTATATTTGTATCATGTTTGTTATCTGTGTTTAACGAATTTAACAAATTCAACTACTTCAACAAATTCGACTCTTTACACAACCCCTCCCAATTCAAGTTTTGCGTTCGCGAAAAGGTAACACCTTTTGGAAAGGTGTCACCTTGGGCATTGTCTACCCATGTAGTCCTGTGTCTGTTCTTTAGAGTTCGGGGCTTCGACTCCGCTCAGCCACCTCAGTTGCGGTCATTGAGCGAAGTCGAAATGAACGCAGCTATCGGACTATAAAAACAGACACTACCCAAACAACAACTTCATATCCGTCCGCTGCCGCACAATCCCCTCAATTTCGCTGATGGGGATGCGTTCCTGCACCATTGAGTCGCGCTCGCGCAGGGTGACGGTATTGTTTTCGATCGTTTCAAAATCTACGGTCACGCAAAACGGCGTGCCGATGGCGTCCTGGCGGCGGTAGCGGCGGCCAATGGCGTCTTTGTCGTCGTATTGGCAGAGGAAAGACTGCTTAAGGTCGTTGAAGATTTCGCGGGCTTTTTCCGGCAGCTCTTCTTTGTTGCGAATGAGGGGCAACACCGCGCATTTCACCGGTGCGAGGGCAGGATGCAAGCGCAGCACCGTGCGCGTTGCGTCTTCGCCTTTGGCATCGGGTACAGCTTCTTCCTGCAAGGCATAGCTCATCAGGGCTAAGAACATGCGGTCGCAGCCAACGGAGGTTTCCACCACGTAAGGCACGTAGTTTTCGTTCAGTTCCGTGTCGAAATACTGCAATTTTTTGCCCGACAACTCCTGGTGGCTTTTCAGGTCAAAATCGGTGCGCGAGTGGATGCCTTCCAGCTCTTTGAACCCAAAAGGAAACTCGAACTGGATGTCTACAGCCGCATTGGCGTAGTGCGCCAGGTTGTCGTGGTCTTTGAACCGCAGCATTTCCGGCGGCGTGCCGAGGGCTGTGTGCCATTTCATGCGGGCGGCTTTCCAATATTCGTACCACTTCATTTCTTCACCCGGGCGGATGAAAAACTGCATTTCCATCTGCTCGAATTCGCGCATGCGGAAAATGAACTGCCGCGCCACGATTTCATTGCGGAAAGCTTTTCCGATTTGCGCAATGCCGAACGGCACTTTCAGGCGCGTACTTTTTTGCACGTTCAGGAAGTTGACAAAAATGCCCTGGGCGGTTTCGGGGCGCAGGTAGAGTTTGCCTTCTTCGCCGGCAATGTTACCCAATTGAGTGGAGAACATCAGGTTGAACTGGCGCACGTCCGTCCAGTTGCGCGAGCCGCTTTCCGGATCGGCGATTTCCAGCTCTTCGATCAGCGCTTTCAGTCCGGCCATGTCGCCGTCTTTCATCAATTGCGCCAAGCGTTTTTCAATGTCCAACGCCTGTTTCAGGTATTCCGAAACGCGCGGATTGGTTTCGCGGTACAGGGCTTCGTCGAAGCTTTCGCCAAAGCGCTTGCGGGCTTTTTCGACTTCCTTTTCGGCTTTTTCGTTGATTTTATCAATCACGCCTTCCACCAGCTGGTCGGCCCGGTAGCGTTTTTTGCTGTCTTTGTTGTCTACCAGCGGGTCGTTGAACGCATCCACGTGCCCCGAAGCTTTCCAGGTTTTGGGGTGCATGAAAATGGCCGCGTCAATGCCCGTGATGTTTTCGTGCATTTGCACCATCGCGCGCCACCAGTAGTTTTTGATGTTGTTTTTTAGCTCCGAGCCGTAGGGGCCGTAGTCGTACACGGCGCTGAGGCCATCGTAGATCTCGCTGGACTGAAAAATGAAACCGTATTCTTTGCAGTGTGCAACTAACTTTTTGAATTGATCAACCTGTTGTGACATGGTATTTGGTATCGCTGATGTGATGTTTTACAAAAATGCCGGCCAGATGTTGCGCTGCCCAACTGTTTATTTCCTTGTTTTTGGCTCTAAATGGTTCAGGAAGGCCGCAAAGTTCGCAAAGATTTTATATTCAAGTTGCTTCCGAATGAAATTTTAAAGGATTCTTCTGTTGTGCATAGGGGGGAAGGATTGATTTGTGCATCTCCCTTTCAAGAAATCACCCGAACCTTTTTTACATTTCTAAAAAAAACTTGACGACTATGAAGGCAATGACCTTGCTTGCTGGAACCCTGTTGTTCCTGTCACCGCTCTATGCCCAGGATGTACGCAAATTGCAGCCTTTTGATGAAATTATGGTCAGCGGCAACATCACCGTGTTGTTGCAAAAAGGAGAAGAAGAAAGCGCCGTCGTGGAAGCCAACGGCATTTCGGAAGACAAAATATCGGTGTACGTAAAGAATGGCAAACTGAAGCTGCAACTCTTAGACGGCTTCTTTTACAAAAATGCAACCGTGAACATCGTGGTGACCTACCGCAGCCTGCGCCTCGTGAACGGGAGCGCCGGTTCCAGAATCAAAAGCGACGCCGTCATCGAAGCAGATTTATTTTCCGTCAAAGCGGGAAGCGGCGCACAAGTGGAACTGGAAATCAAAGTCAATTCCCTGAGTGCAGTGGCTTCTGAAGGCGCCGAACTGGAGCTGAGCGGAACAACGGCCTCACAAAACGCATCGGCAGCAACGGGTGGGCAATACCATGCCTTAAACCTGCAATGCGACCAGACCGAAGTGCGTGCCAGCACTGGCGGAAAAGCTGTGGTGGTCGCCCTGAAAAGCCTCGATGCGTCAGTAAACACCGGCGGCGAAGTGGAATATTCCGGTGATCCCGAAGTGCGCAACACGCGGAATATGCTGGCGGGGGAGATAAGGCAGATATAGTTTCAGTTGGCAGTTGGCAGGTTTTTAGTTGGCAGTTTTGTTTGTACTGCCAACTGCCAACTGTCCCTTGCCAACTTAACTTTTCAAAACGGAACATTCTGTTCCAAACCCCGTATACCCCACCACGCCTCAGCCCTGCGATGGCGAAAAAAACTTGAAACAATTCGGCAAATACCTTAAAAATTGGAGGCTGGCTCTGCTGTTGACAACAGGCCTGTTGGTGTTGTTGCCCTGGGATTTTTTGGAACCCGGCCATGCAGCGCAGCAGGCAGAAGGTGGGGCGTTCATTTTATTGGCAAAAGCCATTGCGTTACTTGGCCTCGTGGTTTTTACCTTTCGAATGCCGATCCAATTTACCCGGAAGCGGGGGGTATTCGCAGGGGCATTTGCCAATTTAGCCATGCTGGCGGGTTTGTCCGGGATTGCACTGCAAATGCGGCAGGCTGTTTTGGAGCAATCTATTCCACTCGATTTTGACCATTTTTTTCAGCTCGAACGTGCCGGCGTTTTGGCGCTTACCGCAACGCTGGTGCTGGCCATTGCCCTGTTCTTGTTGTCGCACCGCCTGCTGTGGAGCGTGATCCAGGCAGAAATACCTCGCCGGCAGCGATCAAGGGGCATGTTGATAGCCCTCTCGATTTTTGCATTCGGCGCCTTGTTTTTACCCGATCCGCTGACGCCCGTTCAACTCTTGTTGTCGGGCATTGCCTACGTGGCATTGTTCGATTTCTACATGGAGCGTCGGGTATCTAACCTTACCGTCTTGTTGTTTTGGGCGGTGATGATTTCGGTCTGGCTGGCCCTGCTGTTGTTTCAGTTCAATTTGAAGGAAGACCGGGAGGCCAGGCTCAATTTAGCCCGCGAACTTGCTGCGGCGCAACCGATAAATCCGGAGCGGTTGATCAAATACGACTACGCTGTTTTTCTGCAGGACGGGCAAGTCCCGGAATTAGGAGGGAAACCATTGGGGAACCTGTCCGAAGAAGCACGGTTGTTTAAGGACGAGCAATGGCAGGAAAACTTTTCGGCGGCGCGGGCCGATCTGGTTTTCCGTGGCAAAAATGGCGTTACGGTGGTCATTGGCAAAGCAACGGGCGGCTACCTCAAACCGATGTCGCTTTTTTCCAGTATGTTTTCGGTGCTGTTTTTATTGGTGTTGCTGCTGGCCGGCATGAACTACGTCACCCGTTTCGTCAACCCGGAATATGGGTTACCCCTTTGCGGGCGCCCCTCCCTGCGCAACCGCATCCAACTTTCCATGATCGCCTCCATCCTGGGGTCTTTTTTAGCGTTTGGGTTGCTCGCTGCCGCCTATTTTCGGCGCACGTCTTCGCCCGAATTGCAGGATGAAGTGCAGGTTTTTATCAGCGCGCTGCTGAATTTGTACGTGTTTCTTCTCTTGGTTGCGACCTCGGCTGCCATTTGGGTGGCCAATTCGATTACCCGGCCTTTGGTGGAGATTGGTCAGAAATTATCCAACATCAAACTTGGCAAAAACGAGCGGATCGTCTGGCAAGGCCAAAACGAACTGGGCGAACTGATCGGAGCCTACAACCGCATGATTGAAAAGTTAGCGGACAGCACCGAACGCCTGAAACAATCCGAGCGCGAAGGCGCCTGGCGCGAAATGGCCCGGCAGGTGGCCCACGAAATTAAAAACCCGCTCACGCCTATGAAACTGAGCGTTCAGCACCTGTTGCGTGCCTACCAGACCCAGCCAGATCAGGCGCCGGCACTGGTGCAGCGGGTCAGTCAAACCCTGATCGAACAAATAGACGTGCTGTCGGACATTGCTTCGGAGTTTTCCAATTTTGCCAAAATGCCCGAACCCAAGTGCGAGCAGCTCGACCTGAACCAGTTAATCACGACCGTTTACGGACTTTTTGAGCCGCAGGAGGAAACGCCCCTGCGCGTGGAATGCCAGTTGCCCGAACAGCCTGTCTTCGTTTTTGCAGACCGCAGCCAGTTGAGCCGCATCCTGGTGAACCTGATAAAAAATGCGATTCAATCCATTCCCGATGGGCGGGTGGGGCACGTTCGCATTGCGCTAAGTACTTCAGAAAACCAGGCAATGATTTGCGTCAGCGACAACGGCGCAGGCATTCCGGAAGCGGTGCAGGAGCAAGTGTTTTCGCCTTATTTTACGACCAAATCATCGGGCACGGGCTTGGGCCTGGCCTTATGCAAAAGCATGGTGGAAGCGATGAACGGAAGGATTTGGTTTGAAACAAGGACAGGAGAAGGGACCAAGTTTTTTGTTAATTTGAAAATTGGCTGTGATACGATTTCATTGTGAAAAGATTTTGAAATGGCATTTATTGAAACTACCTTTACATTCTGTATCTGCTGTTTTGCAACATGTTATATGGATATTTGTTTTGTCTAACCAGATCAAATTGAAACATACTTTATATGCCTGATAATTTTGTAGTTACTGCGGAACGCATGCATGACAGCAGTAAAAAATTGCATGAATCGGACCACTATCACAATGCTTGTTACCTAGCTGGGTATGTCGGAGAATGCTATTTAAAGCTACTTGTTAGCACAATGCGCACAATACTGCCCTCTCCCGGTTTAAGGACACCCTTAAGATATCGTCATGGTGTTTCAAACATGAATCGGGATTTACAACATGTCCTTTCAACTTCAGGCGGGTTGGGTACTTTACGACCTTACCTTATTGATATGGCGGTAAACTGCCCCAATCTACATAATTGGAATCCCGGGACTATGAGATATGATGACACTTCCCAATGTGGAAGTAGGGTCGTGAGCGCTTCTTTTCAACAAGAACAGGAAATGTGTTTTCATCAAGTTGCTGCAATGTATGTGGCCGGTATTATTTCATAATACTTACTTATTGAGTTATGAAGAATTCATTCAATAGTTTTGAGGAAATTCGAGAATTGGTAGTGGGCCAAGTTCGGGAGATCATTCAAGACCAAGAGGTATATATTGTCTGTGATGTTTATGCAAGATTTTCAGTATACATATTGGGAGCCACTAATGAGATTTTGCAAAGATTAGAAGAATCCATTGGAGAAAATATTGAAAGATTGGTTAATGTTAAGAAAGATGATTTTATTTATAAAGATTTGAATAATGACTACTTGTTGAAGCCTTTTCATATAGAGAGAAATATTTATTATGTAGACAGGCATGCACAGTTGACAAATTGGGATATCAATTTACACTTTAAAAGTCATTCTCCAATTACATGTTTTTATTCTTTTAAAGGTGGATTAGGCCGAACCACTGCTCTTGTACTAACCGGTATTCATTTAGCTAGGAAAGGCAAAAAAGTAGTGTTAATGGATTTCGATCTGGAAGCTCCTGGCCTTGCGTCTATATTTGCTTATCAGGTAGAGGATATTAATAAAATTAAAGGAATAGTAGACTATCTGATTGATTTACTAAGTTTAAAAAATCAGCGTAACCTTTTATTACTAACCGATTATTATTACACTATAAATCAACAAGACATTGTTGGAAGTCTAGGTGGAGAGATAATCCTATTTCCGGCAGGATTAGTGGAAGGAAATGAAAATCTTTATTTAACCAAATTATCTAAAGTAGACCCTTTGTTTACTGGAAATAGCCAGCATTTTGGTATTGACGTTTTGCTAAATCATGTTAATGAAGAACTACAACCTGATCATATTCTTATAGATACCCGTACAGGATTAAATGAATTAGGGGGGCTGTTTTTATCACGTTATGCTAATACTGTTTTTCTTTTCTTTTTTGGTAACAAGCAAAATATGTTTGGCCTGGAAACTATACTGCCAAAACTTAAAGCACATGATAGTCTGAAATTTTATTTAGTTAATTCACCTGTGCCTTCCCGTACTTTGGGTGAAGAACAAAGACAATATTACTTAGACAAAACGTATAGTTTGTTTTCTGAATGGTATTATAATGCTGAAGAAATTCCGTTTATTGAAGATGAAACCGCTCCTCATTTTCCAATTGAAATCCCTTATAATGATTTAGCAGTATTACTTAATAATTTTGACAAGCTAAGATCGCTGGTAGAGGATCAAAATGGTGAAAATCCTTATTTAAAAATTGCTACCTTAATCAATCCATTAGATTTACAAAAGACAGGAGGTAATGTGCTTCCAAATCTTGACTCTTTATCGCTTGAAAAACATCTTGCCCTATTAGATGCTTTCAAATCTATTGTCCCTACATCTGCGGCTGCTGAATATGAATTTAATTCTCTAGATAATTTAAAAAATAATTTTTTCCCACGCAAGGATTATAAATTCATATTCGATAAAACAAAATATCTTATTCTGGGCGAAAAAGGTGCAGGAAAAACTGCTCTGTATGCGGTGTTGGGAGAACATGATTATGCAAAAGCATTGGCTGTTTTTTGTGATGCTAACTCGGATGAGCTACAAGTAACTGAATGGGTTAAAGGGATGGATAGAAATTATCCAGACAAAGCTGTGTTCGATAATTTAGATGAAGTGCAAGATAAATACCTTCGAATATTTTGGAAAAGAATGTTGTTAAAATCTTTAAAAGGAGAGAAGGTTAATGCTACTCAATGGGAGTCTTTTTTAAATGATAATAATTCAGCCAATGAATTAGTTATAAATGCTGAATTACTTGCTTTAAACGATAGCCTTTCTCAAAATAATAGAATTGTTACTGTTGTATATGACTATTTAGATGTTTTAATTAGCGAACAAAACAAACTGAGAGGGAGATTGATTAGTGCTTTACTAGAAGTGTGGAGAGATGCTTATAATCGTTATCAAAATATTCGAACTAAAATCTTCTTAAGGAAGGATATTTTTGAGAGGGAAGTTAATTTAACTGATAAAGTTAAGTTTAATAATCACAAAGCGGAAATTACTTGGGAATATGACCAATTACTTAATGTAGTTTGGAAACGTATTTGGCATAGTAATTTGACACATGGTACATTAATGGAAGAATGGTTTGACGAAATTCCTCATACTGATTTAGGAGAAACATTGGGGTTTCTTCCAGGAGCTTTGGAACAAGACAATAGAGAAATATTGAAAAAACTGTTAGGTGAATATATGGGAGGTAATAATAAAGCCTTCCCATATAACTGGATATTATATCATGTTAGTGATACCAAGAGAAAAATTCAACCTCGTAGCTTGCTTAATTTGTTTAGTGAAACAGCAAATAAACAATTAGAAAAGGGAACTCAGCCCGGCGAAACATTATTTCAACCTAGGTTTATGGAATTTGCTAATGAAGAAGTTTCTAAAAGGCGTGTCCAAGATATACGTGAAGAATACCCACTACTAGAACCTGTTTTTGATAATTTAAAAAACTATTTAGAACAATTTCCAGTTGAAGAATCGCAACTGGATGAAGCACTAGGGAAATTACAAATAAATTTAGAGGTTGTTGAAATTAAAAGAGTTTTAGAAGAAATCGGTGTTTTGTATGAATATAAATTTCATCGGAAAGGCTCGGAAAAACGCTACCATATTCCTGATTTATATTTAATAGGAATGGGTCTTAAACGTAAAGGGCCGGGAGCACATAAAGCACTTTTTGGTAGAAAATAACCATTTATTAGATACAGACTGTATGTGATTGCTATTACATTATTTTTTATTTGGTACTTTTATCGAATATGTTTTTCCACCTTTGTTAGTTAATTTTGATCCAATCAACCACGGATTATACACCTTCAGCATGCGGTAAGTCGTGCCGTGTTCGACGGCAAAATCGCCCCAGCTTTCCACCGGGCCATTCACTTCCACCAGGTCGTATTCACTCATGGGCGGGTAGGCTTGATCTTCGTCTAAATAAAAACCGAATGCCCTCGGGTTCTTCAGGATTTCTTTGATGGCGATGACGCGGAAAACGTAGCGGGAAGTTTCCGAGTTGAGGCTCAGGTCGTAATAATTGTTGGCGCGTTGGGTCTGGATATCTTTAGCCAGCCGGGTGCCGCCCATGTTGTAGGCAGCGGCAGACAACGTCCAGTCGCCGAAACGCTTTTTGTATCCTTTCAGGTAATCGCAGGCCGCTTTGGTCGCTTTTTCCAAGTGGTAGCGCTCGTCCACTTCGCTGGAAATTTCCAAGCCGTAATATTCACCGGTATTGCCCATGAATTGCCAGATGCCTTTGGCGCCTTTGGGCGAAATATCATTGCGCAGGCTGCTTTCCGCAACGGCTAAATATTTGAAATCGTCCGGCACCCCGTTTTCGGCGAGGATTTTTTCAATAACCGGAAAATATTTATACATACTTTTGATGTGTAACATGGTGGTGGCGTGCCAATAGGTATTGATCAGCAGCTCGCGGTCGAGGCGCTCCCGCACGTCAAAGTTGTCCATCGGAACGGGCTCGCCGGCAAAATCAAAAGGTTTGTTCAGGTCTACCGGCTTCACAATTTGTGGAAGGATACTGTCAGTCGCCGCAACATTTTTGGCGGAATAGGACGCAAAAACGGCAACAGTCAGGAAAGCAGCCAGCACCAGCGTGTAAGCGGTCAGTTTCTTTTGCATGAGATATTGATTTGTATTCCGGTAAAGATAAACAAGTTTGCCAAAGCCGATGTATTTTACTATCATGCGCTTTCAATACATACATCACATACCAAAAAGATAATTAATGACCGGATTGTTGCTGAATGTAGATTTTTCGCTGCCCCTGAAAAATCCCGTGCTGGTTTTTTCCATCCTGCTGTTCATCATCCTGTTCAGTCCCATTCTGTTGCGCAAATTTCGGCTACCCGGCATCATCGGGCTGATCCTTTCAGGTATCTTAGTCGGCCCTTACGGATTCAACCTCATCGCACGCAACGAAGCCATCGTGTTGTTCAGCACCATCGGTTTGTTGTACATCATGTTTCTGGCTGGGTTGGAATTGGACATGAACGAGTTCAAAAAGAACCGCTACAAAAGCATTCTTTTCGGGTTTTTTACGTTTGCCATCCCCATCTCAATCGGATACCCGGTCTGCCATTACCTCTTGGGCTACGATATGTTGGCGTCCGTGATGATCGCCAGCATGTTTGCCACGCATACTTTAGTGGCCTACCCCATTGCCAGCCGGCTTGGGATTGTGAAAAACGAAGCAGTTGCCATCACCGTTGGCGGCACCATCATCACCGACACGGCGGTTCTGCTCATGCTGGCGGTAATTACCGGCTCGAAGCAGGGCGGACTCGACCAGGCTTTCTGGGTCCGGTTGCTCATTTCGCTGACAATTTTCAGCGCCATTGTTTTTTACCTGCTGCCCCCTGTGGCCCGCTGGTTTTTCCGAAATATCGAAGGTGAAAAAACCTCCCAATACATTTTTGTACTGGCCCTGGTTTTTTTGTCGGCTTTTTTGGCCGAAGTGGCAGGCGTAGAGCCGATCATAGGGGCGTTCATGTCGGGGCTGGCGCTCAACAGTCTGATTCCGCATACTTCGCCCCTGATGAACCGCATTGAATTTGTTGGAAATGCCCTGTTCATCCCTTTTTTCCTGATCAGCGTTGGGATGCTGGTGGACGTAAAAGTGTTGTCGAACGGCCCCTGGGCGCTCATCGTGGCGGCGACGTTGTCGGTTGTGGCGATTACCGGAAAGTGGGCAGCAGCCTGGATCACGCAGCGCGTTTTTCGCTATTCCCGCTACCAGCGCAACGTGATTTGGGGCCTGAGCAATGCGCACGCTGCGGCTACCTTAGCGGTTATTTTAGTTGGATACAACATCGGCATTTTGGACGAAAATGTGCTGAACGGTACGATCATCCTCATCCTGATCACCTGCCTCGTGGCTTCTTTTGTAACGGAACGCGCAGGGCGTAATTTAGCCATCGCCGAACTTGAAAAGCTACCGGAAATCAAAGACTTAGACGAAAAAATACTGGTCCCCATTTCCAATCCGGCCACCATCGAACCGCTCATGGACCTGGCCATCCTGCTCAAAGACCGCCGTTCAAGCCAGCCAATTACGGCGCTTTCGGTGGTTCAGGATGACGACGAAGCCAGGGAACGGGTGATTCAAAACAAACAAATGCTTGAAAAAGCCATCATCCACGCCGCAGCCACTGATACCAAAGTCACCATAGATACCCGCGTTGCGCTCAATGTGGGCAACGGAATTTCGCAGTACGTCAAAGAAAAAATGATTTCATTGATCCTGATTGGCTGGACGGGCAAAGCGGCAAAAGTGGAAGGCAAAATTTTCGGTACGGCGCTCGATCAGCTCATTCAAAGCAATTCTCAAATGGTGATGGTGACGCAGTTGCGGCAGCCGATCAACATTACCCGACGCATCGTGGTGGCCATTCCGGCCAATGCGCAGTACGAAGTCGGGTTCTCCGGCTGGCTTCAAAAACTGCACCTGCTGGCCAAAGAAACCAGCTCCGAAATGCACCTGCATACCACCCCCAAAACCTTTGAAGCCATTCGCCGGTATTTCGCAAAGAACCGCATCCTTGTCAGCAAAAAATTCCACCACTTCGAGGATTGGGAAGATTTTCTGATTCTTGCCAAATCGGTGTCCCGCGACGATCTGTTGGTGGTTGTTTGCGCCCGGAAAGGTTCTATTTCCTACAACAGCTATTTAGACGAAATTCCAGGCAAGCTGCCCAAATATTTCAAGGAAAACAATTTCATGGTCATCTTCCCCGAACAGCCCGGCGGCGATATGCTCGACAGCGTCATCACAGAAGAAGACATCAGCTTGTCGCCGATCCAGGACAATATTCAGCGGTTGAGCCGCTATGGGAAGGGGCTGCGGCGGTTGTTTGGGAAAAAGGGGTAGGTTTTCTTTTCAGGACGGAACCACCTTTCCGCGCGCTTCCCCAAAGCCAATTCGTACCCCGTTGTTTTCTCCCCAGCCACGCAGCACAACGGTGTCGCCGTCTTCGATGAATCGGCGCTCTGAACCATCGGGCATGGCTACCGGGCGGGCGCCTTTCCAGGAAATTTCCAGCATGGAACCAAAGGAGTCCGGCGTGGGGCCACTGATGGTGCCGGAAGCGCAAAGGTCGCCAATCCGGATATTGCAGCCGTTGCTGGTGTGGTGAGCCAATTGCTGGCACATGTTCCAGTAGAGGTATTTAAAATTTGAGTGGCAAACCTGTTTGGCTGCGCCGGTTTCTGGTGCGATGTGTACTTCCAATTGAAGGTCAAAACCATGCGCACCTGTACATTGCAGGTAAGGGAGCACTTCCGGCTCCTGCTTCGGCCCGTCCACCCGAAAGGGTTCCAGGGCATCCAGGGTCACCACCCATGGCGATGCGGTGGAAGCAAAATTTTTGCCAAGGAACGGCCCCAGCGGCACATATTCCCAGCGCTGGATGTCGCGTGCTGACCAGTCGTTGAACAGCAGCATGCCAAAAATATAGTCCTCCGCTTCTGCCGTGGAGACGGTTTGCCCCAATTCCGTATCCTTGCCGATGACAAAAGCCATTTCCAACTCAAAATCGAGTTGGCGGGTGGATTCGTAAACCGGTTTTTCAGCGCCGTCGGCCATCAATTGCCCTTTGGGCCGGCGCACCGGCGTGCCGGATACGACAATGGACGAAGCGCGCCCGTGGTAACCCACCGGCAAGTGCAACCAGTTGGGAAGCAGTGGATTATCGGCGCTGCGAAACATCGCGCCGACGTTGCTTGCGTGCTCGCGGCTGGAATAAAAATCGGTGTAATCGCCGATGTGCAGCGGCAGCAACAACTCCGCATTGGCTTGCGGGATCAGGAAAAACGGCGCCAGCTCGCTGGCATCCCAGGTTTCCAGATCGTCGTCGAGAATTTCCGAAAGGCGGTTGCGCACCGCGCGGGTTTTGTCTTTGCCCAAAGCGATGAAATCGTTGAGCACCGGTTGCCGGAAAATGTCGCGTTCGATTGCTAAATCGTCAAAAAAGCCATGCTCGGACAGCACGTACAAGTCGGCCACGTGTTCCCCGATCGCCACACAAAGGTGTGGTTCGCCGCCTTCCGCCCGGTATACGCCGAACGGAAGGTTTTGGATTGGGAAATCGCTGCCTGCGGGTACGTTTACCCAGGATTTTAGCGTTGGATTATTGGCTCGGAACATGGTTGAATAAGTTGTAGCTTGATCAATACGCTTTCGCAAACAGCACCCTTTTGGAAGATGGATTCCCTGTCAAAATACAGGCGCCCTGCTCTTCCGGTGCGTCGAGCGGAATGCAACGGATCGTAGCTTTGGTCAATTCTTTGATTTTGAGTTCCGTTTCGCTCGTGCCATCCCAATGTGCGGAGACAAAACCGCCTTTGTTTTCGAGGACAGACACGAAATCGTCCCAGCTATCAACGGGGGTGGTGTATTCCGTCCGGTAAGCCTTCGCGCGGTTGAACAGGTTGTCCTGAATATCGCGCAGGAGCTGATCCACGTATTCCGCAATGCCGTCGAGCGGCACGCTGGTTTTTTCTTTGGTGTCGCGGCGCGCCACTTCCACCTGTCCGGAATCCAGATCGCGCTGGCCGAGGCCAATGCGCACCGGCACGCCAATCATTTCGTATTCGGCAAACTTAAAGCCCGGCCGGTTTTGGTCGTCGGTGTCCACCTTAACGGAAATGCCTTTGGCGCGCAATTGCACCACGATTTTATCTGCAGCTTCCAGCAGTTCAGGGAACGGCTTTGGAATTGGTACAATTACGACCTGAACCGGCGCGAGCTTCGGCGGCAGCACTAAGCCGTCGTCGTCCGAATGGGTCATGATCAGGCCGCCCACCAGGCGGGTAGAAACGCCCCAGGAGGATGCCCACACGTGTTCCTGCTGGTTTTCTTTGTTCAGGAACAGCACGTCAAACGCTTTGGCAAAATTTTGGCCCAAAAAGTGGGACGTACCCGCCTGCAGCGCTTTGCCATCCTGCATTAAAGCCTCAATACAAAAAGTTTCGTCGGCGCCTGCAAAACGTTCGTTGGCGGTTTTTATGCCCTTGATCACCGGCATGGCCATGTATTCTTCTGCGAACCGGGCATAGATATCAAGAATCAGCCGGGTTTCTGCCATTGCTTCTGCTGAGCTGGCGTGCGCCGTATGGCCTTCCTGCCACAAAAATTCGGTGGTGCGCAAAAAGGGGCGCGTCCGCATTTCCCAGCGTACCACATTGGCCCACTGGTTGATCAGGATGGGCAGGTCGCGGTAGCTTTTGATCCAGTCTTTATAAGTATGCCAAATGATGGTTTCAGAAGTTGGGCGAACAATGAGTTCCTCTTCTAATTTTGCTTCCGGATCTACGATAACGCCGCTGCCATTTGGGTCGTTTTTGAGCCGGTAATGCGTCACAACAGCGCATTCTTTAGCAAAGCCTTCCACGTGGCTGGCTTCCTTGCTCAGGAAACTTTTGGGGATGAACAAAGGGAAATAGGCATTGACGTGCCCCGTTTCTTTGAACATCGCGTCCAATGCATCGCGCATTTTTTCCCAGATCGCATAACCGTGCGGCTTGATCACCATGCAACCTCGAACCGGCGAGTTGTCAGCGAGGCGTCCTTTGTGTACAATATCGAGGTACCATTGTGAATAATCGTCGGCCCTGCTCGTAATTTCCTTAGCCATGAATTTTATTGCTTTTTGTTGTAAACAGCTCGTTATCAGTCACAGATTATGCTTAAGCAATCCATCTTAACAATTGTTAAAATTGAAGATTAATAACTTTAACTGCCTAAACGACTGATTTAAAATGACCTTAACTAAAAAATAGGCACAAAAGTAATAATTTCGGGTTTGTAAACTGAGAACAGTTCATTCTAATTGCGCTTTTAAAAATCCGCTTATGAAAAAGATAAAATTATTGGCATTTACCTTCATGGTACTGGCTTTAGGCCTGAGCAACGTTGCATTGGGCCAGTACGATGACTTGTACTACGACCCGGACCGGGACGCAGGTACCTCCTACAACACGGGCATTGACAAATCCCGGCCCGCCGACAATGCAGTCACCACCTCCCGCTATGACGAAGAGGAAGGAGACTATGACAACAACACGGCGAGCTACGACCAGGGTTACGATGACGACGAGTATG
>JBJXFD010000030.1:0-4299 GCA_046153985.1 Saprospiraceae bacterium
CGATGACTGAAAATCGCAACGAAATTAACAGCATCGCTTCCAATACCGAAGCGCCTACTTTTGCCAACACCATCGAAGCCCTGGAAAAAACCGGCACGGCGCTCAAGCGCGTTCAGGCCATTTACGAGGTCTGGAAAAACAATAAGAGCACCCCCGAACTGGAAGCCATACAATCCGCCATCGAACCCCGCCTCGCCGCTTTTGACGACTCGATTACCCAAAACGCGCCTTTGTTTTTGAGAATCGAAGCCGTTTTTAACGACCCGGCCAAACAAAACCTGACGCCCGAACAGCAACGCCTGCTTTGGCGCTACCATACGAATTTTGTGCTGGCTGGCGCCAAATTGGATGCCAACAGCAAAAAACGGGTGGCCGAAATCAACCAGCAACTCGCCGGACTGTTTGCAAAATTCAGCCAGCACCAATTGGCCGACGAAAGCGATAAATACCTCGAACTGACCAATGAAAAAGACTTAGACGGGTTGCCGGAAGACCTCCGCACCGCCGCTGCGGAAGCCGCTGCCGGCAAAAACAAATCCGGCGCCTGGGTCATCGCCAATACGCGTTCTTCCATCGAACCGTTCCTGACCTACTCGAACCGCCGCGACCTACGCGAAAAAGCCTGGCGCATGTTCATCAACCGGGGCGACAATGGCGATGCCAACGACAACAATGCCCTCGTCACGGAAATCCTGCAATTGCGGGCCGAACGCGCTAAACTGCTGGGCTACCCCACGCATGCCCACTGGCGGTTGAGCGATAAAATGGCGCAAACCCCGGAAAAAGCAATGGCGTTGCTGGAAGAAGTCTGGCCTGCAGCGGTCGGCCGGGTGAAGGAAGAAGTGAAAGACATGCAGCAATTGGCCGATAAGGCCGGCGACAAAATCAAAATTGAACCTTGGGATTACCGCTACTACGCAGAAAAAGTGCGCAAAGCCCGCTATGATCTCGACCAGGATGAGGTCAAGCAATACCTTCAGATGGAAAAACTGCGTGAAGGCATGTTTTTTGTAGCCGGTGAATTGTTCAACCTTACTTTTGCCCAGGTGTCGGATGTACCGGTTTTCCACCCCGATGTGCGCGTGTATAAAGTGACGGACAAAACCTCCGGAAAGCAGGTCGGCATGTGGTATTTCGATCCTTATGCCCGTGAAGGCAAGCGCTCAGGCGCGTGGATGACCGCTTACCGCGAACAGGAAACCCTGAACGGCGATGTCACCACGATAGTCTCCAACAACTGCAATTTCATCAAAGGCAAACCGGGCGAACCGGTGCTGATTTCCTGGGAAGACGCGGAAACCCTGTTCCACGAGTTTGGCCACGCGCTGCACGGTCTGAGCTCTAAAGTGACGTATCCGTTGCTTTCGGGAACCAACACGGCGACGGATTATGTGGAGTTCCCTTCTCAAATCCTCGAACGCTGGCTCTCCACGCCGGAAGTGCTGCAAAAATATGCGCTCCACTACAAAACTGGGCAAGCCATTCCGCAGGCACTGGTGGATAAAATCAACAACGCCTCTAAATTCAACCAGGGTTTTGCCACGGTTGAACTGATTGCCAGCGCGCTGATTGACATGAAACTACACTTAGCCGGTTCGGCAAAAATTGACCCGGACGCGTTTGAAAAAGAAAACCTCGCAGCCCTCAACATGCCTTCAGAGATTGTGATGCGCCACCGCACGCCGCAATTCGGACACATTTTTGCCGACGACGGCTATTCTGCGGGCTATTACAGCTATTTGTGGTCGGATGTGCTGAGCGCCGACGCCTACCAGGCTTTTACCGAAGCGGGCGGCCCTTACGATAAGGAAATGGGTAAAAAACTCCGTCAATACATCTTCAGCGTTGGTGGCACAATGGATGAAGCGGAAGCTTACCGCAAATTCAGGGGCCACGACCCGAATACAGACGCGCTGATGAAAAAGCGGGGGTTTAAGCTATCGCAATAAACTTACACTCCCGGAAATTCTATTTATAGGCTGAGATGTAAACTGATACGAGATCGTATAGAGGTACGTATCGGAGCTGCAAGCCTTATCGTTGAAGGCGCCGTTCCATCGGTTTTGTGGGTTGTTGCTTTGGAAAACCAAGGCGCCCCATCGGTCGAAAATCAAAAATTCATAAGACTCGAACGGGCAAGTTGCAAATGGATAAAAAGTGTCGTTAATACCGTCGCTATTGGGCGAAAAAACGTTCGGGACATAAATTTTGCAGCAAGATCGGTCCAGCGTTACCTGAATACAAGCCGTATCGGTACATCCGTTGAGGGTGCTCGTCACGCAATATTGGGTGCTGATATCCGGAGCTACGGCAATCACCCCGGTTGTTTCCCCTGTACTCCAAAGAAAATCGCCCGTTCCCGTCGCAGCAAGCGTGATGCTTTGTCCGCAGAGGGTATCCCGGGCACTAACCTGCACTTGTGGTTCTGCAATCACAAGCACCGTGAAAGTATCCGCAGCGGTGAAAGGAGCAGGTAGCGTATAAATGACGGCATACGTACCAGGAGTACTATTTTGCAAATTAATGGCTCCTGTATTCACATCAAGGCTTAATCCAGCCGGGGTGGCGGTGAAACTCCCTCCGACCGAACCGCTGATAACGGGCAACTGCGGGTTCTCCGAATCGCAATAACTCGGCGCCGAATAGCTGAACGCCGCATTGTTAGCCGGGTCGGTGGTAATGGTCACTTCCGTTGAAACCGGCGCCCCGGGGCATGGAGGTGATGCCGGCGGAGTATAAGTGACGGTATAAGTCCCCGGTAAGCTCAGTGAAGGATTAATGGCGCCCGTAGTGGCACTGAGGTTGAGTCCGCCCGGACTTGAAGTAAAAGAACCGCCGGCAGGCCCCGTCAATTCAACCGGTTGGGGAGTCGTTACGGTTTCGCTGAAAGGCTCCTGGTAAGCGATGGTTGCCGTTGGCGCATTTATGATTTGAAGGGTTGTCGTGGCAGACGTGCCGGGACAACCGGGCACGGTATAGGTAACGATGTAGAAGCCGGGCGTACTTTCGGAAGGGGTAATGGCTCCGGTTGTCGGATCAAGGGCAAGTCCGGCAGGTACTGCGCTGTAAGTTCCGACCCCGTTGCCCGTCAGGGTCACGTTTTGGGATGTCGTGAGGTTGGTGCAAAAAGGGAGCCCAGTATAAGCAATCGAAACAGCATTGTTGGGCGATTGACAACAAAGGCCACTCAATGCAGCAACGGAATAGGTGGTGCTGTTTAGCCAGCAGCAATATTGCACGTTTAAAGCATACAAACTGCCGCCTAACTGGGCCGTAAAATAATCAACAACCTGATTGATGGTATTGCAGCCGCCCTGGTCGCTATTGAGGTCGCAGCTGTACGCGCAAATGATCCCACCATTGTTGCCATTGGGATTGGTTACCGTGACCGGTGGCGCTGTTTGGATCGTATAATTCGAGGCGGGTACACCGCTAATCGAAGTGGGGAAATTTCCGATGTTACAATTGTTGTTGTTTTGACTGGAATTTAAACCAGCATACAAGACTTCCGTTACATTGCCGCTAAAAGGCCCGCTGATTGTGATTCTGACAGGCTCGTAAGAGCAAATACCAATTCTGAGGTCAGCAATATCAACATCCACATTGATGTTGAGTTCCCCCCCGTCATAATTGCTAAAAATGATCAAATTCCCGTTGGGATCACAGGATTGGGCGGTGGCGCGATTGGGGGTGAAAAATAAAGCGAAAAGAGAGGTCAATAAGAAGAGGTTGCTGCATTTGAAAAAATTCGTGCAGGGCCGAATCAAAAGTTTCATGTCGTTGCGGTTGTGAAAGATGAAAGAGGGATTTACAGGATACCGCAAGACAACGGATCTGCTTAACTTTTTGTTTGGAAAATTACACGCCTCTGTTAATCATCTGACATTTCCTGACATTTCATGGTTTACTGCAAAATATCCTACTCAAGCTCCTTTAGGGCACAGCGTTTCACGGAGTAAATACCGCGTCTCACGGAGGGGGCTTGCTCCACAAGACGCGGTGTTTACTCGTATGTTTGCTATCGGGGATGGACGAAATCCGGTTTTTGATGAAGAACACTTCCCAATCCGTAGATTGAGCGTTCCGTCCACCGTCCACCGTCTCCCGTCCACCGTCCACCGTCCTCCTACACCACCACGAACCTCTTCGCGTGCACATCCACCACATCTTTCCCATTCGGCAAATACGCTTTGGTTTTTTTGAATTCAAAGGCGTCGCCGGAGGAAAGGCTTTTGAGTTTAGCCAGCATGGCTTTCGTCAGGGCGCCGGTTTCGGATTGCAGGGAAGTCACTTTCCCGC
>JBJXFD010000066.1:0-15062 GCA_046153985.1 Saprospiraceae bacterium
ACGTGACGGGTTTGGACATCCGCCTCAACGGCGAATTTGTGCCCGATGCAGAATCGTGGATTAACCTTTCGTTTTTGCGGGCACGCGAAAAAATAACCGGCATCCAGCACCTGCAACGCGAAATCGGTCAGACAGAAGCCACCGAAGTCAAAGACGTGCCACGGCCCACCGATCAAACCATGACCTTGTCCATGTTTTTTCAGGATTACCTGCCCAAAAACAAAAACTTCAAGATGCACATGAATTTTACGGTGGGAACGGGCCTGCCGTTTGGCTTGCAGGGTGGCAACCGCGTCTATCGCAATACGTACCGGTTTTCACCTTACCACCGCGTAGACATCGGGTTTTCGCTGGCACTTTGGGACGAATCGCGCCGCGCCGCCAGGCCGCACCACCCGCTTCGGTTTACCCGGAATGCGTGGCTGAGCCTTGAGGTTTTTAACCTGATGCAGGTGCAAAACCAGGCCGGCAATACCTGGATCAAAACGGTGTTTAACCAGCAGTACGCCATTCCGAACTACCTGACTTCGCGGCGGATCAACCTGAGGTTGAGGATGGATTTTTAACGCCCCAGCCAGTCTTTGAATTCCGACATGCGGTCGCCGCTGACAAAGGCGTCCAATTTGGTTTTTGGAACCAAATCCAATTTCATTTTGCCTTTGAAATGGGTATGCACGGCTTGTATGGCAGGAAAACTGACCAAAAATTGCCGGCTGATGCGGAAAAACACCTTGGGGTCGAGCACGGAAGTCAGTTTATCCAAACTAAAATCTATGGGCAGGTTTTGTCCTTCTTTCGTCACTAAAAAGGTGAATTTTTCCGACGAATAAAAATACGCAATCTCACTTACCTCAATGCTTCGGATTTTGGCGCCCACCGTAATCATAAACCGCGTTTTGTACTCCGGCGTTCGGTGGCCGAGGTATTGCAGCAGGGTATCCATATCGGGCTTGGAAAACTGGGCTTTCAGGGCTTTATATTTATCCACTGCAGCTGCAAGTTCTGCCGCATTCACCGGTTTTAACAAATAATCTATGCTGTTGACCTTGAATGCTTTGATCATGTATTCGTCGTAAGCCGTTGTGAAAATCACGGGAGCAGTGAGCGGCGCCAGCTCAAAAATTTTGAAACAGAGGTCATCTTCCAGATGGATGTCCATAAATACAAGGTCGGGCGCATCGTGTTGACGCAGCCATTGCACCGCCTCGGCTACCGAAGGCAGGATGGCCAATACCTCGATCTGCTCGTCGTATTTTTTTAGCATCCCCTCTAAGCGCAGAGCGGTCAGGTTTTCGTCTTCAATAATGATCGTTTGCATCGGAATAAATTTAAACATTTACCGAACAACCACCATGCGTTTAGCAACAATTTCTGATTCTGTAACTAAGCGATAGGTATACAACCCCGCTGGTAAACTCCCAGCATCAAAGGGAATTTCGTGGTTCCCCGCGGCTTGGTTGCCTGCCCATAACTCCTTCACCAAAATTCCATTGGCATCGAATACCGACAAGGATGCCGCGCTGTTTTGGTGCAACGCTACCGGAATGTGGGTCAAACCGGAAGCTGGATTGGGGAAATTTTGACCCAGGGTTCCCACCGGCGTTTCCGGCTCGTTGACCCCTGTGGTCAGTGCAAGCCGCCAGAGCCCGTTGCTGCGTGCCGAAAAAAGCTGGTTGTTGCAAAGAACGAGGTCGTAGGCAATAGACCCCGGGGGGAAAGCCGGCTCAAAATTTTGCCAGCTCGCCCCCTGGTCTTCTGTTATTTTCAAAAAACTCTGACCGGATGATTTGGACAAGCTGGCGATGACCCGATTGCCCGCCACCACAAGCAGCGCCCGTTCAAGGAAACCAACACCGGGGTTGTAGTAGGCCCAGGTCTCGCCCTGATCGGTGCTTCGGAAAATCCCCGAAGAGCCCGTGCCAAACAAGACGTCGTCTTGCCGCGCAATGTCCAGGAATACATTCAGTTCGCCGGCAAAAGTGGAGAAAGGCTTTTCAACCCAGGCGTTTCCAGGAGGCATTTGTACCGCAAAAGTTGCATTGCCGCCTGCGCCTGCATACAGGTTGCCGTCCAACTGGTTCAAACTAAAAATATTGAACCAGGGCATGCCCGTGTTATAGCTTGTCCATGCATGGTTGCCAATGAGGTTTTTTACAAAAACACCGGAACCTGCCGTACCGGCGTAAAGTTGATCGCCCCGAACGACCAGACTGATGATGTCCTGTGCGCCAAGCCCTGATAGCCCGGTGTTTTCAGGTTGCCAGGTTTGACCGCCATTGGTGGTGCTGGATACTCCGTGATCCAGATCACCCACATAAAGGCGGCCATTGGCGTATTGCAGCCCGGTGACGAAGCCGGGTACGGAGAAGATGGGGCTGCTTTCCGACCAGGTATTGCCGCCGTCGTAGGAAAAATAGATTCGGTTGATGCCCGCAGCTATCAGGGTATCGCCGGATGAAAACAACGCGGAAATTTCGCTTGCAGGCAAAGCTTCCACACGTTGCCATTGCTGGGAATTGCTGGTCGAGACAACCATGAAAAAAATTGAAACAAGGCCCAGTATTTTGGGAATAGCGTTGTAAGTAATCATACAAAAAAGATTAAAGCAACAGGTTTCGGATAGCAAAATAGGATTGGAATGCTTTTCTTTTGAACAGCAGTATTACGCCATAAATCAGCACTAAAGACAGGGTGTGTATCATAACAACCGGGTTTTAATACAGGTATTGCGTCACCAGTGTTTGCCCTTTGTTTGTACTGCGCCGCACAATCGGTAATCCGGAGGCATTGTACTCGTAAGTATAAGTCGTGACGTCCGGCGTGCCTCCCCCATATTTGCGAACCCTTTTGCCCGGGTTGTTCCATTGAAACTGTACCTGCGGCAGCAACGGATCGCGTAACAGCCAACTAATGGGGTTGAGGTGGTCATCAAAATCGCTGTATTCGATAGTTTCAATCAATTCATACTGGTTTTCGGGCGTAGGACGATCAGCTTGCGTATAATATTCAATCTTATTCAAATTGCCTTTGAGGTCGTACCCATAAAGGTATTTGCTAACCGAAACGGGTTGACCGGGCAGCCCTGCAGAACGCCGTAATTCCTGAATAATACGTTTGTTTTTGTAATAGTAGGTAATGTCATGGAGTACCGCGCCGCCGGGGAAAAACTCCTGTATCTTTTCTATCAGTGTATCCTGATAATAGTAGTTCATATAGAATTGGTCAGAAGTATTCACCTGAATGGGTTTTCCCTGCGCGTTGTATTCAAAGTCATAGACAATCGTACGGATTTGGGTAGGATCCCCTTCTACATATTGCCATTGCGACCTCAATTGCGATACCTGCCCGTTGGCATTATAGGTAAATGTCTGGTGGTCCCTTTCTGACCATTTCAACTGACGCACTAATGCATTTTGGGGTATCGGATTGGGATATTGTTGTTGTGGGGGAATGCTGTCCGGAATTTCAATGGGTTCTTTTTCACAAGCCATTGAACCAATCAGCACCGCTACAAGCAGTACCAATTTGAAAGAAATGATTTTCATAGCAATATGGATTAAATGAGATATAAAAGGGGCTGAATCATAAGCGCTGAGACAGCCCCGTTAAGTTGGGTATATGCAAAACTTATTGTTTAACGATCCTGCCGCCGTAAAAACTGGTCTCGTTTTGGGCAACAAGCTGGTAAATTCCGGCTGGAAGCGTACTGAGGTCCAGCATTTGGCCAGGTTGCAGCAATTGTGCGGTAATCATCTTGCCGGTTGCGTCGAACAATTGCACTGCCAAAGCTTCCTTTATTCCAATTTTTACCATACCGGTCGTTGGATTCGGCGCCAAAGGCAGGGCAAGCAACGGGCGTGGCTCACTCGGAGTTGCAGTCAGGCCATCATAGTAGAAGTACGTTTTCATGTCCAACGACCAGGTTTCACTAACCGCATCATAGAGGTAGATCGTTTCCAAGGCTAAGTTTTCACCCTCTACATATTCGTAAGTTGGGCGTTCGGCATCTGCAGGGACTCCATTCTCATAGAAGGTTTTGAATTTTTCGCTGATGCGCTGCTCTTCGTCGTATTGATAATCAATAGTTTGATTCAATTGCCAGTTTTCAATTTCTATATTCCACCCCATAAGGCTGTGGCGGGCAAGTAAACCAAAAGGCGCGTAAAGAAAGGTTGCACGGCTATCGGGAAAGAAATTGAAACCATCGGAAGTGTAAACCACGACCGCAGTAAGCAAATGATTCATATAGGTATTTTCCGTGCGGCCACTCAATAACTCCTGTCCTTCAAAAATTGCGGTGCTTTCAATGAGGTGGTTGTCGCCATTGGCATCGTAGAAATACGTGTCTTTAAACAGGATCGGTTCGCCAAGGAAGCCAATGGACGTGTAGCTTTCGAGTATTTGATTCTCGTTGTCGAAAACATTCCAAGTGGACAGTTGCACCACCCAATCCATCAGGTCCGGGCTCCACTGCGATACCGTAAATGAATCAATCAGTTCAGCGGAGTTCCCGTGGTAAAAAGTTTCGAGTTTTGAATCCGGGATGAAACTACCTGCTGTCGGGTCGTACGCCTGCGCAAACACTTCGACTAAGCGTTTCTGCTCATCGTAAACCGATGTGATGCGGTTCAGGGGCGCCCATTCACCAGCCTCTTGCTGAGCATTTATTTCCACCTTAATATTCGTTTCCGGGTAGTTGTATACAGTTCTGAACAAGGGAGTACTGTCGCCGGGTTGGTTCAGGTCGTAACCGTAAAAGGTTTTGGTCGAGTCTAATTGCAGCGCGGTGAACCGGGGCTGCGATGGCTGGTTGCTGGGATGGATTTGTGCATCGAATCCCGCTTTATTCAACAAGTGTTCGACTTTTTCCGGAAAGGAATTCCTGCGCTGCTTTGCGCTTGGGGCGAGGGAGTGCTGCGCCTGGGAAAAAACGGGTAATATTCCGGCCATCAAAGCCAGTAAAAAGATCAAAGTGCTTACATTCTTTTTCATAACGTCGGGTGATTTCTTTTTGTTAAATGATACCCCAAAGTTATGGTTGAATGCTGCCGCAAGGCAAATCAGAGATGACTCAAGTGCCCGTTTCAGGGGATGAATGCCCTAAAAAAAGGGAAGAAGTGGTCACCACCTTTAGGTGGTAGACCTTGAGAATCGGGCAGAGCCCGTGGAATAGTACACGCGGGGCGGAGCCGCCGCGCGAGCAGAACGTACGGGCAGAGCCACCGCGCGAGCGGACTTATGATAAATACCCCTTCACCACAGCCAATAGCCCCTCAACTCCTTCTTTCAAAGGCCGCACCACCGGAATGCCCAACTCTGCCTGCAATGCCCGCCGATGCATTTCAGCCGCTTCATCATCGAGATTTTCTTCATTGAGGGTAACCGCCAGCACTTTTGCGCCGTACACGCCGATCAACGCCACTTCACTGGCCACGGAAGGAATCAGAATATCCGTATCGTCGTAGCAGCGGCGGCCCGGGGCGTGTTGGAGGATGACGCCTTTTACATCGCCGGATAACAAAAACTCGCTGCCGCAGGGGCCGTTGGGGTTGCGCAGGGCCGACTGCCCTTCGATGAGGATGAGGTCGGGTTTGCTTTCGCGGTCGCATTCGACGATGGCTCTTTCTATTTCCCCGCTGATAAAATCATTGATCGTTGTGTCGAAAACGAAACCGTGCTGGTAGCCCTGCATCCAGCCTGTTTGGCCGGTGTAGATCATTTCTGCTGCGATGCCGTTTTTGCGGCACATTTCCATCAAAAAACGACAGGTGGTGCGCTTACCCAAAGCACAATCGGTGCCCAAAACCGCAATGCGCGGCGCTTTGACTGTAAAAATTTCGCCGGTCCAGAATTTCAATTCGCTTCGGGGGCGCGGTTTGCGTACGTCCACGAGTTCCACCCCGTATTTTGCCGCCAAGGCACTGAATTCAGCATCTTCACTTAGAAAAGTATGCAGCCCGCAAACAATCGAAATGCCGTTTTCGACCGCATGCATCAATTCGCCGCGAAAGTCGTCAGGCAGGATGCCACCGTGCAGCGCCACGCCGACCACACACCATTGGGGGCGTTCCTGTCCGCCGGCGAGGTAATCGGCTACCGAAGCGTAGACCGGAATGCCTCTGGGGCGGCCATCCATGACCGTGCCTGCGTCCTGTCCGGCAAAGCGGTAGTCAATGACCGCGAGGATCTCGAAGCGTTCAGTGCCGCGCAGCAGGCCGTGACAGGTTTTGGCCGTGGGCCCGTCAAGCAGGCCGTGGGTGAGCACGATGGCGGTGGAGCGTTGCATGTGGTTTTGTTTTGTGAAATGATGTTACTTCCCAAAAATCTGCCCGTTTTCATTTTCAAAAAATTCGAGCTTCAGAGTTTCTCCGTCGAATACGGCGTAGGAATTGTAGTGCATCCATTCGCCGAGGTTAAGATACCGGCTTTTATTATTTTTTAAAAGGCAGTCAATGGGCAGGTGGCGATGGCCAAAAATGAAATAATCAGCCGGAACCGTATCGAGCTTGCGGTTGGCGTATTGCAGGAGCCATTCGTGGTCTTCTCCCAAAAAATGGCGCGCTTCCGGATTGGCAGCCCGGCTGCGTCCCGACCAAAAATTGGCCATGCCGATGGCGAAATTGGGGTGTAACCGCGCAAAAAGCCACTGGCAAACCGGGTTGGCAAATACTTTTTTGATGAATTTGTAGCCGTAATCGCCGGGGCCCAGGCCGTCGCCGTGACCGATGAAGAATGTTTTTCCATGCAGTTCGCGCACAATGGGTTTGCGGTAGGTTGGAATGCCCAATTCTTCTTCAAAATAGCGGAAAACCCACATGTCGTGGTTGCCAGTGAAAAAATAGATGGGCAGCCCCTGATCGCGCAATTCCGCTAATTTACCCAACAGCCGCGTATACCCTTTGGGGATCACCGTGCGGTATTCAAACCAAAAATCGAAAACATCGCCCACTAAATAAAGGGCTTCGGCGTCGTGGGCAATCTGGTTCAGCCAGCGCACGATCTGCCGTTCGCGCTCGGCGCTGCTGAGGCGCGCGTCGGTGCCGAGGTGGAAATCGGAAGCAAAGTAGATGCGTTTTTTTTCAGTGTTCATATCCTGGTATACCGGACTGTCGGCGCCGTAAAGATATACTTCACGCTGCGTAACAGATAATTTCTAAAAATTATGTTAAAAAACATGTGGCTAAACAGCCATTCCTGCGTCGCAAGGACTTTGCCTGATGAATGGTTGTTTCAAGGTATTTGCTTAGAGCTTGTTGGGGAATTCCTCAATTGGCTGCAAGCGGCAAATTTTGTTTTATACTGCGTTGAATTTTTTCGCCATAGCTGCTGGCTATGTCTGCAAAATTCGCCTTGTCTAAAACAAAATTTTCTCGCTTTCGCTCAATCAGAAAATCCCCAACAAGCTCTTAGATATTTTATCTTTGGGCTGAAAAGTGAAAGGTTTGCCTGGTCGAACTTTCTCCCTTCGATAAGTATCCGAGTTAATCAACTACCCGAGCGCTTTGAAACAGCATTGTAATAAACAGATGAAAGATTCCGAGGTGATACACAGTTACCTCGAAACGCAGGCCTCGTTGTGTTTTAGTCTATTGTATAGCCGGTACGCCTCCAAAATATACGCCAAGTGTATTTCGATGCTCCGCGACGAAGCCCTTGCACAGGACGCGACCCAGGAAATTTTCACGAAAATTTTCCTCAACCTCTCTACTTTTGGAGAGAAAGCAAAATTTTCAACATGGATCTACTCCATCACCTATAACTACTGTATTGACTTTATCCGGCGGAAAAAGAAGCAGGTTGCTTTGTTTACCGCAGAAATTGAAAAAGCCCCTGATCGCGCAGACGAAGTGCCCGATGAAGCCTTGCTTGAAATGGAAGTGATGCAATTGCGTACGGTGCTGGATCATCTTCCAGCCGGCGACCGGGCTGTATTGATGATGAAGTATCAGGACGACCTTTCGATCCGGGATATTGCCGAAATTCTCGACAACTCGGAAAGCGCCATCAAAATGAAAATCATGCGGGCCAAAGAAAAAGCGCAACGTGTAAAGCGAGAACTATTTAAAGAAAGCATATGAACAATTTCAAAAGAATGCAAGAAGAGGATGAGGCTCGATACCAGGAGTCTCATGAACGGCGCGTCAAATCAGGCGTAGTCGGAACGCTTGGCTTTTTGCGATTTGTCGGCCAGTTGGTGGATATTTACCTGCCGAGGGTAGTAGATGTGTTCATTGTTACGGCAGGAGGCAATGTTGTCCATGGCTCAAAAAAGCACCATTCCGATCCTGCAACAAGCGGCCCGGATGCGGAGCGCAGCAATTTTGCGCCCGGCCCCGAACTGGATGACAACCCTGCCTGACGGCGCGGTAAATTTATTTGTAGAACAGCTAAAACCAACATACACATGATTTTACTTTTCCAGGAGACTTCTGTTGCCAATGCCCAGTCAATTTGGGAAATCATCGCAGCGCAATTCAGGCAATTAGCCGCTATCATTCCTAATTTGGCAGGCGCGCTGGCAGTAATCTTGATCGGTTGGTTGGTTGCCAAATTGGTCGCAAAAGGCGTTAAGCGCATTCTGCAAAAAAGCAAGATTGATAAGCTGGCAGATAAATTGAACGATATTGATTTGTTTTCCAAAGCCGATTTCAAAATTGTTCCCAGTACGCTGCTCTCTAAGTTGCTGTATTACTTCATCATGTTTATTGTGTTCATTGCGGCAACGGATGTGTTGGGCATGCAATCGGTGTCTGACCTGATGACGAATTTGCTGGCCTATATGCCGCACCTGTTGTCGGCATTTTTTGTGTTTATTGTAGGCGTATTGGTGGCCGATTTCATCAAAAACATCGTACTCACTACCTGTAATTCCCTGGCGATTCCGGCTGCAGGACTCATTTCCAACATCGTATTTTATTTCCTGTTTCTGAACGTGACCATGATTGCGCTGACGCAGGCCAAGATCAATACGGACTTCATTCAGGACAACCTCTCCATCATCCTAGGTGGCGTGGTATTGGCGTTTGCCATCGGATACGGTTTTGCTTCGCGCAATATTGTGGCCAGTTTCCTGTCCTCTTTTTACAATAAAGACAAGGTAAGACCCGGCGATATTATTGGAATTGGCGGCATCAAAGGCAAGGTGCTGGAAATAGACAATACCTCCATGATCCTGCAAACGAGAGACCGAAAAGTCGTGGTGCCGTTAAGCAAATTGGATTCGGAGACGTTTGAGATTTTTGAAGAATAAACTTGTCATGTTGCGGTGAGCGCTGTCGCAGCAAGTCTGATAAACCAATTTTTTACTTTCAACAAAACGGATATGAAGAGAACAGTTTACTCCCCGCTATTATCTCTGATTTTGATGATGATGGCTTTAAATGTTTATGCCCAGGACGCTCCTGCGGCTGCTCCTGCGTCAGCGGAAGAACCGCCTGTCTGGACGAAAGGGGCCGGAATTGGCTTGGATTTTGCACAATTGCTCCAAATTAACCCCCGCCAGGGCGCAGGTCAGAACCGCCTCGGCTTGGGTGGCGCCATCAACATTTTTGGCAACTACCGCAAGGGCCGCGTTGCCTGGGACAACCTCGGCTCCTGGCAGTTTGGTGTGCAGCGCCTAGGCTCTGGCGTTATCGCGCAAGGGTCGGATACCAAAATTCCTTTCCAGAAAGCCATTGATGAGCTTCGGCTCAATTCAAAAATTGGCTACAAAATCACAGAGAACTCCAAGTTTTTTTACGCAGCCGACTTGTCGTTGCTGAGCCAGTTGACGCCAACCTACATCGGTACGGACGATTTTCCCGGCAATTTCCTCTCTGATATTTCCGGCACGAACGCGACGCCGCTATCCAAGCTGTTTTCGCCGGCTACCATCACCATTTCAGCGGGGATTGATTTCAAGCCGACCAAAAACCTGTCTTTCTATTACTCGCCCATTGGTGGAAAATTCATCATCGTCACCGACGACATCATCGCAGCCCGAGGCATCCACGGCAACCCGGTTACCAAAGACGCAGGCGGCAACATCGTCGGTTTTGAAAACACGTCTTCCCAACTGGGGTCGCTGCTGCGCATGAACTACACCGGCAAATACCTCGAAGACCGCTTTGCCTATACTTCCGCCTTGACGCTGTTTTCCAACTACCTCCTGAAGCCGGAGAACGTGGATTTGGATTGGACGAACGAATTGGCTTTCAGCATTTTCAAAGGTTTCCAGGCTGCGTTGACTGTTAATGTTTTTTATGACGACGATGTGTTGGTGCAAATTACTGATAATGACGCGCCCAATGGGGTGAATGGCGTTGGTAAACGGGTGGGTATTACGCAGCAACTGTTGTTGAAGTATGCGTTGGTGTTTTAAGGGAAACATGTGACAATCCGAATTTTTGGTTCGGGTGCAGCGCACCAAAAACCTTTGTAGGGCCACGAAAATATGGTGTTGTCAGGTGCAGCGCACCGAAATCTTGGGTGTGTTGTGGCAACCGTTGTTCCGGTGCGCTGCACCTAACTACACTTGGATGATCAATGTCTACAAATTTTTGGGTGCGCTGCACCCCGATGCACGGGCAGTCAGGAATTTACATTACGCCAGCACCTCACCCGTCTCCACTCTCGGCGGACTCAACTTATAAACCACCGGCGTCACAATGCGCGACAGCAGGGTAGAGCTGATCAATCCGCCAATGATCACCCAGGCGAGCGGCGTGTAAAGCGGGTTGTTTTCCAGCGCAATGGGCAACAACCCGCCGATCGCCGTCAGCGAAGTCAGCACGATGGGCACAAAGCGAATTTCGCCGGCTTCCTGGATGGCGGCGTCGAGTTCGTAGCCCTGGCCACGCAACTGGTTGGTGAAATCTACCAGCAGGATGGAGTTTTTGACTTCGATGCCCACCAAGGCAATGAGGCCCACTACCGCCACGAAAGAAAACGTATTGCCGGTAATCAGCAAGGCCAGGATGGCGCCGATGATGCCTAAGGGTATTACGGACAACACAATCAAGGTGCTTTTGAACGTCCGGAACTCCAGCACCAGCACCGCAATGAAGGCAAAAACCGTGACGATAATGATGCTGCCCATGCCGCCGAAGGATTGTTCCTGGGCTTCAATTTCGCCGGCAGCCACGTAATTGTAGCCATCGGGGAAAGGGAAACGATCCAATTGGTCCATCATGGACGTATTGATGGTCTGCGCCAGATGACCGGTTTTTACAAAAGAAGTGACGGTCACAAACCGCTGCTTGTCGTAGTGGCGAATTACCGGTGGCGAGGTCTCAAATGCAATATCGGCCAATTGCTTCAACGGAATCGCCTGCCCCTGCACATTGTTGACGTACAGGTTCTCGAAAACCGACAGGTCGCTGTGGTTGCCTTTGGGGATGCTGACGTTGATTACATAATCGGTGCCCCCGTCGTCGTTGAAACTGCCCAATTGCAGGCCTGCGATGGCCAAACGCACCGTGCGGTCAATTTCGCTCGTGGGCACGCCCAGCAGGCTGCTTTTGTCTTTGTTGATGCGCACCCGCAGGTTGGTTTTCAGGCCCTGAAGCGGGTTATTAACGTAGATGGAACCTTCGGTTGCCCGGATCATGTCTTCCACCTGGAAGGCTAAATTGCGCAGCGTGTCCATGTTTTCGCCAAAAATGCGGATGGCAACGGGCGCTTCCACCGGCGGGCCCTGCTCAAAGTCTTTCACTTCAATTTTTGCATTCGGATAATCACTGAACTCCTTGCGCAGGTGGTCAATGAGCTTTACTTTTTCTTCCGTTTCGGTGTCTTCCTGAAGCTGCACAAACAACTGGGCAAACTCCGGGTTGTCGTCTTCCGGGATGACGTTGTAGTAAATCCGTGGATTGCCGTGCCCGACGTTTACAGCCTGGTGTTTGATTTCGGGATAGGCTTTCAGTTTGGCTTCCACGTCGCGGGTGATGCGGTCGGTTTCGTACAAATTGCTACCCGGCGCCGCAGTGATGTTCACTAAGAATTGCGGCTTTTCAGAACGGGGGAACAAACTGAACCCGACCATTGGCGCCAAAGCCAGTACACCTGCAAAAATAGCCCCGGCAATCAGCAGCGACACTTTCGGCCACCGCAGCGCCCAAACCAGCATTTTGCTGTAAGAACCACTGATGCCGCGCTTCAGCAATCGCATGAACAAGTTGCCTTCCGGGTTGTGGTTGGTTGCCAAAACGCGGCTGGCTAAGAAGGGTACGATGGTCAGCGAAACCAGCAAAGATGCCAGTACGGTTGTGATCACCGCCATCGGCAGACTACGGATGAACTCCCCGGAAGCTTCCGGAAGGAAAACCAAAGGCACAAACGCCAGGATGAGCGTCGCCGTACAACCCACCACCGCCAAACCGATTTGTTTGGTCCCTTCAATGGCGGCTAAGCGCTTCGGAAGCCCTTCCCGCATCCAGCGCTCGATGTTTTCCACCACCACAATGCTGTCGTCCACTAAGATGCCCAAAGCCACCACCAACCCGACGATGCTCAACTGGTTGATGTTGTAGCCCAGCAGGTCGAGGAAGGTCAGGCCCATGAACAGAGACAGCGGTATGGAAACCATCACAATAGATGCCGCACGGAGGCCAAGTGGCAGTAAAGTGATGGAAACCAGCAAAATGGCGATGATGAAATCGCGACCCAGTCCTTTCAGACGGCGGTCTACGCTCTCCGTTTGGTCGAAGTTTTTTACCAACTGCACGGACTCCGGCAGGTTTTGCGAAAACTTGTCGAGGATGGGTTGATACTTCTCTTTGATGTTGGAAATGTTTTCCCCTTCTTTTAAAGCGGCAGTCACAAACACCGCTCTTTTTCCGTCTAAGCGGGTGAGGTGGCTTTCTTCTCCGTGCCCGTATTCCACTTCCGCGACATCGCGCAGGTAAACAACTTTGCTGCCCGAAGAATAGACGATGGTGTTTCGGATTTCTTCCACATCCTCGTAACTCCCGCTGGTTTTGACGTTAAATTTCCGGCTGTTCAACCAGACATTCCCACCCGGAATATTGACGTTTTCGCTTTGGATGGCGCCCAGCACGTTGTTGATTGGAATGCCTTGCTGGGCAATTTGCTCTAAGCGCAGCGACACCCGCACCTGTTGGTCGGGGTAACCCCAGCTTTCAATGTTTTTCAGGTTTTTTACTTTTTCCAGCGCTTCTTCTAAGCGATCCGCCTGTTCCTCCATTTGTTTGTAGGAAGCGGTTTCGGAAACTAAAGCAACCTGGAGGATATTGACATCAGAGGGGCGGAAACGGCGCGTTTCGAGGGCGTATAATTCCTGGGGGAGTTCGCCGCGCATCGCATTGACCGTGCGAACAACTTCCTGATATTTTTCATTGACGTCCACATTGTATTTAAAATCAACCCGGATGGAGGCCAGACCGTCACTGATGTCGGCGATGATGGTTTTGACGTTTTCCAGCTCCGACAAAGCGTTTTCCAACGGGTCAACCACAAGTTCTTCCATATCCTGCGGGCCGGCGCCAGGATACACCGCCACTACGGCAAAGAACGGCGATTCAATATTGGGGTCTTCGCTGCGCGGCATGTTGAGCAGCGCGCTGATGCCTACCAGGATGGCCATCACGAACATGATGAGGGTGAACTGGTAGTTTTTGACGGAAAATTCCGAAATTTTCATGGTTGTATTTTTATAAATGGTTGCCCCATTCTCTCTCAGGAGAAGAGCGTAATGCCAACATTCACATTAGGTTACAAAATTTCGCTACTGTGCGTCCGTATGCGTTGGAATGACTTTGATGAGCGAACGTTCGGTCAGAAACGGCGAACCGGAAGTGATGACCTCGTTCACATTTTCAAGGCCATGCGACACCGCTACGCAATCTTTGTTGATGAACGCAATGCGGATGGGTTGCTTTTGAACCGTCTGATTGTCTTTAGTGATAAAAACAAAGGCGTCTTTGCCATTGCCTTCCTGGAGCGCTTCAATGGGCACGCATTTGACCTGGCCAAGGGCATTCGGGGTGAGTTTGGCTTTTGCAAACAGCCCTGAAGCCAGCGTTTTTCCTTTGGGCTGCACCTTGATTTCGATTTCGAAAGAGCCGCTTTTCGGGTCGGCTGCGATGGCTTTGTTGCTGACCACGCCGATGAAAACCTCTTCCGGCCAGGCGTCGAAAACGACTTCCGCTTTGTCGCCTTCCGCAATGCGCGCCCAGTCGCGGTCCGGAACGCCGGCGCGCAAAACCCAGGCTGCGTCGCCCTGCCCGTCCATGAAAAAGAGGGGCGTTCCAGGGCCGGCAAGTTCGCCTTCATTCATGAGCTTGCGCACAATGCGACCAGCGTGCGGCGCGCGGATTTCGGAAAATTTCTGGTTGAAATCGGCGATGCGCTGGTTTTCTTTGGCTACTTCATAAGCCGTGCTTGCGTTTTGTACTTGTTCTTTTGTGGCAACGCTGTCGGCGTACAGGTTTTTCGCACGCTCCCAGTCGCGGCGCGCTTTGTCCACGCCCTGGCGGCTCTGGCTGACCTGCGCGCCAATTTCGGTAAGGTCTAAGGTGGCCAGCAGTTGTCCCGCTGCAACCCGATCGCCTTCATCCACATAAATCCGCTGGATGACGCCTCCAGTTTTGAAGGAGAGCCGGGCTTCTTTTTCATTGGATACGAGGCCCGATAAATAAACCGGGTCGGCCACGGTCTGCGTTTTTACCTGGCGCAGTTCCACCGGGATGCGTTCTTCAGGAGTTTCTGTGGTTTCGGTCTTTTTTTCGCTTTGGCAAGCTGCCAGCAACCACACAATCGGGAGCAGAATGAGTATCTTTTTCATGTTATTAGGTGATTTTAATGTTGATATTCAGGAGCTGTCCGCTACTGCCAACTGCCCACTGCTAAACTGCCAACTTTTATGTTTTAATAAATAATCTCGCGTTCCAACGCAGCCAACTGCCCCCAAAGCTGAAAAGCCTTCAGGCTCTTTTGTAAATTGGAATTGGTCAACTGGGTGCGCGCATCCAAATATTCGATGTAAGAAGCCATGTCTTCGCGGTAGCTGCGTTCCACCACCCGGAAGTATTCGTTGGCGGAAGCCAGTTCCTGGGTGGTCGCCT
>JBJXFD010000073.1:0-14561 GCA_046153985.1 Saprospiraceae bacterium
TGAACATTTCCTGTTTGGAGAAAGCCTCTTGAAGCCAAATTATTCTCAAATAATCAACACTATTTTTGAAAAAATTTGGCAAATATCTACTTTCACAGTACAGGATTGTTTCATGCAACAACGCCCATTTGATTTATTCCGGCGGCACAACTGATTCATATCCATTAAAATACGTCATTTCAACGTATTATGGCACAAACGAACAATATTCAACGCTCAACGTACAACCTCGTTTCGACTTACTTCCACTTACTTCGACTTCGCTCAGTGCAAGTCGATCAGTAGAAGCCGCTCAAACGAACAACGATCAACCAACAACGAACAACGAACAACGAAACAAAAAACACTCCCTTCGGGGTATTCACTCATTCAAACCATACATATCATGTTCAAAAAGTGCATCCTTTTTGCCCTGTTTGGCCTGTTCGCCGTCAGTGGTGTTCATGCTCAGAAGTATTTTACCCGCGAAGGCAAAGTGTCTTTCTCTTCCGACGCGAAGGTTGAAAAAATTGAAGCGGTCAATAAAACGGCGACCAGCGTTTATGACGCGACAACCGGTAAAATGGAATTTGCTGTACTCATTAAAGCTTTCCAGTTTGAAAAAGCCCTGATGCAGGAGCATTTCAATGAAAATTACATGGAAAGCGACAAGTTTCCAAAGGCGAGCTTTAAAGGAACCGTTACCGATTTCAAAGCGGTAAATTTGGCGAAAGACGGCGTTTATCCGGTGAAAGTCAAAGGTCAGCTCAGCATACACGGCGTTACAAAAGACGTGGAAGCGGACGGCAAATTTACCGTCAAAGGCGGCGTCATTGCTGCTGCTTCAACTTTTGAAGTTGCCGTAGCGGATTATGGCATCGTCATTCCGGCTGTGGTGCGCGACAACATTGCCAAAACGGTAAAAATTGACGTGGCGCTTACTTATCAGGAATTGAAGAAAGGTTCTTAATCTGACCGATCACACACTCTTTTTTGACTTGCTACCCGTTCAGCTTTTGAACGGGTAGCATTTTGCATTTATTCATCTCAATAAAATATACGGACGAATGAAAAAGCACGTTTACACCCTATTGATGTCGCTTGCCCTGAGTTTGGCAGCGCTTCCGCTTTTTGCCCAGGAAGACTTGCTTTCGCTGCTCGGCGAAGAGGAAGAAACCACAGACTACGCCACCGCCAGCTTCAAAACCAGCCGGGTGATCAACCTGCACTCGCTGGAGAATACGGCGAGCGGGGTACTGGATTTTAAAATTTCGCACCGGTTCAATACGGTACAAAACGGGCTTTACGACTTCTTTGGTTTGGATGGCGCCAACCTGCGCATCGGTTTTGATTATGGCGTGACCGACCGGTTAGTCGTTGGAATCGGCAGAAGCAATTATGAAAAAACCCTCGACGGCTTTGCCAAGTACAAAATTCTGCGACAAAGCAAAGGCAAACGGAACATGCCTGTGACCCTTGCTGCTTTTGGCAGCGTGGCCATGCAAACGCTGAAGTGGGCCAATCCGGACCGCGACAACCATTTTTCTTCGCGCCTCTACTACACCGGCCAACTCATCATAGGCAGAAAAATCAGCGAAGGATTCAGCCTTCAGTTGTCGCCGACCATCGTACACCGAAACCTCGTGGCCACTTTCGATGAGTCCAACGACGTACTGGCTTTAGGCATTGGCACGCGTATTAAACTGACGAAACGCATGGCCATCAACCTGGAATACATCTACGTGTTGCCGGATCAACTGGCGCCCCAGTTTGTGAATTCGCTCTCCGTCGGCCTCGACATCGAAACGGGCGGCCACGTGTTCCAGTTGCATTTCAGCAATTCCAGAATTATGGTCGAAAAAGGATTCATCGCAGAAACCACCAACAAGTGGGAAGATGGCGGCATCCATTTTGGATTCAATATTTCCCGGGTGTTTACTATTGTAAGGGCGCCGCTGGATTGAGAGGTGGTTACGGGTTATTTGTTATTGGTTATTAGTTACTTGGCGGGAAAAGGATACCAAAAGAAGGATAAAGTAGAAAGGATAAAGTAGAAAGGGGGCTACTTATACCATAGGGATGACAAAACATCCTAATATTGGGTGCCCTTCTTTCTACTTTATACCTTCTACTTTCTACTTATTCATTTTATTGCCGCACCACCTTTCGGATCGCGGTTTTCCCATCGTCATTTTCCAGGATGACCCAGTACAGTCCGCTGGGTAAAGCGCTGGTATTCAGTCTATGCGTATTGTTGCCATTGCCTTTGCCGAACAAGATTGTTCTTCCGGTCAGATCAACCATGGAAATGGATTCTATTGGGGTCTCGCTGGTAAGGGTGAGTTCGTGGTGAAAAGGATTTGGGGTACAGGTTAACGAGTTATCTGCCACAGGTATCGATGTGTTAACCGGCGGCGTGCAGGTAGTTCCATTAAAAAAAATGGTAACTTCTCCCTGTTCTTCATAACACAGCAATTGACCACCCTGCCCCTGATCTATTCCCCGGTAGAAATAATCCCAGGGTAGCAGGTAGTCGTTGGTGTTTCCAATTTGTTCAAAAATCGTGTCCTGAAAAATAAGCTCATCCGGAGCGCCATTAAAAAACCAATGATAGTTTACGCCCATCCACTTCAAAGAACGCCCGAGCATATCAACATGGCCGGTATCTGTTACCACTGCTGCCAACTCTTCCGGCCCGAAATCTATTTTCCAGTAATTCCCCGGAGTCGTATTAAAATTGATTAAAGTATCAATATACATTTCACCATCGTAGCCACTCACAATTCCGTTTTCCGATCTGAGCAATAATGGAGAGAAAACGACGGTATCCGGTCCTGAACTCCCAGCACGGGAACTCCAGATTCCAACCCGACTCAAGCGGGTATAGGTCAGCCCATCAACTTCTGCTGTTCCGTCATATTCAACAATGGTCGGCCCGGCAACCCAGAAACCGTCGTAGAAATAAGTCCAGCGAGCAGGTAATTCCCCAACTTGCTGGGCGAAAGCAGCAAACCAAAGCATGGAAAAAAGGAAGGCAGGAAAGTAGCGCTTTTTCATATCGGTTGGTTTTTTATAAAAAGGTTTGATCTTCAAATATCATCCCTTTCCAAACCAATCTGCACCTCCAGATGAAATATTTTAGTCACGCTGCGGTCAATAGGCTTTTTTCTCCTAGTCCACAAAAGCAATGGCAACGCCCCAGTGCGATTGATCCGTTTCACACAACGCCACAACGTTCACAACGACTTATCATTCAATCGCAAATTTCCATAGTGAGCAACCGTCCACCGTCTCCCGTCCACCGTCTCCCGTTACCCCACTATCATCTCCGAAATATCATACACCATCACCTCATCCTGCCGGTCTTTGGCTTTTACGCCGTCGCTCATCATGGTGAGGCAAAACGGGCAGTTCACGGCGATGACCTGCGCGCCGGTGGCCAGTGCTTCTTCGGCCCGTTCGACGTTGATGCGTTTGGCGCCGGGTTCGTCTTCTTTCCACATTTGCGCGCCGCCGGCGCCGCAGCACAGTCCGTTGGTGCGACTGCGCTTCATTTCAGCCAGGTCGGCGTCCAAAGCCTCCAGCACTTTGCGGGGTGCTTCGTACACGCCGTTCACGCGACCTAAGTAGCAGGAATCGTGGTAAGTGATTTTTTTGCCTTTAAAACTACCGCCTTCTTTCAACTTCAATTTGCCCTCCTCAATGAGTTGGTGGATGAGTTGGGTATGGTGGATGACCTCGTAATTGCCGCCCAGCGCCGGGTATTCGTTTTTGAGGGTGTTGAAGCAATGGGGACAAGCGGCCACAATGCGCTTCACGGCGTACATATCCAAGGTCTGAATATTCTGAAGGGCCATCATCTGGAACAAAAACTCATTGCCAGCGCGGCGTGCGGGATCGCCGGTGCAGTTTTCTTCGTTGCCCAGAATGGCATAAGAGATGCCCGCCTGTTGCAGGATTTCGCACACGGCCCGCGTCACTTTTTGCGCGCGCGCATCGAAACTGCCAGCGCAGCCCACCCAGAAGAGGATTTCCGGCGTTTCGCCTGCGGCGGCCATTTCGGCCATGGTTTTGATGGATAGGTTGGTCATGGTTGCGTAGTTGCGTTGGTTTTTGTGGTTTTCAGAGATTGGATGTTTGCTTCTGTGGTTTTGATACCTTCCGCGTTGTTGAGTTGGCGGTAGATTTCGAGGGCGGAATGGTAATATTTTAGCGCTTCGTCTAAGTCACCTTTGCCTTGGTAAATAGTACCGATATTGGACAAGGCATTTGCTTCTCCTCTCAAATAGTATGCTTGACGTGATAATCCCAACGAAGAATGTTGATAACTCAAAGCTTTTTCTAAGTCACCTTCGATTTGATGAATTTCCCCAAGATTGCTCAAAATATCACACTCTAATTGTACAATACCTATATGTCTCGCCAACTCCAAACTGGATTGATAATATTTCAATGCTTCCCCGAATTCTCCTTTAGTATGATAAATTAAACCAATGTTAACCAATTGACTAGCCCTACCTTCCAAATAGTCAAACTGACTAGATAGTTCTAATGCTGACTTATAATATTTTAGGCTCTTATCCAATTCTCCTTTAGCATGATAAATCAACCCAATATTCCCCAATTGAATCACTTCGCCGCGCAAATAGCCAATCTGATGAGCCAGTTTTAACGCGGGTTTATAATATTTTAGAGCTTCTTCCAGTTGTCCTTTCGCATGATAAACATTTCCAATATTTCCCAGATTACTTGCCTCACCCTCCAAATAGCTAATCTGTCGAGCTTGTATCAAACCCATTTCATAATACTGTAAAGCCTCATCTAACTCCCCCATAGACTGATAAACATTACCAATATTTCCTAAGTGAATCACCTCGCCCTCCAGGTAGCTGAGCTGGCGAGCAAATTCTAATGCGGATTGATAGTATTTCAACGACTCATCTAATTCCCCTTTATCCTGAAAAATCACACCAATATTACCTAAAGCAATCGCCACTCCATGAGTATAATCAATCTGACGGCTCAATTTCAAAGACAACTGATAGTATTTTAGTGCTTTCTCGGATTGCCCCTTATTCTGATAGATTAAACCAATATTACCTAACTGAATTGCCTCTCCTTGAATATGGCCGATTTGGCGATGTAATCCCAAAGCCAATTCATAATATTCCAGTGCTTTTTCTAATTCGCCTTTATCTTTATAAATCAACCCGATATTTCCTAACTGATTTGCTTCACCCTCTACATAGCCAGCCTTTCGAGCTTGTACTAAAGAAAATTCAATGTATTTTAAAGCTTCTTCTAACTTCCCCATGCTTCGATAAATCAAACCAATATTACCCCAAGCAGCAGATGCATAGTACAAATCATTCAACTCTTTAGCTAAACGAGCCGTTTCTTCGTAATAGCTAAGGGCTTCTTCCTTTTTTGATATTTTATCAGCAGCATAAGCCAAATTAAATATTCTAATCATCATGGCATGCGACGAGCGCTTATTCGCCAGTTTATTTTTTTCCTCTTCCCAAGCCTTCAATGCCTCTTCATAATCCATCACCTCCTGTGGCTTTCCTGCATAAGGCGTCAAATCCCGCTCCACCGCAGCACGTTGGTCTTGAAATAAATATACGAAAGAAGCTGCCGCAATATAATCGTAATAGCGATGGTGCAAAGCGTCGTACTGCGCTTCGCTGACCACAGCCAACACATCCATGTTGAAGCGCACCACATTGTCGCGGAAAAACAAAAGTTGCGAAGCGATCCGGTCGGCTTCTGCATCCGGCAAATCGTACAGGAGCAATAAAATGGGCGCCGTATGGGCGCCGCTCAATAAGCGCTGCCAATCGTCGGATTGATGTATTCGTTCTTGTTGAAAAGCGGGGAATTGTTCACAAAGGTATTCGGCTAAGCAGGCGCCGAGTTCGGCACTATTTACACCCGCCACGCCGAGGTAAGGCACATCGGAATCAAGCAGGCGCAAACTCCCAATGAGTTGCGTCAGTTCGAGGCTGTCTTTGTTCGACAGGCGCTCATTAATCCGATGTTGAGCCAAGACGCTCGGCATATACTTTTACAGTTTCTTCGATTAGTGGATTAACGTCGTACCAGATTTTATCGTTTTCGTACAGGAACAATTGGTTGGCCAAAGCGCAGCTTAAAAAGGTTTCGTCTTTGGCCGCGCGGGGCGTTTTGTTCACCCGAACGTATTCCAGCAGCCGGATTTTTTCATCCGAAATCATGGAGCGCTCCAATTTTCTGCGTTCGATAATAGCGCCTTCTTCTGCGTCGTTGAGGGAAACCTGGCTGCCTTCCAAAGCCATCACCCTGCGTAGTGCATAATATAAAATAGAAATGAACTGCCGGATATTCCCACCCGAATGGTGAATGGCATACTCCACAGCTTCCTCCGATACCAATGCAAGGGCTTTTTCGGTCATTCTGCTTTTGAATACGTCCCAGAGGAAATTGGAATTCCGCTGTATGGCGTCTTTTTCCTTATCTGTTTGTTCAGGCTGGTCGGAAGCCCGTAACGGATTGGGGTTTAGTTTGAGGCCGAGTACGTAAACTTCCTGATTGAATTCGGTGATGGGTACGAGCGCCACCGGGATCGTTACCACTTTTTTGGCGCGGATGCCTTCTAAGTAATAACGGTCTGTTACAAATAATTTTTCGATGGCGTCGGGGTTCTGCATGTGGTTCAGCTCGTGAAAAATGAGCAGCACCTGTTTGTCTTTATTTTTGGCGCGATAACCTTCTATAAGCTCGTTGAGCAGTTTCAGCAAGTCATCCCTGCGGGGGGTCAGCACTTCCCGAACGATTTGCCGTTTGTCGTAGTTGAATTTATAATCTGCAAAAAAACCGCCTTTAATCTGGAAAATGCTTAAAAACTTGAGGATCGGGTTTTCACCAAAGCTTAATTCCCCTTTGGCACCGGCATTGGTCTGGTGGCCTTTTTGTATTTCGCTTTCAGTTTTAAGTTCGCCTTCCAACTGCTTGCGCATGCGCTCCAAGCGTTCTTCAAACTTGCTTTTCAACTCCGGATCATCGCCTACCAATTTATAGGCAACCATGAGTAAAACATCCACAATATCAAGGTCGTCCAAGTTAAAAATATCGTTGCCGTAAAGGTATTCAACCTGATAAACTTTATTAATCGCATCGTTGGCCAAAAAATTTAATGCGGTCGTTTTTCCACTACCGGTCTGGCCGGAAACGTAGATCGTTTGAATGGGGTTGAGGTTGTTTTCCAGCAAATCTATCCGCATCAAAGCCACCCTTTCGTCGTATATTTTAATGTAAAACTCCCGCTCGGCCTGCGTCAAAAAAGTCGAAGGCGTCAGGCTGCGGAAAATTTCCGGAAGGGTGCTCGCTTTTTTGATTCTTGAATTCATGATTGCGTTTTAAGAACATAGATTTTATATCTTACAAACATCCTGAAAATTCTTCAGGTTCACAACCCTTAAATACGCCCTGCCCATTGTGAGTATTGAGGGTGTCCCTCATTGCCTTCTCGGAATCAACGTCACCGGATAAACCACCAAACTTTCATTCCCATCTTTCCCCACTGTGGCTACCCCAAACAAATAATTATCAATGACAATGTTTTCGAGCGTAATATTGGTCAGGCTTTTGTCTACATAACGGGAAAACTGCCATTGCGGGGCGGTCGTTTCGCGCCAGTAGACCTTGTAGCCAGCCAGGTCCGGGTCGTTTACTGCATCCCATTTCAGGCGGGTGGACGGTTCAACCACTCCGCCGATCATGACGTTGACCGGCGCAGGCGGCGCCCAGGCCAAAGCTGCTAATGCAATAGCATTCACACCGGTAAGTTTGGCGGCGTATTCAAAATTGACGCCTTCGATGACGTCGCCGTAAGCGACGCCGTCTTCCGTGCGCACATCCTGATGCTGGCGGTTGTAGTTTTCCCAGGTTTCCATGATGCGGATGCCGGGAAAGCCTAAGTCGTTGAACGGTTTGTGGTGGCCGCCGCGCCCGAATCGGTCGAGGCGATAAACCAGCATCGCGTCGAGGTTGGTGGTATATAAATCCGTGAGTTTATCTACGTAGCGGGCCAATTGCCGCGAAGGCCCATCCACTTCGCCGCCGTACACCCGGTGCCAGGCGCGCTGCTGCTCAGTTTCAGTAGCAGGAACGGGTTCCGAAAAAATGCGGAACGTGCGGTTGTCAATCACCCCGTTGATGCCTTCGATGTTGCCGATCATGTCGTTATTCAGCACGCCGAGGATTTCCCAGCCGTCTTTTTTGGCCATTTCTGCCATGTGTTGGCCGCCGATCAGGCCCTGTTCTTCGCCGGAAAGACCCACGTAAATGACGCTATTGGGAAACCTGTATTGCGTCAGCACCCGCGCCGCTTCAATCGTGCCGGCCATGCCCGAAGCGTTGTCGTTGGCGCCGGGCGATTCGCTTTCGCCATCGCTTGGGTTGGAAGGCCGGGAATCAATATCTCCGGACATGATGACGTAGCGGTTAGGATACCTCGTGCCGCGCTGGATGGCGATCACATTAACGATCCAGACATCATTCGGGATGCGCGGATTGACGCCGCCTTTAAACAAAGTGTGCTGGTAAAAGACTTCAAGACAGCCGCCACAGTCTTTGGAGATTTTTTCAAATTCAGCTTTGATCCAGCGCCGGGCCGCGCCGATGCCACGGGTTGCCGACAAGGTATCGGACAGCGTGCTGCGCGTGCCAAAACCCGCTAAGGCGCGGATGTCTTTTTCGAGGCGTTGAGGAGATGGCGCTGCGGCAATTTTATACAGGCGCGGATCCAGTTGCGGCGCAATGGATGACTGGCCAATGGCGAAGGTGGCAGTGAAATAACAGACCAGGAAGAAAAGTAGGTTATGCTTCATAGTTGTAGCGTCAATGCCTGTTATTTTTATTGATGATTGACGATTACCATTGCTGGCGCGAGGCTCCGCCTCGTGTCTACTATTTGAGAGGCTCTGCCTCGTGTATTTGGGCGACCGCGAGGGTCGTACCCTACCGTGATTCCGGGCGACCGCGAGGGTCGCCCCTACTCCTCCCCTACTTTCTCCGCCCCGCTGAACAACGCCAGCAAATCCGACAACTGTTCTTTCAGGTCTTTGCGATCCACGATGAAATCGAGAAACCCGTGTTCCAGTACCGATTCAGCGCTTTGGAAACCTTCCGGCAAATCGCGTTTGATGGTTTCTTTGATCACCCGCGGGCCGGCAAAGCCAATCAGCGCTTCTGGTTCGGCAAAATTGATGTCTCCCAGCATGGCAAAAGAGGCTGTCACGCCGCCGGTAGTTGGGTCAGTCATCAACGAAAAATAAGGAATTCTGGCTTTGGCCAATTGGGTGAGCTTGGCTGCCGTTTTCGCCATTTGCATCAGCGAAAAAGCAGCTTCCATCATGCGCGCGCCGCCCGATTTGGAAATGATGAGCAACGGTGTATGCGTTTCTATGCAAAGGTCGATCGCCATTGCGATTTTTTGCCCGACCACAGACCCCATAGACCCGCCGATGAACTTGAAATCCATTGCGGCAATCACCAATGGTCTTTTGTTGATTTTGCCTTTTGCGACAGCAATGGCGTCCGTGAGCCCCGTATTGAGTGCAGCTTCCGCTAAGCGATCGGGATAAGGCTTAATGTCCGTAAACTCAAGCATATCCCTTGCCCGCAGTTCTCCAAACAGCTCTTCATACGTGCCGTCAAAAAGCAACTCGAAGTACTCCTGAGAACTGATGCGGACGTGGTAATTACACTGAGGGCATTTATAAAAATTATCCCTGAGTTCCTTCACGGTAGAGGTATGCCTGCAACGCTTGCACTTATACCAAAGCCCTTCCGGCGCCTCTTTCTTGTTCCGTGTTGCGGTTTGAATCCCTTCCTTGAGCCGTTTGAACCAACTCATAATTGTAATTGCTTTTGTTGTTTTTCGCCTTGCTTTTCAATGCGTTGTCCACAATTTTTTGTTGCGACAATGCACAACCGGGCTTTAATACGGAAGTCAAAATTAGCAATAGCCTTCGGATAATTCTACTTTATGGTTTTATTCTTTTGTGGGATTACTGTTGGTAAAGCACCATCGCCGTGTAGGGCGGGATGCTCATACTGCCATTGCCGATGCTGTCCAAACCCTGTGCGTTGATTTGATTGCCATTCACGGCGACCGTCCATTTCCCGCCCGGAATTTCGAATTTTTTATCGCCAGGATTTCCGTTAAAAACCACTAAAATTTCTTTCCAACTATCTCCGTTGGCATTGCCGGAGATGGTGTAGGCGACCAGATTGGATTCACCCAGCTCCAGAAATTTCAAGTGTTTCCGGATCATATCTGCACTGGTCATCCGGAATGCCGGGTGGCTTTTGCGCAAAGCAATCAAGCCTTTAAAATAGGTGTATACGTCTTTGTGTTTGGCCTTACGCGACCAATCCAGGAGGTTGATGTCGTCAGGTGACTTGTAGGAATTTTCTTCCCCTTTTTTTGTGCGCAACAATTCCACACCCGCGTGGAGGAAAGCAACCCCCTGCGAAGTCAGCACCATGGCGCCTGCAAGTTTGTGCATGCGGATCCGTTGGGCTTCGCTGGCTTCAGGCGCCGAAATGGCGAGGCGATCCCACAAGGTATGGTTGTCGTGGCAAGAAGCGTAATTGATCGTTTGGTGCGGTTCCTTTGCCCAGGGCGCTTGGGAATAATTGATTTTTTGGTAGTTGACCTGCGGGTGCTGCGTGGAGGCAACGACGCCAAATTTCACGCTTTCTTCCAATCCGGCCAGCCCGCTAACAAAACCTTTTTGCTCGGGGTGAAATACGTGGCCTTTGATCCCGTCGCGCATGTCGTCGCTGAACGCAGCCACGTTTTCCATCAGGTGGGTATTCTTTTTGATGGCTTTGCGCTCGTCGGGCAGCGGACTGGCGCCAGCTGTCCAGCCTTCCCCATATACAAAGATGCTGGGATCAATTTTTCGCAATTCCCGGCTCACTTCATTCATGGTCTCCATGTCGTGAATGCCCATCAGGTCGAAGCGAAAACCGTCTAAATGGTACTCAGTTGCCCAATATTTTACTGATTCGACAATAAATTTGCGCATCATGGCTCGTTCAGAAGCAGTTTCATTCCCACAAGCAGAAGCATCTGAAAACCCGCCTTTTTCGTGTTGGCGATAGTAGTAACCGGGTACCAACTGGTTAAAATTGGAAGCTTCCGTCACGCCGGTATGGTTGTAGACCACATCCAGAATGACGCGAATGCCCTTGTCATGCAAAGCTTTCACCATTTGTTTGAATTCGCGGATGCGCACCGCCCCGTTTTCCGCATTGGTGGCGTAGCTGCCCTCGGGCACATTGTAATTTTGAGGGTCATAACCCCAGTTGTAGACTTTGGGGTCGAAAGGTTTCGATTCGTCTATGGATAGATAATCGTAAGAAGGCAACAGGTGAACGTGGGTGACGCCAAGGTCAGCGATGTGGTCTATTCCCGTCGCTTCACCTTCTTTGCTGCGGGTTCCGGTTTCCGTAAGGCCCAAAAATTTGCCTTTGTTGCGGATGCCCGAATTGGCGTCGCTCGATAAATCCCGGACGTGCAATTCATAAATGACGATGTCGGTATAGTCTTTTAATGCGGGCCTGCGGTCATTTTCCCAACCGGATGGATTCGTTTTCGCGGGATCCACCACCATGCCACGCTTGCCGTTGACGCCTACCGCCTTCGCATATGGATCGGGTACTTCAGCCAGCCACAGCCCTTTTATTTTGACTTGAAAAGCATAAAACTGGCCTTCTATGTTTTCTTTTACGGTGGCCGACCACACCCCTTTTTTGCCTTTTTTCAAGCTCAACGTTTTCAGTGGCGAGCCGCTCTGCCCGTCTGCGTAAAATAAGATCCGGGCTTCTTCTGCCGGAGGCGACCAGAGTTTAAATACTGATTTTTCAGGCGACCAGGTCAGTCCGAGGTCGGTTCCGGTATAAACGGGATAAGCGTCGTAAGCACCCACAATTGGCATTGTTGTTTTACAAGACATGAGCAGCGTAATGAAAACCAAAATAAAAACCTGAAGTCGCTTCATGGTTAGCAGTTTTGGGTAAAAGTAGAGAATTTTGAATTAATCTAATTATTTACCACGAGTTCACATAGGGGTTTTCACAACTTGTCCCGACTCGGCGGGATAGTCCACATAGCACTGGGAAGCCGCCTATGTGAACTATTGTGAAAACAACTATGTGCCCTATGTGGTAAAAAAAATAGTAGGGAATTCCCGCTTCACTTCCCAGCATTGCCCCGTATGCTGAAGCAATGCAATGCCGGGCGCCTGAAAAGTATGCGTAAAAGTTTGTGTGGAAAAATAGGCCCATGCTTCCGGAAATACTGCTTCGCGCAGGTCTTTAAAAGCAATCGTTACATGCGGATGAAACCCATATTGGCGGTCGGTCCGAATGCTGAGCTGTTGTTCTAAATGCGTTTCTAAGGCGTGTTGAAAGCTGGTCAGTTCGGGATTTGGTTTAACATCCACATAAATGACGCGGGGCGGGAAGCAATTGAAGTTGTGCAGCCGAATCACCGGAGCCGGGTGCAGCGCCATAAAACCGGAAAGCGCGTCCGAAAGCGCTTCCAATTGGGTAGCTGGCCAGGTAAACGGTGGAATCAACGTCAAGTGCGGCGGTGAATTCAACGCCCGGGATGCGCCAAATTGCTGTGCAGCATCCTGTTTGAACCCCGTGATGGTTTCGCCGGCTTCTCCTTCCACAAGAATGGCAATGAAATAAATGGCATCGGCCATAAGCAATGGATTTTGATAGACACACATCTTTGCGCTGACAAAATGGCACTTTTCCGCTGGAAATTCTATACCTTTGCGCTGTTTTTTGAGGAAATGTACCGCTGAACTGGATTTCAACAACCTGCAATTCAATTTACAATATGCTGCTTTACGACAATAACCCAACGCTGAACGACCTGCCCAAAGTCATTGACGAAACGCGTCAGGGCGAGGTGTTTTTGCAGGAAGCAACAGCAGAAGGGCAGCCCGCCGGCAAACATTTTTACATTGAGAGCTACGGTTGCCAGATGAACTTCAGCGACAGAGAGATCGTCGCATCCATTCTTGCAGACCTCGGCTATCGCCCAACGCGCAATGCTGAGCAATCCGACCTCATCCTGATCAATACCTGTTCCATCCGGGAAAAAGCAGAAGACACCGTGCGCAAGCGGTTGCGCATTTTTGATAAAATCAAACAACAACGCCCCGGAACCCTGGTTGGCGTGTTGGGCTGCATGGCCGAGCGCCTGAAAAAGCAATTCCTCGAACAGGAAAAATTGGTGGATATCGTTGTTGGCCCGGACGCTTACCGCGATTTGCCCAACCTGATTGCCAATGCCGAAGAAGGCGACAAGGGCATCAACGTCTACCTTTCCCGCGAAGAAACCTACGCCGACATCAGTCCGCTGCGCTTAGACAGCAATGGCGTTGCGGCTTTCATTTCCATAATGCGCGGTTGCGACAACATGTGCTCGTTTTGCGTGGTCCCTTTCACCCGGGGTCGGGAACGCAGCCGCGACGCTTTCAGTATTGTTGCGGAAGCCACTGAATTGTTTGCCCGCGGCTACCGCGAAGTAACGTTGCTGGGGCAAAATGTGGATTCTTACAAATGGGAAAATCCGGAAACCAACACAATACTCAGTTTCGCCAACTTGCTGGAATTGGTGGCTAAGGTTCATCCTCAATTGCGGGTGCGGTTTTCCACCTCCCACCCCAAAGACATGACCGACGACGTGCTCCACACCATGGCGCGCTACGACAATATTTGCAAATACATCCACTTGCCAGTGCAATCCGGCAACAGCCGCGTGCTGGAGCTGATGAACCGCACCTACGACCGCGAGTGGTACATGGATCGGGTGCGCGCCATCAACCGCATTTTACCTGATTGCACGATTTCTTCTGACATTATTGCAGGCTTTTGCACCGAAACAGAAGCCGAACACCAGGACACCCTCAGCATGATGGAATTCGCCAATTACAGTTTGTCTTATATGTTTACGTATTCTGAACGCCCGGGAACGCTGGCTGCCCGAAAATTTGAAGACGATATTCCGGAGGAAGTTAAAAAACGCCGGCTGGCAGAAATTATCCGCCTGCAAAATCAGATTTCGCTGCAACACAACCTTGCCGATATTGGAAAAACGGTGGAAGTATTGGTTGAAGGAGATTCTAAGCGCTCGGAACTCGAATTCAAAGGCAGGAATTCGCAAAACAAAGTGGTGGTTTTCCCGAAAAGGGAAGACCTGAAGCCGGGCGATTATGCCCTTGTAAAAATTACAGACGCCAGCAGCGCGACATTGCGCGGGGAGTTGGTCTTGTCTAATATCTAATAGCTGACGTCTATCGTCTAAAAAATGAGCAACACCCTCCAAACGATAAAACAGCGCTACGGCATCGTGGGCCGGTCGGAACAACTCGATCGGGCACTCAGTACGGCATTGCGCGTGGCCAACACCAATTTATCTGTACTGATAACTGGAGAAAGCGGCGTGGGCAAAGAAGTTTTTTCGCGCATCATCCACGAGCAAAGCGCCCGAAAACACAACAAATTCATCG
>JBJXFD010000085.1:0-4428 GCA_046153985.1 Saprospiraceae bacterium
ACGCTTTAAAAATTTTCAAGGTGAGGACGTGCTGGATGCACACCAATTATTGTTGATTAAAGGAGGAGGAGATCCGCCGCCATGGCCAGACGATGACGACGACTTCTAAGAGAAGAACAAAATTTAATAGGGGATTTATTCCCTGAGCTGACGGCCACTGCATCATTTTTTGCGGTGGCCGTTTTTTTTTTGAGTGTGTCTGTCTTTATCGTCCGATAGCTGCGTTATGCTCGACCCCAAAATCGGTCATCCCGCCTGAGCGGGGCTCCCGTTTTTGGGGTCTTCGCATGCCTTGCTCTCGAACGCTAAAGAACAGACACCTGGCTATTTTCTCCTATCAGGTAGCTCGGGTGAAACATAAATTGGAGCGAAATTTGTATGTTTGTAAAATATGAACGAAAACCCATCAGTAAAGCAGGATTTTTCAATTTTATTGAAACCATTACCTCTGTATTGGTTTCCGCCGGGAAAACTATTGATTGCCTTTTTTTTCCTACTTGGGATATTGCCTTCGGTTTTTGGGCAAGCTGATTCCCTGAAGGCCGCCGCAAACAGGCAGCGCTTCGACGCCAATGAAGCTTTCAACCGGGCGAATGAATATTATAAGGATGAAGCCTACAACAAATCGCTGGGCATCCTCCTGGAAGGCATTGAATACCTCAATCCGCCAGACACCACTTATTACCGTTATATCCGCCTGATTGGCCGCAACTACCAAAAGCTGGCCTATTACCAACGGGCTTTAGAGAATTACCTCATTTACCTGAAATGGGCAAAATCCCGGAATTCGCTCAAAGACATGGCCAGAATCAGCGGCAGTATTTCCGCCACTTACCAGGCGATGGGCGACTTCAAAAAGGCTTACGATTTTGGGTTGGACTGCCTGCGCTGGAACGAAGAAATGAGAGATTCTTCGGGAATGGCGGAAGCATATTATGAACTGGGCACCCTGTTCTTTTATCAAAAAAATCCTGAAGAAGCGCTGGGCTATTACAAACAGTCCATGGCCATCAGCCAATCGCTCAACGCAACCAAAGCCCTTTATTCCTGTCTTGGCGCACTGGGATCGGCTTACGAAGAACTGGGCGATCTGGAAGCCGCCCTGAGCTACAACCTGCAATCGCTCGAAATTGCCCGTAAAATGGGCCAGAAAGCGCCGGAAGCCTATGCGCTGCACAATGTTGGCACGGTATACATCAAGATGAAATTGTACGACAAAGCTTTAGACTACCTCAACGCTTCGCTGAAACTGAAGGTGGTACTCGACGATGTCTGGGGCTTGGTGGCCAGCTATAAATACTTAGGATTGCTGTACATCCAAAAAAAGGACTACAACCAGGCCATTGAACACCTGAATAACGGGTTGGAACTGGCAAAAGGGAGCAACAGCAAAAACAGGGAAGCCGAATTATTGACCATCCTGGGCGAAGCGTATGAAAAAGCGGGCAACCCCGCAGAAGCCATCCAGTCGCTGCGCCGTTCCGCTGACCTGAAAGATTCCATTCTTTCTGAAGCCATCGTACGGGAATTGGGCTCAAAAAAGGAAAGTTACGAATTGCTTAAAAAGGAACGGGAAATTGCAGTGCTGACCAAAGAGCGGGAAATCAGTCGGCTGAGAACCAGCATCATTGCCATCATCGCCTTTTTTTTATTGCTGGCAGGCTGGCAGTTGTGGCGCCAATACCGCCTTCAAAGACGCAGCAATGCAGTGTTAAAAGAAAAGAACGCATACATTGACGGTCAGAACCAACTCCTCCAATTGGCAAACGGCGAACTCCAGCAATTTGCCCATGTGGCTTCCCACGACTTGCGCGAACCGTTGCGTACCATTGGGTCGTTCAGTACTTTGCTGAGCCGGCATTATGAATCGAAATTTGACGACGAAGCCAAAGAATACCAGGGATTTATCCAGAGCGCCGTCAAACGCATGCAGCACCTGCTCGACGATTTGCTGGATTATGCCCGGTTAGACCATAAGGAAAGCGACCGGGAAATTACGGACCTTTCGCGCTTGGTGCAGGAAGCTACGCTGAATTTGAAAAGCCAGATTGAAAGTACCCAGACCAATATCGAAGTGCTGTCTTTGCCCAGTTTGCGGGTGTTCCCACGCCCCATGGTGCAGCTTTTTCAAAACCTCATCAGCAACGGCATCAAATACCGGGGAGCCGCGCCGCCCCATATCCGGATCAGTTCCTCTTTTTCGCCGCAGAACAACCAGTACACCATTGCGGTAAGCGATAACGGCATTGGGATGGAGCCGGCCAACCTGGAACGGATTTTCAACATGTTTGTCCGCCTGCACGGGCAGGGGAAATACGAAGGCACAGGCATTGGTCTGGCGACCTGCAAAAAGATCGTAGAGCGGCACGGCGGGAAAATCTGGGCTGAATCTACGCCGGGCAAAGGCAGCACGTTTTATTTTTCAATTCCTTCCAATTGAAAAATCTGCCTTCTTTATACCGGCAACACAATTTATTGCTATTTTTGGCTCTGACACGATCTACATGCCTTTAACACTATGCCAATACTTGACAAACTCATTGCCCTTTTTCAAGGGGAACCTTCCCCCGAGGCGCAGGCAAACCTGCACCTGATCCGGCAGGGCAAATACAAAACGTCTAAACCTTACACTACGAACATGCTGAATTCAATTACGCTTTCTTCAGACATGAAGACGCTCTACCTGATTGACAATGGCAGGGCAATTTCCTATTCCCTCGAAGCTGGTAACGGCATCCTGATCGGCGCCCTAAAAGAGCAGTTGGTTGTGGCAAGCGCCCTGACCCCGATTGAAGAAAACCCGACCCCGGATGGTAGCGGATCGGCGACCAGCCGGGCAGCAGACGTGAAGCTGCGACTCAACACCACCGGTAAAAATCAATGGACGTTTACTTATAACCGGCCTAACCGGACGTTAAGTGTAATTGGTATTGGTGAGATTGACATTGGGCTGCGCAGTGCGGAAAATTCTACAGAATGCGACAGCCACACCCTGAATCTTGGAAAATCCATTATCCACATTATTAGGAAAAACGATGTAATTGAGGTTACGTCACTTGAATTGTTGGTGACCGGGTAACCTGTCTACTTTTTCAGGATATAACTTACGATAGGTTTGCGTTCAATTTTGTGGTTTGCCCAGGCAAGCAGGAGTTCATCCATGCCGAAAGGAGCAGAAAGCAAAGGCGAGTTTTTGAATTCGAGCAAAAACTCCCTGATGTTTCTGTAAATGCTGCGTGCTTCTCCCGTTGGCGCATTGACCAATTCCCGGATATAGGAAAGGACCGAAAACTCAAATCCGTCGGTTTTACCTTCATAAACCTGGTACAAAAACCGGTATGTGGAACGAATGGCGTTTTCCAATTTGTCAAGATCGCCAGATTCAAGTACAGCCACTAATCTCAACAGGTGCATGCCTTTCTGGATGTCTAATTTGGGTTTCATTTTAGCCGAACTTTTGATGAGTTTCCGGCACCAAACTTCGCATTTGGAGAATTTTTCGATAACGAACAGGCCGATGGCTAAATTTCCGATGATGGCGATGACGTTTTTCGGGTTGACGTCGTACTTGTGCATGCCCGCTTCAATCTCAGGCTCTAATTTTTCCAACTGATCTACGGCCCCGGTATTGATGTAATACATAAGCTTGTTGATGCTTGCTTTTTGAAAAAGAATGGCGCGATCGTGGAAATAGACGGGGTTTTCCTGATCCAGTTTATGCAGCAGGTCCGGAATGTGCTGGTATTGTTCTTTCCTGAACAGGGCGTAAAGGAAATTCGACACGTCAATGATGAAGCGGTAGAACTCTTCATCCTTGTATTTGGGGTTGTTGTCCCACCACTCCATGACCTTTGAATAATAGAGAAATACTTTATCCGTTTGCCCGAGCAATTGGTTGTACATCGCCAAATCCTGATAGTATCGCCGTTCTGCCTGCATAGATTTCACCTTCGTATCGGGATCTTGCAGGAAGGCAAATTTTTCAATGAGCCTGTTTTTATCGGCGTCGTTATTGAACTGAAAGCGCTGGGTCAGTTCTCCCAATAGCCGGTAACAACTATCCAAATATTTGTACTCTTCCATCATCAGCGCCACTTCTTCCTCTTTTTCTAGAATGAGTACTTCGATGACCTGCCGATAGTTTTTTTCTTTTCCCTCCGAAGCGATTTTGCTTTCTTCTTTATTGATTTCGAGCAAAGCTAAGTGATCGCCCAGGTCTTTGGCCATGGCTTTGGCTTCGCGCAGGCGGCCTTCGCTTTGCCCATAAAGCCCCCGTTCGTAGAGGTACCGCGCGTCTAAGATCATTTCTTTGATGCGTGCCGAGCGCGAATTGGCGCTGCGGTAATCGCGCATGCTGCGCAGGATGGCGTCGTAGAGGTAGCTTTTGTCGGAAGGCAGGTTTTTGCCAAAGCGGTCGCGGAGTTTGGC
>JBJXFD010000101.1:0-24507 GCA_046153985.1 Saprospiraceae bacterium
CCCCGATAAGGTGATGTACGTTTTGCCTTCCTGAAAAGGCACCGGCAGGAAGTCGTTGATTTCATCCACCGGATTTTGCGCATGGATTCTGTATAATTGTTCACTTATCTTTTCCACAATGGGCACCTCGACGTCGTACTCGTCCTGGATTTCACCTACCAATTCTTCCAAAATGTCCTCTAAAGTCAAGATCCCGACTGTGCCGCCAAATTCATTGACGACAATGGCAATTTGGGTATGCTCTTTTTGAAAAGTCTGGAGTACCTGCGCTAATTTTTTGTTGGATGGGATGAACAGCATGGTCCTCAGGATGTCGCGCATGCCTTTATCCGGTTTGTGCAACAGAATGTCTAACAGGTCTTTCGTCAGGATGAACCCAATGATTTTGTCCATGGATTCTTCGTAAACCGGATACCGCGAATAGCCTTCATCCAGCGCTTTCCGCGCAGCTTCCGGCAACGGCATGTTGATGGAAATCGCCGAGATCTGGTTGCGCGGTTTCAGCGCCTGGCGCACCATGCGATCGTCGAAATCGAATACATTTTGAATCAGTTCCCGCTCGGAATTCTCGATTGCACCGCCTTCTGCGCTTTCTGCCACAATGAGTTTCAGCTCTTCTTCCGAATGGATTTCAGAATGTCCGGCTGGTTGGATGCCGATGGTTTTGAGAATGAAATTTGCAAATCCATTCAACGCCCAAATGAAGGGCCGGAAGACAAGGTAAAAAACTTTCAGCGGCCCCGCGAGCGCCATGGTGGTGCGGGTCGGGTAACGGATGGCCAGCGACTTTGGCGCCAGCTCCCCGAAAACAATATGCAAGATGGTGATGAGGACGAAAGAAATCGGCAAGGCCCAGGCATGCGCAGTGGCATCCGTGACCGCCAGCCCCAATCCGTTCATGGAGGCAATAATGATTTCAGAAACGACGCCTTCGCCGATCCAGCCAAGGCCCAAACTGGCTAAGGTAATGCCTAATTGCGTAGCAGCGAGGTAGCCATCAAGGTTGGAAACGACGCTTTCGGCAACGCGCGCAGAAAAGCTGGAACCGGCCTTAACCTGTATTTGCGAAAGCCGAACTTTAACGATGGCAAATTCGGCTGCAACAAAAAAACCATTCAGGAAGACCAGAAAAAAAGTCAGAAGAATATTGAGTAGCATGGTGTTGAAAGAGTTGTATCGGAGCAAAGATACTCAGGCTTTGATGAAGCTGGGGAATATTTTTGGCACTGCTTATTCCGTTATAGTCTGCTTTTGCCGCAGTCTTTCCGCCGGGAGCGATAATTTTTTCTAAATTTGTGCATTAAAGAGATACTTCGCGCTGCAAGAAAGCAGGTATCGCCTTCAACTTAAAATAGCAGCGCTCAGCATAATAAAATCGGCTTCGTGCTCCCGACCACGGTCGGGGCGCGGGGAATAAAAAAACCTTGCGTATGAAACGCCTCCTCAATTACCTGATTAACAGCAGCGAAAACCCAATCTGGAACAATATTTTCCGCGTCATGTGGTACGGCGCCATTGGCGGCATCAGCTTGATTTGTCTGCTGTTGCTGTTCATTTCTTTCACCGACCTGCCCTCTGTGCAGCAATTGGAAAACCCGCGCAGCGAAGAAGCCTCGCTGGTTTTGGGAAATAATGGCGTAGAATTGGGCAAATTTTATACCGAAAACCGGGTGCCGGTTTCATTTTCCGACCTCTCGCCGCATCTTGTGCGCGCATTGATCGCCACAGAAGACATGCGCTACTACGACCATAGCGGCATTGACTTCATGGCGCTCGGTCGGGTGGCGGTTAAAACGGTCATTCTGCAACAAAAAAGCTCCGGCGGCGCCAGTACCATTACACAGCAGTTGGCCAAACTGCTGTTCACGGGCCAAAGAGCTGACAATACGATCAAGCGCTTTTTCCAGAAACTGAAAGAATGGATCATCGCCGTGCGCCTGGAACGCAAGTACACCAAAGAGGAGATCATGGCGATGTACCTCAATAAATTTAACTTCATCAACGGCGCTTATGGCATCAAAGCCGCTTCAGAAATCTATTTTGACAAATCGCCGAAAGCTTTGGAAATACAGGAAGCTGCCTTGCTGATCGGTATGCTGAAAAACCCCTCGCTCTTTAACCCCCTCCGCCGTCCGGAAATAGCGCTCCAGCGCAGAATGGTGGTGCTGAAGCAAATGCAGAAAAACGGCGTCATCAGCGAGCAGCAGTACAACGAACTCCGCGCCCTGCCGCTGGGCATCAAATATACCCGCCAAACCCATGTAGACGGCCTCGCGCCTTATTTCCGTATGGAATTGGCCAAATACCTGAAAGACGACATCCTCCTGCGCAAGGAATGCCTTAAAGCCGACGGCACCCCCTACGATATTTACCGCGACGGCCTGCGTATTTACACCACCATTGACCCCGACATGCAGCGTATGGCGGAAGAAGAAATGGTGAAACACATGGCCAAAGTGCAGGAGAGTTTCTGGCGAACCTGGAAAAACCTCGACCCCTGGACGTACAAAACCAAATCGGTCAACGAAATCACCCCCGAGACCCGCCAGGCCAACCTCAACCGGCTTGTCCGCGAATCGGAGCGCTACCAGTCGCTGCGCTCTAAGTACCTGAGCGATATCCTGAATCGCTACAGCGGGCAGGTAGACCTGGTCTTCAGCGAAGACGATCGCGAGTTGGACCGCATCATGGCGGAGGTGCGCAAAAAAGGTACGATTGATCAATTGGTTGAAAATAAAATCATCAGCAGCAATTTGGCGGCCCGCTACCGCGAAGTGATCCAAAGCGACCTGTTTCCGGAACTGAAAACGCAGTGGGAAACCCTCCAGGATGCGGCGCGTCACGTTTTCCGCTCCAAAGTGGAAATGAAGGTTTTCGCCTACAACAACAAGATGGAAAAAGACACAATCATGAGTCCGCTCGATTCCATCAAATACCACCGCATGTTCCTGCAAACCGGTATTATGGCTGTTGACCCCACCACAGGCGCTGTAAAAGTCTGGATCGGCGGCATCAACCACAAATACTTCCAGTACGACCACAACCAGATTGAGCGGCAGGTTGGCTCGACATTCAAGCCATTCATTTACGCCACGGCCATTGCCCAGCAAGGTTTTTCGCCCTGCTACACGGTTCCCGACCTGCCCGTAACGATAGGGCCGGGCGATGGACAATTTGGTCTGGTCAGCAACTGGACGCCACGCAACGCCGAGGGCAACTACTCCGGAAGGATGCTGACCCTGAAAGAAGGGTTGCGCCATTCCAAAAATACAGTTTCCGTCCACCTGATGAAACAATTGAGCAGCACCGTACCAGTAGTAGAACTGCTGGAACAAATGGGCATCACCGTGAAACCCGACCGCCGCGGCCCTGCCATGTGCCTCGGCGCACTCGATTTGTCCGTGATGGCAATGACGGGCGCCTATACGACTTTTGCCAACAATGGCACCTTTATGAAGCCCAGTTTTGTCCTGCGCATCGAAGACAAAACCGGGCGGGTGGTTTACGAAGAAATCCCGGATGAACGGCCCGCGCTCAATCCCAAACCCAACTATGTTATGGTGGAAATGCTGCGCTACGCGGGCACCAACCTCGGCGGCATTAAAAGTGATGTTGGCGGCAAAACCGGCACCACCAATGACTACGTAGACGGCTGGTTCATGGGCATCACACCGGGTTTGGTGGTCGGCACCTGGGTTGGCGGCGAAGACAAATGGATTCGCTTCCGCTCCATTACCAACGGGCAGGGCGCCTATATGGCTAAACCTTTTTTCCGCGAATTCATCAAGCGCATAGAGGGCGACAAAGACCTCGGCTTCGATTCTACCAAGCGCTTCCAGCGGCCACCCGGCGACCTCGAAATCGAACTGAATTGTGCTGTTTACCTGAAAGACCAGTACCAGCCAATGGACAGCAACGAAGAATTTGATACCGATTCTTTTGGGGATGAACAGACGCCGGAGAAGCCGGAGGGGGAGGATTTTAATTGAAATTAAGTGGAGGCCTATGCCCGGGAAAAAGCCAGATCAAATTAAATTATATCGCATTGTGCATATTAGCAATGTCGAATACATGCTCCGTTATGGAATGTGTACGAAAGATCATGTTTTGGCCGATCCCAATTATATCAATATAGGCGACAGTAGCTTGATCAAACAACGATATGACCATCTGGTGCCGATAGCCCCCCCAATGGAACGTTAGGCGATTATGTTCCGTTTTACTTCGGCCCCTTATCGCCAATGCTGCTCAATATCAAAACAGGCTACAGAGGCGTTACTCAAAGACCTCAAAACGATATTATATATATCTGTTGCCGGTTAGAAGATATCACGAATGTTTGCAAGGATTGGTGCTTTACGAATGGGCATGCCAAAGATTCTCTGGCTGAATTTTTCAATGATTTGAATGACCTCGACAAGGTATATTGGGATGCTGTTTACCTGAAGTATTGGCATCCTATTGAAGAGTTTCTGGATAGGCAAGTTCGGAAACAAGCAGAGTTTTTGGTGAAAACACACGTACCAGTTAAGTGTATAGCCAGTATCATTGTTTATGGTGAAGAAAGTTATAATTTCGTGCAACGGGTGATTGAAGCGTTAGAATTAAGCATCCCTATATTCATCAATCCGGACAATAAATTTTATTACTGATGAGGTACATAAAAGGGAATCTTCTGGAATCACACGCTCACGCGTTGGTAAATACAGTGAATACCGTGGGGGTAATGGGTAAAGGAATTGCGCTTCAGTTCAAAGAAGCCTTCCCGAATAATTTCAAACGATATGTCGAGCTTTGCAAAAGCAAAGAATTACAGCCTGGAAAATTATTGGTGGTAAAGGAACAAACTTTGGAAGGCGAAAAAATCATCGTCAACTTTCCAACCAAAACAGAATGGCGTCTGAAATCAAAATATGAATACATAGAAGAAGGGCTAAAAGCGTTGTTAGTAGTAATTAAAGTGCATCAAATCAAAAGTATTGCCATCCCCCCGTTAGGTTGTGGAAATGGTGGCTTGAAGTGGGAAAAAGTAAAAATATTGATAGCTAAATACCTTGGTGAATTATCGGATATAGAAATTATAGTATACGAACCAGATGAGACCGTAAAAATCCAGTTAAAACAGAAAAAAACAGAAAAAGAAGCCAAACTAACACAGGCAAGAGCTATGCTTTTATATACCATGTTTTATTACGAAAGCATGGGAGAATCCTGTAGCTTGTTTGTGGCAAACAAGCTTGCTTATTTTCTACAGCGGCTTGGTGAACCCAGTATGAATAAAATGAAGTTTGAAGCTAGTCATTATGGCCCGTATGCAAATCAGGTAGAACACATGCTACACAGTATAAATGGAAAATACCTCAAGGGTCTGGAGCAAATGAATGCGAAAGCATTCGAACCATTAGAGCTGCAATACGATAAAGTTAAAGAACTCAGTGAATACATCAGAAAAGAACTCACGGAAGAGCAGAAGCAGCGAATTAAGAATCTGGTTACCCTGATTGATGGTTTTCAATCCGCCTTATCATTGGAAGTGCTCGCTACTGTTGACTATGTCCGAAAAACCAATGCTGGAGCAACCCCGGAAGAAATTGTAAAGACCATACATAACTGGAGCGATCGAAAGCGGAAGCTTTTTCAGGAAAAATATATTTATATTGCTTTGAGTCACTTGAATAATTATGGGAACAAGCTTGAGCTTTATTCAAGGTTATGATCGTCAATTTATCTTGCTGAAAATATAACGTACAAAAAACAAATGTCCTAAAAATAGATTGACAAACCTCTTACTTGGGTGCAAGGTTCGTCAATCCATTTTGCGTAAACGGTCTGCCAAATGCCCCTACTCCTTCACCACCTTCCGGCTAAACGTCCGTTCCCCCCTTACCAGGTGGAGCCAGTAAACGCCCGAAGGATAAGCGCTCAAATCAACCTCCATATGTTGTGGCGCGTGATCCAGCAATTGCCGTTGCAGGCGCTGACCATTTGCGGCGTAGACCTCCAGCGCCAGGGCGCCGTGCCAGTTTTCCGGGAACTGCACCGATACCAAACCTTTGGTTGGGTTGGGCGCAACGATGATCGGTTCTTCCGATTCCACATCGTCCACATCGTTTGGCACGTAGTTGAAATTGAAGGCCGCCACCGTTGAGCCCCCACAGCCGTTGAGGGCAGTCACCCGCCAATAGTATAGGCCAGGATTCTGCAATGGGCCGGGGGTGTAGGTGGTTCCGCCGACTTGCTGCGAAACGAGGAGGTTCTGAAAAAGCTCGTCGGTAGCAACTTCGATGTAATAAGCCGAAGAACCGGCTGCCGTTTGCCAGGTAAAGGTAGGCGTCGCCGTGGTCAGCGCAGCGCCGTTTGCGGGCGAAATCAACGCCGGTAAGGCCGGAGATTCCAGCGATAGCAGCTGCACACTCACTTCGCGGCTGTGCGTGCCATCCGCTAAAGTAAACGTAAGGGTATAAAGCGTTCCGGGTGTCAGGCCGGCTGTATTGGTAGCTGTTGCTTCAATCGTGGCGCCCGGCTGTACATTTGCAGGGTCAATATTGAAGGTCAGGTTCAACGTGGCTACAGGCAAAAGCGAATACGTCAACGTAGCCGGAGCATTAAAGTCTTCGCCAACCTCAATGGTAAAGGTAACGTCATCGGCAAGGCAGGCTTCCTGGGTTGGCGGATCCACAAAGAAGGTCAGATCTGGTTCTGTGCTGAAGTTGCGCACAACACCTTCCGTAGTTCCGCATACGCCGATGGCATCCACGCGCCAATAGTAGGTATTGTTGAAATCGAGGTTGTTGATCCCGGCAGTGGTTTCCAAGACCACCATCGTCCAGACCACGTTGGCAAAATCGGGGTCGCTGGCTACCAAAACTTGGTATGCGACAGCCCCGTTGGCTGCATTCCAGCTAAGCGTCGGGGTTAGCGACAGGTCTGTTGTGCCATTTGCCGGGGTAACCAATCCTGCTGCTTCCGGCGCAGCCAGAACCTCAATATTGAGCGCTGCAAGGGCTATTTCTCCGCCGTTGGCCGAAAGGTTGGTTATAAACGAGCCGCTCTGGGTAAACCCGGAAATGGTTGCGTTCACCTCGTCGCCCGGCTCGGCAGGATTCGGCAGGAATACCGCCGTAGCGCCCGGAGGAAGGCCAGTTGCAGAAAGCGTCACCTGATTGCTACTGAACCCGGTTCCCAGAAGGAACGCCACATTCAGCGTTGAATCCTGGCAAATCTGGAAATCTGTTTCGTCAATATATATGGCTGCTTCGCTGGGCAGGACGGTACAAATTTCAAGGCTCCATCCATTCAATATGCCCCCGTCGTCAGACACCGCATCGGCAATAGAAAGCGTCCATGTTCCGGCAGCGGAAAGCCCTGTGAAAGCTGCAAAACCCTCTATCGGCGCAAAATCTCCACCAATTGCGGGAGGTATGCCGCTGCAGGTGTTTTCAAGAAGGGCTGCACTGTTGGGCGCTGAGTCGTATAAGTTGACGAGAATATTGTCTTGCGGGCAACCAAACCCGCCGCCAGTTGTACCTGGCCTGTCGAACAACTGAACCGTCGTTCCATCGGGCCCCGTAAGCGTCGCGCTGAGGTCGCCCACCCAGGTGTGTGCGATGTTTAAACCGAGTAGGCGGATGGACGCAACAGCCCCTGCCGTTTCTATTTCAATGCTGGAAGTAATGGTTGGTTCGCCATCGGTAGAGATGATGATCTGTTCGGTGGAAACGACCGGACTGGCGCAAACGATGGCCGCTGTTTCAAAAGAAAAGACTTGCGACCATTGGCCTGTGCCGCAAATCGAACTCGAGCGAACGCGCCAGAAATAAACGGTTTCGATGTCCAACGAAACCGCAAGTGTACCCAGGTTGGCCAGCGTTGTCTGCGCAACGATTTGCGTAAAAAGTGCATTTGTGGACACCTGCACCTCATAGGAAATATTCCCGGGCAATATTGACCAGCTCAGCGAACTGTTGTTAAGTACACCAGTTGTGTTATTTGCCGGGCTTAGCAAAACCGGCGCTGTGGGTAAACCGTTAGCCAAAGTAATTTGAACCTGAGCGGCGGCAGTATTCGCACCGTCTGTTCCATAGATGATCAGGGTGTATGTTCCAGGCGCAACTGCACCTGTATTGCTCAGCGTCAACACGGACGAACCTCCAGGGGGTGCCGGATTGGCATTAAAAGCCGCATTCAGGCCCGCAGGAAGCCCTTCAATGCTCAGCGTCACGTCATCTGCAAAGTTTTCACTGATGCTGATGCTAAACACGAAATCTTCTGGCGCACAAATTTCCTGTTGCGCTAAATCAGGTTCTACAAAAAAAGAGCACACCGCCTGGTTTCTGCCGTCTAAAAAAGTAATGCCGGTTCCATCGGGGTCGAGCCAATTACTGAGGCGGTTGTTGTTGGCGCCGCCGCCGGTCCAGGAAGTGGTGAACCAGCCATAAGAGTCGTACGAGTTGTTGCCGCAGGAGGCTGCCCCGCCGTGCAGTTGGCCAACGACGCGTTTATGGCGGTCAAACAACGGAGCCCCCGAAGAGCCGCCCTCTGTGGTGCCAATGTCCCAATCCGGAACAATGATGTGGTTGCCGGTTGGTACTTCGCCGGAGCCATTGCCCCAGGCCCCCCGGTAGGTTGAATCGAATTCGAAGCTGATCCGTTTTTCGTCTGTGCTAGGATGGTGGATGCAAATGACGGAATCCTGGGGTGTAGTCCCCGCAATTGTCCAACCCGCAAAAAAAGCATCTGCCGTGGAAGAAACAGGATCGTCCAATTCCACCAAAGTCATATCGGAAGGCGAATAATTTGCGCGAAGTACGGCGCCCGAGTTAAAATCGTTCAATGTTCCATTACCGTTGCCGCCGCTTTGGGGCGACAGGGGTTGGCGGCAAATACTGTTTTCATAATTCCAGTAGACCACTAATGACGGCGCATTGTTGGCATTGACCCCACAGTGGTTGGCCGTCATGAAATAGGGTGTGCAATCATTTCTGGCATTGTTGATGAGAAAACCGGTGCAAATCGTACCGCCATTGAATCCGTATATAGCCACCGACTGGATGATGTCGCGGTATTGATCAACAATTCCCCAGCCGTCGGCTGCGCCGCAAATGACATCAAGATTGCAGGAACCAGAAGCAACCATTTGCGAAAAGCCCATAAAATCGTGGTTGACGCTGGTGAGCATCAAAGCGAGTTCGTTGCGCTTTTCCATCGGCACCTGCACCTCTACGACCAACTCGTCTCCATCGAGTACCGGCGTCCACAATTGCTCGTGTTCTTCATTATCTGCGGGCGTAAACGGGCCCATCACTGTTTTTCGGTCGGGCGAGTACAGGATCATCGTGCCGCCTTCCGGCATGCGGAACGTGTTGAATCCCAGGTTAAGCGACAAAGCGCCTGTTGACTGGATTCGCAAACGCCATACCTCGCGGCCATTCGGCAAAGTTTCCCAGGCGCCGTGGGTTTGAGGACTGACCTGCACCACCATGCTTTCCGCAAAACGCTGGGCAATACCCGGGCCACGTCGTGCCATTTCAGCCTGACGAAGGGCTTCGTTGTTTAACGGCGGCATCACCATGCGTTCAATTTCGCGGAGCGGCGTTTGGGATGGAGCAATTCGGGCATCGAAAGATTGTGCCCCAAGACTGAATGCAGCCAGCCAGCACACCAACGACAGAATACCTGATTTCATACTAGATTAGGTGTTAGATGATAAGACGTAAAAGCCGAACAAACAACAAATATAAGGGATTCGGATGCTTCTCATAGTGGTGGCGCTCTAATTGTCCGCTAATTGACGGAGCGGTCAGGAAGCAACGCAATAAAAAAAGACAAAAAACTCTTTTTATTTTAGTTATTCTCCCTAACTTTGTATGGCAAGCAACGCAGAAAAGTATGCGCTTTAAGCGCTTGTTACCCGTACTTGTTTATTTTTGCCAATTGTTTAGTAACACACAAAAAAACTGATTATGAATATCCTCGCGCCTGTAAAAAGTATCATGTCAACCGATTTAATCACCCTCAGCCCGCAAGACAAATTGTCGCAAGTGAAGGAGATTTTTGAGCAGCACAACATCCACCACATCCCTGTTGTGCGCTTCAAAACCATCGTAGGCTTAGTGAGCAAAACCGATTTTCTGTATTTCATTCGTGGATTCCAGAACTCGGCAGAAGACCAGTTTGTCAATGAAGCCCGGCTTCGCGCTTATGTTGTTGAAGACATCATGACCGCAGGTTTGGCCAAATTAGCGCCGAATGAGCGCATTGACGTGGCGCTGGAAATTTTCCTCACCAACCGCTTTCACGCCATTCCCATTGTTGAAAATGATGAATTGGTGGGCATCCTCACCACGTTTGACATCATCAAAGCGGTCAACCGCGAAGCCATTACCGTAGACCAAATTCTGGAAAGCCAGAAGCCCTCGTAAGCTTTTTTGGGATTCCTGAATCCCCCAACAAGCCAAGCATTTGTTTTGACTGGATAACCAGAAAGCCCGAAATCCATTCTATCTTTAGCCCCGGAAGGGGTACGCTAACCTGTTTGAAAGCATATCCTGTTTTTTCAGCGGGTTTATTCAACCATTTTGGAGTATTCAACCTTATAGGAGAAGACCCCTTCCGGACACTAAGTAATCATGACTTATATAGACCTTCTCATCAGTGGCATTCTGGCTTTCATTATGGTCAGCGTCGGGCTCTCTTTGACCGAACGCGACTTTATTATTACTTTCAGGCGACCCCGCGCTTATTTTACGGGCGTTTTTGCCCAAATGGTTATGCTGCCTTTATTGGCCTTTGGTGTCGCCCATTTTTCAGGTTTGCGGCCAGAGTTTCAGGTAGGCATCCTCATCCTGGCATCCTGTCCGGGCGGGATGACCTCCAGTTTCCTTTCCTATCTGCTTGGCGCAAATGCTGCACTATCCGTCTCCTTAGTGGCGACCAATAGTTTTATTGCCTTGGTTTCTCTGCCGCTTATTGTAAATGGGGCGCTCCTGTTCTTTATGGGACAGGACACCCACCTGACGTTGCCGTTTTGGGATACGGTCCTGCAGATTTTCTCCATCACCATTTTGCCTGTTGTAGCAGGGGTTCTGATCCGGCATAAACTTCCGGGATTTGCACAACGGGTAGAAAATCCACTGAAATGGATTACCCTGATTTTACTGGCTGCACTGTTTGCCATCAAGTTTTTTGCCGGTGAAGACCAGGGCGGAAGCGGCATCACGCTTTCAGAAATACTGACCTTGCTGCCTTATTCCTTAGCTGTGAATATATTGGGGCTTGCCGCAGGGTACTTCGCATCGCGTTCGCAGGGCCTGTCTGTTAAAAACCGCATCACCATCGGCATTGAAGTGGGTATTCAGAACACCAATCTCGCATTCCTCATCGCCGGTACGCTGATCGGTAATGAAGCCATGCTGAAACCAGCATTGGTATATGCCATGTTCTCTTTTTTCACAGCTCTTGGGTATGGGCTGGTGCAAAAGCCGGAAGCCATCCGCCAATTCGTTGGAAAACGGGGCAAGCCATCTGAGGTATGACGGTGCATTACATCGCTTCCAATCTAAAGGTGGCTGAGCGCCTGGCAACGCTGCCGGCGTCGAAAGGCCTGGATTTCTGTCTGCTGCACGATGCGCGAAAACCCTGGGCAGATCCGGACTGGCAAGCGGTGAATACCCTCTTGCTTTTTACCCCTTTTTTGTATGAGGGGCAGTACATTGCAGCAGAAAAAATTTGGAGTCATTACCTCCGCATATACCATCCCGGTGTGCGCTTCTTTACGGCAGGATATGCCGCAGCGCAGAAAAGCGTAACCAACCACTTAGATTTGCTCAACCTGCCCGTCAACCTGTCGGCCTTTTTCCTGTACCCGGACGGCGCACTTCCGACACAGGTTGTTGATACAGAAGGGTTGCCTTTGCACGACAAACTTGTTCGCTTCTTTGACGGGCATGGAAAAGAAAGTATATTTGACGTGTTAAGCGATATTACCCGCCTTTTGGGAATGGCGGAATCTGCCACTCAACGATATGGTGCCCCGTTTGAAGCCGTGAAAGCGGATTTTTTAAACAAGTTGCCCCTCCGTTGGTCGGAGTTAAAAAACAGATGGAATAATTATTACGCGTTGTTGCTTTGTCTGCCTGTGGCCGCTGTGCTGCAAAAAACGGATATGCTCATCGCGGAAGCCGATCGGAATTATATGCTGCAAATTTGCGCGGACGAACGGCTCTATCAAGACCAGACACTACTGAACCTGCTACACAGTATCCACAAATTGTTATTGAAAGTGCGGCAATCATGCTTGTAAAAAATTATCAGGTTCTTTTGTTGGACGATCAGGTTGAGTTTCATCAGGAAATGCGTGCTACTTTCCGGCAGCATTACATTTTTGACGGCGCCCGAACCATTCCGGAACTGGAAAAAAAATTAGGCGAAACCCAATACGATCTTTTGTTGCTCGACCTGGTTTTGGATGAGGACAGCGGCGAACGCATTGGTTTATCCCTCATTGAAAAAGCAAAACACCTTTCTCCGGGCTTGCCGGTAATCGTTGTGACCAAAGACAATGACGCAGAAACAGCGCTGGAAGCCATCAACCTTGGCGCCACTAATTTCCTGTACAAAGGGAAATTCAATTACGATACCTGGGATCGCAAATTTAAAAAAGCCATTGAGCGCTCCCCTGACGAAACACCTGCTCCTGCGCTGAGGCAAACAGATACCAAACCCGGAAAAGAGGGCATTCCTGCCGAAGCCCCGTACACCTTTATCGGGCAGTCGTCTAAAATCATGGAGATCAAACGCCTGCTCGACGCCCTGTCCGAAGAACCGGAAATCACTGTACTCCTGACCGGCGAAACCGGGGTCGGAAAAGAGGTAGCTGCGCGCTACCTGCACAATCAGGGCCCCCGCAAAGACAAACCGTTTCAGGCCATCAACCTGACGACTGTTCAAAAGACCCTGTTAGAAAGCACCCTCTTCGGCCATGTAAAAGGTTCCTTTACCGGCGCCGACCGCGATGCTGAGGGTATTTTTGCACAAGCTCAGGGCGGGATTCTGCTGCTCGATGAAATCGGGGAAATTGACCCAAATATCCAGGTTAAACTCCTGCGCTTCCTCGAAGACCGCATCATCCGCCCCGTCGGCAGCAGCAAAGACATTCAACTGGACGTGCAAATCATCGCCGCCACCAACCGCAACCTGAAAGACGAGGTTGCCAAAGGCAATTTTCGCGAAGACCTCTACCACCGCATTGCAGCCTGGACCATTTCCATTCCGCCGTTGCGCGAACGGAAGGACGACATCACCCTACTGCTGGAATACTACGCCGGCGGGCCTTTGAAAACCATTTTTACGCCGGAAGCATTGGAAAAACTGATGCACTACAACTGGTCGGGGAACATCCGGGCGCTGCGCAACGCCGTAAAATTTATGGCAACCAAGCGCCGCATCGAAGGCAAACCCCTTGTGGATGTCAGTTGCCTGCCCGACGATGTGCGCGAGTACATTCCTTCCCGCGCCCATTCCATCGAAGAACAACAAGCCCTTATGCTCCTGCGCCACATCGAAGAAGCCTTCGGCGTAACGACCCGCAAGCAAACCGTGGCAGAAAAAGTCGGATTAGACAATATTGACAACCTGCGCTACCGCATCAAGACCTATTTTCAAAAATTTCCGGCCCTGTTCGAGGGGCTTCCTTTGATTCGGCAGCATTATCCGGATATATTGGGTTAATTTGAAAATTCGGGAATTCGAAAATTTGAAGATTCTCGAATAACATCAATCCGAAAAATTTCAGGATTGTCCGGAAATTTTTCGAATTTTTGATTGTAATGCAACAACCCGCGCTTTGCCCAAAGCCACAAGGGTAATTTACAAATTATACATTTTCAATGCATTAAAGCAGGCATAGCCAACTCGTTTATGTATGGCTATTTACTGGTATGCATTTTGCCTCCACATTAGATGGCGGTTCATTTTGCCACAAGGCAATCCTTTTTTCTATTTGAACGCCATTTCCCGCGCCGGTGCAGCAGATGATGTGAACCCGAGATTCGGTGCAGGACCCAGGTTTGAAGACAATTTCCCATGCTACTTATGGTGCGCGCCGCTTTGATGGGCGCGCTTTTTTTTTGTTGGGGCAGAAAATTTTCTGCCCGACGAAATGTTGGTTGGGTAGAAAATTTTCTGCCCCTACCGCGACCGTCCCGTCCATCCTCACCCTCTCTTACATAAACCCTTCTATTCCAATTACATGGAATGCTTTAAAAAATAAAACTAATGAATTAGTTGACAAACTAATTCATTAGTTTTACCTTTGGCGGAAATCATTCCGAACATGCAAAAATTAGCCAAACGCGAAGAGCAGATCATGCAAGCCGTATGGGCTTTGGAAAAAGCCTTCATCAAAGACATTATTGCCGAATTGCCCGACCCGAAGCCACACTACAACACCATTGCTACGATGGTGCGCATCCTGGAAGACAAGGGTTTTTTGGCCCACCTTGCCTTTGGAAACACCTTTCAATACTATGCACTCATTCCGAAAGAAGATTACCAACGCCAGGCTGTTGGCGACCTTATCAAGCAGTACTTCGACAATTCCTACCCGAACATGCTGGCCTATTTTGCCAAGTCCGAAAAAATTTCGGAGGCGGAGCTGGAAGAAATCGTTCAGATCATCAAAAATAAAAAGCCATGATGCCCTACCTGTTGCATGCGGCTGCCTTAGTGGCGATCAGTTATGTTTTTTACAGGCTGCTGCTGGGAAAAGAGACTTTTTTCCACCTGAATCGCTGGGTTTTGCTGGCCTGCATGGTGGGCGCTTTTGCGCTGCCCCTGATCGAAGTGCCGCAAGCCTGGTCTTTGCAGGACGAAATCCCGTTTTTCAGGCAACCGGCTCCTGCCCAGCCATTGGTTCAGGATCTCAACCCTGCCGTTCCTGAGATCGCCGGTCAGCCTGGCAACGAAGCCGTCCCTTTTCAGGGGCTAAATCCCGCAGCGAACGCATCAACGGGAGAAGAGGCTGCGATTACACCCGCATTGCCATCTTCATGGCGGCCGGAGCGCATCGCGGCTTACGTTTATTGGTGCGGCGTGCTGGTTTTTGGCCTCAATTTCCTGATCCAGCTTTTTGTATTGCTGTTCCAGATGTATACCCTGCCTTCCGTGAAGGACGGCCCTGTCCGCATTGTGGAATGGAACCGCGACAAAGCCCCCTGCTCGTTTGGAAACTGCATTTTTATCAACCCGGAGCAATACGATTGGGAAACCTACAACCAGATCATCCGGCACGAAAAAATTCACATTGCCCAGGGCCACAGCTTTGATATCCTGCTGGCCGAATTGCTGGTGGTCGTGCAGTGGTTCAACCCGTTTGCCTGGCAATACCGCCGCTCGGTGGAACAAAACATCGAGTACCTCACCGACGCAGAAATGCTGCGCAGCCGCGATGTAGATACCACCGGTTATCAGATGAACCTGCTCAAAGTGGCCGTACCCAATTTGCCGCTTGGGCTTACAACGAATTACAATCACTCGACTTTAAAAAAACGTATTCTAATGATGCAATCAAAAAAATCATCCGTTCGATCGGGCTGGAAATACCTTTTCCTGCTCCCTTTGTTTGCGTTTTCTGCCTTGATTTTTAATGCAGTACAATCGCAAAACACCCTGGATTCCAACGAGCAAAGGAACTACAACTCCCTGTTCAATTTTAACGACAGCGGCTTTGATCCCTCCGGCCTTTGGCAGGGCACAATCGAAGGCAACGAGGTATGTATGGTGTTTAACAAAAATTTGTCGAAAGAGAAAAAACACGGAAGCTGGTCTTCAAGCAGTTGTTTCAAAAAAGAAGAATTCGATGCCCTGCCTACGGGAAAGGAAGGCGAGTTTCACCTGGCCCGGGAGGCCGGGAAAATGACCCTTACCGGGAAATTCGACAACAACGAAGGCTACGGGCGCTTCACCTTTGCGGGCGACCCGGGTTTTAAGGCCTACCTCGAACAAAATGGTCTGGATGCACCGGACGAAGAGGAAATGGTTCATTTGTTTTTTGCAAACATCACGAAAGATTATGTGGCTTACCTAAAGCAAAAAAAGTTTCCCGATTTTTCAATGGACCAATTGATGGCTTCGGCCATCCACGGATTGGACAAAAAAAGCATTGAAGCTTACGAGCAAGAGTTTGCAGCAAATCCCAAAGAAAGGACGCTGGAAAGTATGGTAACCATGCAAATCCACGACCTCAGTCCGAAATACATGCAATCCATTCGCGCGATGGGGTTCAAAAACGCCACAATGGAAGATTTGCTTTCTGCAAAAATCCACGACGTGACCTCCGAATACATCCGGGAAATACAGGCAGCAGGGTATAAAAACTTAGACCTGGAAAACATCCTCTCCTTTAAAATTCACGGCGTAGACGCCAAATTCATCCAGGCTGCGGTGCAAACCAACGGCAAAGAACTGAGCGCTGACGACGTGCTGAGTGTAAAAATCCACAACGTGAACCCGGAAGACATGGCTAAATTTAAGGAGCTGGGCCTCGGCGAAGTTTCGATGGAGGATTTGACCGCATTTTCTATCCACGGTATTGATGCAGCGTACATTAAATCCTGGAAAGATGCAGGTTATCCTGACCTCGATAAAGACGAGTTGCTTTCTGTAAAAATCCACGGTGTAACGCCAGAATTTATTCAGGGGTTCAATAAAAACAACAACACCAACATTTCCATAGACGACGCGCTGTCCATCAAAATTCACGACGTGAGCGCGGAATTTATTCAAGGGTTTGAAGCGATGGGATACAAAAACATTGGCCTGGATGAAGCTGTTGGGTTAAAAATCCACGACGTAAGCCCCCAGTTCATCAAAGCATTTGAATCACTCGGTTACAAGCAAATTGATCTGGACGAAGCCATGGGCCTGAAAATTCACAATGTCACCGCTGAATTTATCAAGAGCTATGAACCGCTTGGGTTCAAGCAAATTGACCTGGACGAGGTGATGAGCCTGAAAATCCACGAGGTAACGCCCGAATTTATTCGCTCAATGCGCGAAAAAGGCTTCAAAGATTTATCGCTCGACGAATACGTTTCGTTGAAAATCATGGGCAGCGCAAACCGCCGTACCAGAGGGCGGGAAGATTAATTACAGCACACATCCGACTCCGATCTGGGAACTAATTTCCCGACTGTTTATCCTATGGCGCGCCGGTTTTTCCGGCGCGTTTTTTATTCTTCAATCTGGCATTGCCTCCCCAAGTCGAATTATTCTGTATTCCACAAGTCCATAGTGTTTTACCGCCTGTTCAACCAATTCATCACGAACGATGAGCAGCAACCGCCCCTTTGCCCGGCCCGTTTTAAAATACTCAATGACTTCTGCCGCTGCCGGTTCCAATCCTTCCCCCTTGAGCTCTAATTTGCCAATTTCGTCCACGACTACCCATTCGAAATCCTGCTGGCTGTCTTCCAGCAATATTTGCCGGGCCGAAGCAAAAGCCGGGGCTGCGAAGTTGAACTTACAAATGGTGACCATTTCTTGCGGCTTTGCAACTATTGCCGCTTCGTCGGTGAGTTGATAATCATGCAATTGCCTGTCGCGCAGGGTGTATAACCGGCGCAGGCCGTCAATGTCCGGAGCAAGCAGACCTCCGATGTTCTTTTTATTACCCACCCAATTCATCAGGGTGGTGGTTTTGCCAGATTTGACCGGCGCGGCAAAGATGAAAATGTTAACAGGCATTATGATCATGATTTTTTTCCGGAATAAAGCAACGCATAAGTGATGATCCTTATCGCAAATTCTTTCCAGCGCCGCCACCCTTTCATAGGGCGGGTTTCGGCCCAGGCTGCCTTTGCAAGCACCCGAAAAACAGGCAAAAGTTCAAGGGCTGCTGCAACTTCTTCGCGATATTCCGAGGCTTTCTTTTGCAAAAAACGCTGCAACAGGCGCATCAATAAAGGAGCCAGCAAAAAATACCAGACGGCAATAACGCCAACTACCCGAACCAGCAACCATAGCGGCGCCAACACCTCCCGGCTGGCTGGAGCGAACAAATAGATTGCGGTCAATAAAAGTAACAGGAAAGCGATCCAGCGCAGCGCAGGTTTTTGCCAGAAAGCCCTGTGAGGACGTTTCCCCGACGGTTCATCTTCGGTTCCACTAATCTCAGGCACAGAAAGCCGGCCAGCAGCAGTTTTGACCTCAGCCGGTAAACGCCCCGCCAACCAGCCAATCAACAGGCCGCTGACAAAATACAACCCGATATACCATCCAATCAACCACAGGCTGCCCCGAACAGCTTCATCTGTGTCCATTACGCCAAATTTTTGGAGCACCGAATCCACAAAAGCGTCTATTGCTTTCCAAATGGGCATGCCAAAAAGAAGGGTTGTAACCAGCAATTTCTGAAGGGCAGCCTCCAGCAAGCCCAGGGCTCCCAAAAGGAGCGCAGCCAAACGAAAAGAAGACAACCGGCTAAAAAGCAGTGCCCCCAAAAGCCCCTGGAAGCTCACTGCGAGATAAGCAGGCAGGGGAGAATGCGGGCTAACCACCCCTTTGATGATGAGCACAAGCAGCAACGCCCGCAAAATGGCTGCGCCTGGTTTTTTTGAGAAATGCGCAATGAGTGCAATGAGCAAAATAGCGGATCCTCCGACAAAAATCCCGGTAAAGGGGCTGCGGAACAAGTGCATCAGCCCGCCAAGACCAGCTTCATTGAGCGCCCAAAGCGCCGTTAAGCGGATCATGATCAGGCGTTCGTCTCCAAAATTAATGGTCGTTTCCTGCTTCAAGGCCGTTTAAAACTTATCGTGACGAAATAGTTACGGCCTTCCTCCGGAAAACCTTCCACTAAGGCATAATTTTTATCGAAAACATTATTAACACCTGCGTTCAGTCCCAGCCAGGGTTGTATCTGTGAGTGAAGCGCAAAATTTGCCAGGGTAAAAGCTTCTGCTTTTGTGCCATAACTGGTACTGAACCGCTCTGTATTATATTCAGTAGAAATGAGTAAGCTCAACCACGAGGCTATTTGCCCATTTGCGAAAGCAAAAATCTTGTGTTTCGGGACATTTGTAAAGAGAATTTCCGGTCGCGTCAGGTTTTCCTGTTCAATATAGGAGTAATTGATGCCTGTTTGTAAAAAATCACCAGGTTTATAGTCAATGCTGATTTCTGTACCCGCAAAGCGAGCTTCACCTGTATTTTGCAACTGAAACTGGTTACCCTGAACATTGTCTACTTGCTGGATGGCATTGACAAGGTTGGTGTAGAATAGGTTGACCTGCAAACTTAATTTATCCTTTACAACCTGCCCTAAATAAGCCAATTCATAGTGGACTGCGGCTTCTGCTTCGAGTTCCGGATTGGGAATGGCCTGCCCGAGGCGATAAGAGTAGCGGTCTTTCAGGGTAGCAAAGCGGGTTTTTCTGGCTACCGATGCGCGCAGGCTTTGCCCGGAAGCAGGTTGATAAACCAGCGCCGTTTGAAGATTAAATGCGCTGTTGTCATTATCCGGAAAATCAACAATCAACCCCTCGCTCGCCAAATAGTCTTGCGCTTTTTGACTATTGCGGATATTGTAGCTTACGCCTGGAATGATTCGCCACTTTTGTGCAAGCCGGATTTCGTCTTCCAATGCAAAAGAAATGGTATTGTCCGCCATTGTCCTTTGCGGTTCGCCCAAGTTGTTTTCCCTGTGAGTATCGTGTTTGAAATAGGCCGCCAGTTTGACCTCATTTTTGGGCAACAGCGTCGTGCTGAATTCTGCATTTCCGCCATACGAATAATCATCGTAGTAACTCTGAAATGCATACGGTCTGGTTTGCGCGCTGTACGTATCATCATCATAACTGAATAATACATTTTCAAAACGATCGTAATAGAGTCGCACTTTCATGCGGCTACCAACTCCAACCTGGGTATTCGACAGGAAATAAATGCTCTCTTTATCCCAATAAGGCCATTGCCAGTAGCGAACGCGGATATTGGGGTCATTGCCGGTATATGGCGGGTTGCCCTTTTCTCCATCTTGCCGAACATACCCGATCGCATATTCGTCGGTTTCATTTGGCGTAAATCCCATTTTTACGTTGATTTTGAGGTCTTTCCTAAAAGCATTGTTGCGATCACCGCCATCTTCGGAGGCCACTGCTTTGAAATCTTCCGACATCGGAAAAGTAGTCCTTTCTAAATAAGAAAATCCTCCCTGAAAATAAAATTTATCCAGCCGGCTTCCCAGATTCAGGTTGATCCGCTGCCCTTTGCCGCTCATAATGCCAAGCCGGCCATCGTACTCCAGCTTGCGCGCAGGTTTTCGGCTCACAAGATTGATGGCGCCTCCCATCGTATTGGCGCCGTACAAGACAGACGAATAACCCTTATCTACCTGGATATGAGCGAGATCCGTAGTGGTAAAACGCGCCAGATCTACATAGCCATCGTAAGGCACGTAAACCGGAATACCGTCAATGAAAACGGGAACTTGCCGGAGATCAAAACCACGCACATACACCACTGATTCATTGCGGGGCCCTACATTGGCCAGTGTAATGCCCGGCAGGAGATTGAGGGCTTTGGATGCTTCGATTGTATTGAAACGCTCTATATGAACGGAGGTAATCACGTTGGCGGTGTCCAAAGGACGCAAGGCCGTCACTAATATTTCACCGAGGTTGAAAGCACGATCAGGCTTCCATGCAGTAGTGTCCTGTGCTTGAAGCGGTATCATAAACAGGAGCAATGCCGAATGCAAGTACAAAATTCTTGGAATTGACATACTTGTAAATATTGGGGTGGCAATAAGCGATGTGTATTAAAATGAATATCGGGATAAATATAGCGATCTATTTTTAAATGCATATCGAAAAGCATAACTTTTGAACACAAAAAATTTGCATATATCGAATGTAGATTACTGGAGGAAAATTGCCCCTTCAGTAGCAAGGAGCGCACTGACTTTGGTGGTCAGCGCTTTGTATCGGAGTACAAGGTCTTCTCCAAACAGGCTGAGCCTGGCGCCACCGTGTTCTGTGCCCCCTTTCCAGGTGAGAATGACTTCCTGTCCGCAAAGGTCATTGATGTGATTAATGAGTTGCAAGGCTTTGCGATAAGACATGCCCATGTCCCGGGCTGCCTCCGAAATGGAACCCGTGCTTTGTATCTTTTCCATCAATTCAATCCGGCCCGGACCGAGCAGGTTTTCGCCTTTGAGTTGCACGACAACGCGCGCTTTGATGTGGATGTCTGGATGCATGTTGCGGCTTTGTATTCAGAAAGCCAAAGGTAGGCTTTTCCTTGATTAATCGCCACCCCCGCACCCCCCACAGCCGCTGCCACCATCCGAGGAGCCGTCCCCGCCATCGCTGCTTCCTCCTCCGCCGTCGGAAAAAGCATCAGAAATATCCGACCAGGCATCCATGAAAACATCTAAAAGTTGGGCATCAAACTCCGGGAAATCCAGATCAACCTGCGCAGGTTGTTTCAAAAAACTCTTAGCGAGTACTTCCAGGTCTTTGCGATGCATGAACGGCTCCCATTCTTTCAGGATGATCACGTTGTTGCCGAGGTTTTGCACCAAGGGATTCGCTGCGGGATCGTAATTCCGCATGGCGATGTTTTTCAGACAGGTACGCACTGCCTCTATCTGTGTTTTCAGGCTTTGCTGTAATCTTTTGCCTTGGTCACTGAGTACGTGCATATTCAGGATGTTCCAGAAGCTGGATTGAAAAAAAGGCTTCAGGCGGGGTGCGCGTTTGACGTATTTTTGTCGAAAATTGTAATATCCGCCCACATTTTGAGTGAGGGTCCTCACGTATAATTTTAACTCAATACGTGGCTGTCCTTTTTGGAAAGGCGCCAGACAAACCATTTCATGAGGAAGCGCCTGATAGGCATAGAGCAAAGGTCCAGTCAAAATATTGCGAAAGATTTTTCCGTCTTTTTCTACTTTTTCATAGGCCAATACCTCTTTTATGATCAGGTCCAAAAAGGTAAATTTCAACATATCCCCACCTTTAATAGCATTAGGCGACAGGATCATCATCACTTCGGCGGGCGTCCAATCCCGGATAGCAATTTCCATAAACGAAGTTTTGGTTTGGGAAAAATCCAGAACTTGTCGAGATCAATTCTCCGGTAATTGAACCCGGAAAAGCGCTTCTCGACGTCAGGCCAAATATCCGCTGGCGGCTCCGTGTGGAAATATTTTCTATACGATTCGAGGGTTTTTTCGTACCAAAGTTTGAATTTATTGCCTTCTGCGTTGCCTCCTTTGGTTGGTCCGTGGTGAATATCCCGGCCAATGGTGTTCCTGCAAAAGTTAACCCAATAGGATTCCGTATAAAGCAGATGGAGGTGCCAGGCCTGGTCAACCTGGTCGGAAGGCGTTACGGAATGTTTGCAAACGCAACACAAAAACAAGAATCTTTTGTATTCCCAGGATACGCGGGAGGCATATTCCAATGACCAGCCATTTTCGCGCGCCAATCGGTCCACAAAGCCCAGCCGGGCATCGGGATCACCAAATTCAAAGTCGCTGATTTGATTCCAGAGTTGTTGATGCGCCGGATTCATAGTGGTGGTTGTTACGTTGGACGGGAATTCAAGTTCCAAGGTTAAAGGAGAAAGGTTAAAGTGGGGACGTACCCCTGCTTTAACCTTTCAACTTTATCCTTTAACCTTGCTAAAACTATCGTGCTACCACCAATCGTCCGACCCAGGTTTTGCCCGCGTCTTCCACCTTCACGGCATACACGCCCGCGGGCAGTTGCCGCACCTGAAGGGTCGCTTGCAATTGGCCTGGTGTTACCATTTGCTTCACCAGCGCGGCGCCATTCAGGTCGAATACCCGCAAGCTTGCCGAAGCAGACAATTCTGGCAAGGTAACGAACACTTCGCCGCTTGCGGGGTTCGGATAAACCGTCAGACTACCAGCCCTGCCAGTTTCGTCCGTGCTATTTGGAACGAAGAGCACCGCTTCAACCGGCACACGTTCGCTGGTACATTCCGCATCCGGGAGTTTTATTTGCCATTTGTAGAAATAGTAATAGACTTCAGGGCTCTGGTTGGAACCGGTGATGCTCAACACTTCCGGCACTTCGTAAGGGTAGTTAACCGGGCCATTGGTGCGGCGCAGACGCGGGCTGTTGGTACCCAGTTCTGTGACGTTTTTTTGCGTATTGGTTCCGAGTGTCAAGCCATTGGCTACCGGCACTTCAAAATCAAGTATGATGATGTATTCGCCCGAATCAATCTGTACATCTAAAGATTGCAACACCGTGCCGTTGTCATCCTTTAACTCAATTGTTCTTTCAGCAGGCGTATCCGTGGATACTTTTACCGTTTTCAGGGTAAATGCTTTGTAGGCATTGAAGATGATCTGCCCGTTAACAGTGCCTCCGTTGTAGCTTGTATTGCCAGCATGTTCGGGAATTCCCGCGAGATAAACTGGGCCGGGATACAATTCCGCATCTTCTACATAAAAAGTAGTCGTTGCTGCCAGAGAGGGAATGAGCAGGGAGTCGCCTTCTGTCACCAGGTTGCCACCAACAGGAGCATCGTACCATTGCGGATTATCACCAGTTGCGTACAATACTGCATCCCCGGAGATGATTACAGTGTCCGGGGTAACTTCCGGAGCGGGCGCTGCCAAGACTTCTATATACAGGGGCGAAGAAGAAAATTCTGCACACAAACCCTGGGTAGTCACACTGTAATCACCCGTTTCTGTAACCAAAATCGAAGGCGTGGTAGCGCCTGTTGACCAGGTGTAGGCAGTGGCTTCACTGGAAACCAGTTCCACGCTCCCGCCCTGGCAGAAAAGAGTGTCACCCAAAGCGCTTATAGATGGCGTTTCAATTGGATCAACCGTCACCACAATCGGTAAAGATGAAGAGAAACAGCCGTTGCCTTCATCCACAACAACACTGTAAGCTCCGGAGGCCGTTACTTCAATCTCGGTGCCAGTGCTGCCATTCGACCAGGTATAGGTTGCAAAACCCTCTGGTGCAGAAATCGTGATGCTTTCGCCAGTACAAAAAGTGAGTGGTCCGTCTGCTGCGATGGCAACATCAGGCGAAATACACGTGCCCTCGATGAGGGTAATGAATTGATCGGCGGCTAAATTGGTATAAGTATCAACTTGTCCGGAAGGCCATTTCACAACAATAGATTCTACTGTTGTAGCACTGCCCAGTCCGAAATTTTGTGAAAACGAATTCATGATGCCGTAGCTTTCACCGGAACGCACTTCGCGAATTTGCTGTCCCCAAGAGCCATAGATCGTGATGCGGGCGCCTATCCCGTTGCGATTGCTCGCAGTACCGATCAACGATACCGACAAAAAGTGGTTATCTGTTGCGGTTGTATTCAGCCAGACTGCGTCGGGAATATTGCTGGGCGTGGTATAGATCTGGGCATATCCTGCATAAATGTCAGGACGGCCATCGTGGTTTAAATCGCCGATAGCAAAAGATTCAATTTCATCACTGTTGAAAAGGCCCTGGA